>NZ_JALBWT010000003.1:0-303920 GCF_023845525.1 Sinobaca sp. H24
GAGCTTCCTGTCGTAATGTACAAATCTTTGAGGTCTTTTCCCCCGAAAGTACACGAGGTCGTAACAGAGACAGGTACTTTTATTTTTTCCAGAGCCTTTCCACTTTCAGGGTCCCAGCGGATTACCTGTCCCTCTCCAAAGTGGGCAATCCACAGCTTCCCTTCGGAATCAATGGTCATTCCGTCCGGAGGCCCTTCTTCATCCGGCACGACAAATGCAACTTCCGGATCGTCCGCTGTTCCTGTGAGCGGATCAATGTTCATCGTATAGATCGTTTTCGCGGGTGTATCAATAAAATACATCAACGAGCCGTCTTCCGACCAGGCCATGCCGTTGGAAATAGTTAAATTGTTTACGACAGTATACACTGAATGATCGGAATGAAGACGGTAAAGAGAGGCTTCGCCTTCTTCCTGGTCAAAAGACATTGTGCCTGCCCAGAAACGGCCGAATGGATCGCACTTGCCGTCATTAAAACGATTATTCGGCTTGTGCTGTTCCGGATCATGAATCGCTTCTAATTGCTTAGTATTTAAATCAAATTCATAAAACCCATGCTGCATGGCCAATATAAGACCGCCGTCCCGTTTGGGCACCGCGGCTCCTATGTACTGCTCAAGCGAAATAGTTTCGTTTTTATTTTCTGCCGGATCGTATATCATCAGTTTTTTCCCTTCGATATCGACCCAGTACAACACTTCAAGCTCTGCATTCCAGCTTGGTCCTTCCCCCAGTTCTGCCTTTTCATCGACTACACATTCTGCTGTTTTCATGACACTTCACCCTTTTCCTTCTTTTTGTTTATGTTCCCCTCTCCCTTTCTGCTAAACCTTTATATTAAATGCGTCTGACATGCTCGTTAAATACGCTGCTCCAATAGCCTTCCTCCAGGCTTTCCACTGCAGCTCCCGTACTTTCCTGAGCGCCGATATATTCTCCATTCCCTATATATATGCCTACATGTCCATCTTCTTTGTACGTATCAAAAAACACAAGATCCCCGATCTGCATCTCTTCCGGAGGAATCTGCTCACCCTTATGTTTTATTGTATCCGTAGTGACGCCCCGCATCGATCCAAGCTTCATTCCTTCTTGTTCAAATGCCCAGTGCACAAAACTTGAACAGTCAAAAATACCTTCTTCCCGCTCTGCTTCATTTCTGCCGGCTCCGAATTCATATTCTGTTTTTCCAATCTGTGCAGCTGCGGCTTCGATTACGTTTTCCCGGTCTGACTGACTCCAGTCTGCAGAAGTTTCTTTTTTCAGCGGTTCTTCTGCTTCAAAGGAACAGCCTGCGAGTCCGAGAAAGACTGCTGCATATATCATCGCGTAATAACGGGACATCGTATGCTCCTTTATCTTTTTTATTTATCTTTCCAGTATAATACAACTATTTCTTTTATTTCTATCAAACTGGTTTCTCTTTTTCCTTTAAACTGCTCTCATTCTCCTTCATACTGAAAAAAAGCTGTATTACCATTTATTCGGAAAGGGCTGACCGCTGTTGAACTCTCGTTCGATTTCTATCTACCAGTTACTTCTTCAGCTTATGAGGGCGGTAGCCGTTGTTTCTTCCAGTGCGGTCGCTGTTCTTTCTACCATGCTTCCATTATTTATCTATTATGCTTTTTCTTTTTCTACTTTATTTTTTACTATGCTTTTTTTATTGGCAGGGGCATTTGCGGTGCACGGCGTACTAACGCATGCTTTTAATGATTACAGCGATCACCTCTCCGGAACAGACACGCTGAGCCCTGCTCTGCTCTCAGGAGGAAGCCGGGTGATTCAGGAAGGTCGTATTTCTCCTGATGCTCTATTAACGCTTGGAAAAGCACTAGCCGGCCTTCTGTTAATCGCTGCAGCGGTGGCTGCTATTTTAGGATTTATTCCTGTTGCTGTTCTTTTGGTTGTTGGTGTATGGGCAGCTGCTTCTTATTCGCTTCCGCCTTTTCAGTTCAGCTACACTCCTCTGGCTGGGGAATGGCTGAGCCTGTTTCCTTCTATTTTTGTTCTGGGACTTGCCGGGCCATGGCTTATTCTTGGGACCGTTCCGGAATGGGGTTACCAGAACGCAGCGGTGAACGCTCTTTTATGCCTGGCCTGGGTAATGGTTCATCATATTCCGGACCAGAAAGCAGACCGCCGGGCCTCCCCTGTAAAAAATACAACCGTTGTGTGGTCAGTTTCACGGTTTGGACCGGCTGCGGCGAAAGTGCCTGCGCTGATCTATTTAATGTTGGCTGCCGGCTGCGCTCTTTGGATCGGCGGTGACCGGATGTGGGCCGCAGCCGGGGCTTTGATATTTATTGGCCTTTCGCTGCTGTTGGTCTGGAAAATGAATGTCCATGATATTCAGCAGGTGACTCAGCATGAAAAATGGCTGCTTCTTCTTGCAATGGCTGCAGCGGTCTGGCTCGGCCTGTTTATTTAAAAGCACACAAAACCCGCCGGGCAGCCCGGCGGGTTTTAATTACTTACTGCTGTTTCTATTTCTTTTTACTGCTTTTTATGTCTTTTTTTATCTGCTTTTTTAGATCTTTCTGCACATCTTTTACCAGCTTCTCTTTATACTCATCCGTTAACTCTTTCCGAACTTGATCTATTACATCCTGTTTTACCTGATCCAGAATATCTTTTTTAAGTTCGTTTTTCAATTCTTCTTTAATGTCATCAACGAGCTGACTTACCGAGCTGTCAGGCAGGAAGGATTTTTCCTTCTCGTCCTCTTCTGATTCCTCTTCGTCCTCTTCCTCTGTTTCTTCTTCGTCCTCTTCCTCTGTTTCCTCTTCGTCTTCTTCCTCTGTTTCCTCTTCGTCTTCTTCCTCTGTTTCCTCTTCGTCCTCTTCTTCTGTTTCCTCTTCGTCCTCTTCTTCTGTTTCTTCTTCGTCCTCTTCTTCTGTTTCCTCTTCGTCCTCTTCCTCTGTTTCTTCTTCGTCTTCTTCCTCTGTTTCTTCTTCGTCTTCTTCTGTTTCTTCTTCCTCGCTGCTGTCAGAGGACTGTTCTTCTACAAATTCTATAATATCATCGATAATATCTGATTTCTTTTTTGAACTTAATTCCATACCGCTGTTTTCCGCCAGTTCTTTTAACTCTTTTACACTTAGCGTTTCCAGGTCGATTTCTTCGTTTTCATCATCCTCGTTTGTAATTTCTACGATGGCATTCTCTCTCTTTTGACTCATTCTATATTCCTTCTTTCGCGTAGTTGTATTTATTCTTCTTTTTTCAGGGTTTTGCTTCTTGGACGCAGGCTGACGCGCTGATAGGAAACAACCTCTAAATCTTTATTGATTTTTGTTTCGTATACTCCGAGAAGCATGTCTTTTGCATATTTTTTCATGTATTCTTCTTCTTCAATTACTTCCACTTCCACATCCCAGCCCTCTTCGTGGGCCGCTACTGATGTTATTTTAAAAGGGGGAAGAATATTCGTCGTAAAAAAGGACTGGATGGTATCCAGAACCTGGCCCATGGAAGCTTCTTCTTTTTTTGTATTTGATTTCGGCTTCACGTTTAACTTTTTAGCACTGCTTTTGTTGGAAGCTTTAGCTTGATCTGCGATAATAATCTCCTCCTGCTCTTGAAAATAAAAATGTGTGCTTTTTATTTATTGCGATGATTTTTGCTTAAGAACGTCTGTCCTAATCGATACCCTTCCTAATCTATATTCAATCTTTTTTATGCATAATTAATATGTTTTCATCAATAGGTAAAATTTTACAAAGAAAAAAGCTATGCTCTAAGCACAGCTTCCTTCTTATCCCTGCGTACTATCTTCCGCCTGGATAGCTTCCGCTTCGTCAAATTCCACGTCTATCTGCATTTCCTGATAGTTATCGTCCAGCTGGAAATTATTTACGCTCTCGTTCATCAGCTGCAGCTCGTTGGACTGCGGCGTTACGTCCAGATTGGGAAGCACCTGGCCCAGTTCGAGCAGAGCCTCTTCATCTTCGATTTCTCTTTCTTCATCTCCACGGGAGTCTGAAATTTCCGCCTGTGGATCTCCGTTATTGTAATCATAGGAAACATCGTATTCCCCGTATTCATATTCTACTTCCATCTCAAAAGAGGTATAGCCTAGTTCATCGTACCAGGCCGCCTCCTCTAATTCTGAATCATCATCACTTAAAGGCTGGCTTTCTATGCTTGGTCCGCTTTCATCAGACCCGCAGGCTGCCAGTGCAAAAGGCAGGCTTGCTGTCAGCAAAAATAGTCCCGTTTTTTTCATTCTGCATCCCCTCTCTTATCTGCTCATCCTTTCCCTGAAAACAGCTATGCAAAACAAAAAAAAGGATGCCGGGAGCCGGCATCCTTTCTATTTAATATGTATGGTGGAGATGGTGGGATTCGAACCCACGTCCAGAGATATCGCCACTTGAGCTTCTACGAGCGTAGTCGCTATATTATATTTCGCCTATGCTTCAGCCTAGCAACAGGCTTCAGCACAGCTAGCCTGATTAGTCTCTTCAGCCGACCTCAGGCGGAGATCGGAGCTGCGTAGCCCACTATTAGGTGAGACCCCAAATCACTCGACATGGGCGATCGAGTGCGGGATCCGCATTAGTCAGTTATTATGCTGCTACTGCGAGGTTTTCGTTAGTTTTGCCAGTTATTATTGGCGTGGCCATTTTACGAGATTGCCTCTCGGCTCGCAACTCAAGCTCAACCTATCCCTGTCGAAGCCAAGTCATCCCCATGGAAATAAGGAAAAGAAACCAATCTTTTCCCTAGAGTGATTATATTATCATTCTTTTCCCGTATTTTCAATAGAAAAGCCTTATTACTCGCCTTTCATGCGGGAACGGATCGCTCTGTCCATTTCGCGCTGCGCGTCTTTTTGCTTTAAGGTTTCCCGTTTGTCATACTGCTTTTTACCTTTGGCGAGGCCGATTAATACTTTAGCCTTTCCCCGCTTAATATACACTTTCAAAGGAACAATCGAATAACCCGGCTGCTGGCTCTGGCCGATCAGCTTGCTGATTTCCCGGCGGTGAAGCAGCAGCTTTCTCGTGCGGAGCGGGTCATGGTTAAACTGGTTGCCGTGTTCATACAGGCCGATATGGGCATTGTGGAGGAATAATTCTCCTCCATCAATTTTCCCAAAGCTGTCCTTTAAGTTCATGCGGCCTTCACGAATGGCTTTTATTTCGGTTCCTTTTAAAGCAAGTCCGGCTTCGTACGTTTCTTCAATAAAAAAGTCATGGCGGGCTTTCTTATTCTGGGCAAGCACTCTTCCCTCTGTCTGCTGAGCCATGCGTCCATCCCCCCTGTTCTCAAACGACCTGTGTTATTTTCTTTTGTTCGGTTTTTTCTTCCCTACATTTTCGTAGTACGGCTTATCTTTTCCAGGCTTTTTTGCCCCGGTTTTTCCTTTTTGGCGTCCTTTTTTAGCCGTCGGCTTGTTTTCACTTTTGCCCGGCCGTTTTGATCCGCCTCTTCCATCAATTACTTTCGGTGTTTCTTTTCTTTTACGTTTAACAGGTGCTTTCATGCCGACTACTTCAAAGTCAATATCCGCTTCTTCTACGTTAACCTTAAGCACGCGGATCTCGAGTTCATCACCGATTCGGAATATATTAGCCGTCCGTTCTCCTATCAGCGCATACTGCTTTTCATCAAAGTGATAATAGTCATCAGTAAGGTAGCTGATGTGCACCATACCTTCTATCGTGTTTTCCAGTTCTACAAACAGTCCGAAGTTCGCCACGCCGCTTATTACGCCCGTGTACTCTTCGCCTACTTTGTCTTCCATATACTGCGCTTTCTTTAAATCATCGACTTCCCGCTCGGCATCTACTGCCCGGCGTTCCATTTCTGACGTATGCTTGGCAATATCCGGAAGCTTATTCTGCCAGTTGGACTTTGTCTTCTGATCTGTTTTTCCGTTAATCAAGTACGTACGGATCAAACGATGAACAATTAAATCCGGATAACGGCGGATCGGTGACGTAAAATGCGTATAATATTCAGATGCCAGGCCGAAGTGTCCGAGATTTTCCGGATCATATTTTGCCTGGTTCATCGAGCGGAGCATCACGGTGCTGAGCACAGCTTCTTCCGGTTCTCCCTTTACATCTGCCAGAATCTTCTGCAGGGCGCTTGGATGAAGGGAGCTGCCCTTGCCTTTAATCGTATAGCCGAAGTTCGCTACAAATTCAATGAACTTCTGCAGCTTTTCCTCATTTGGATCTTCGTGAATCCGGTAAATAAATGGCACTTTCATTTTGGAAAAATGTTCGGCCACCGTTTCGTTGGCTGCGAGCATAAATTCTTCAATCAGCTTTTCAGCCACAGAGCGTTCCCGGATTAAAATGTCTTCAGGCTTCCCGTTTTCGTCTACTTTTACCTGGGCTTCTTTAAAATCAAAGTCAATGGCGCCGCGGTCAAACCGTTTTTTGCGCAAAATGGCTGCGAGCTCTTCCATTCGTTCAAAGAAAGGCACAAGTTCTTCATATTTCTTACGTGTATCTTCATCTTTTTCATCCAGAATCAGGCGGACATCATTGTACGTCATTCTTTCATTCGTGCGGATCACACTTTCAAAAATGTCGTGATTTACAATGTCTCCATCTTCGGTTACTTCCATTTCGCAGGAAAGCGTCAGGCGGTCCACCTGCGGATTCAAGCTGCAGATTCCGTTGGACAGGCGATGAGGAATCATGGGAATTACCCGGTCCACCAAATACACGCTGGTGCCGCGCTCCACTGCTTCCTCATCAATTGCTGAACCTTCCGGCACATAGTAGCTCACATCGGCAATGTGAACGCCTAGCTGATAGTTTCCGTTGGACAGCTTTTTAACCGCTACGGCATCATCCAGGTCTTTTGCATCTGCGCCGTCAATGGTAACAATTGTTTCGTCCCGCAGGTCCCGGCGTTTGTTGATCTCATTTTCCGTAATACGGTCCGGAGCTTCGTTGGCATGCGTAATTGCTGCTTCTGGAAATTCACCGGGCAGTTCATGCTTATGAATGATGGAAAGAATATCAACACCCGGGTCATTTTTATGACCGAGAATATTGACTACTTTTCCTTCTGCGCTGAAGCGCTTTTCCGGGTATTTTGTTATTTCCACGACGACTTTATGGCCGTCTACCGCGCCGTGTTCTTTGTGCTGGGGAATAAAGATATCCTGATTGATATGCTTGTCATCCACCTCAACAAACCCGTAATTTTTATTGTCGATATACGTACCGACCACTTTTGTCGTGCCTCTTTCAATAATGCGGATAATAGAGCCCTCCGGCTTGGAGTCGCGTCCTTTCTGCTGCACACGTACGAGTACGGTGTCTTTATGCATGGCACCGCCCATCTCCGGAGCGGGAATAAATACATCCGCCTCTCCTTCTTCTTCCGGCAGGATGAAAGCAAACCCGCGCTGGTGCATCTGCACTCTGCCGCGCATGATGTCCATTTTTTCGGGAACACCGTAGCGGTTGCTTCTTGTGCGGACGAGTTTCCCGCTTTCCTCCAGTTCATTCAGGGCTTTCATTAGTTCTTTCGTCTGTTCAGGTTCCGTCATCTGATACGCTTCCTGTAGTTCTTCAATAGACATTGGTTTTTGGGCAATATCCTGCAGATACTGCATCATCTGGTGCTTTTGTTCTTCTGTCATATTGTTTTCATCTCCTCTCTATCTACTTTTGCTGCTTTGTTGGTTTTTATCATTTTGTGCTCCAATCCAGGCTTTCTAAAAACTGATATATATTTTCATGCAGGTTCTGTTTTTCAGGGCCCAGTGTGATTACGTGCGGGGATTCTTCGTACCAGTCAAGGGATTTAACAGAAGACGCTACTTCCTCGTATATAATATCTGCGCTTTTTAATTCTACCATTTCGTCTTGTTTGGCCTGAACTACTTTCACCGGCGCATAAATCATATCCAGAGAGTCTTTTACTTCTGTAATCATCCCATTAAGAGAATCAAGTGCATCAAGAGGAAGTTGTTTAAAGGCTTCCATTTCTTCGTCCACCTGTTCCTCGTCTTTGCCCTCCAGCTGCTTGTATTCTTTTGCATACTGCAGGACGCCCTTATATAGGCGCTCTTTATTTTCAATGGTTGTCAACGGGGCGCACATAGGTACAATACCCTTTGCCCCGAACGTATACCCTGCTTTTAATGACATTAGTCCTCCAAGAGAAAGACCGGCTACAGCTATTTCTTCATAGCCCTGTTCTTTTAAATGGTTCCATCCGGCTTCGACGTCTTTCCACCAGTCAGAAGCGTTGGAATCCATCAGCTCTTCCGGCGGAACACCGTGGCCTTTATACACAGGCGCGTGTGAGGTGTAGCCCTGCTTCTGCAGATATCTTCCCAGCATTCTAACATCGGCTGAGCTTCCGGTAAAACCGTGTAGAAGCAGGACCGCCCGGTTTCCTCCTTCAAAGGTAAATGGTTTTGGGGGTACAACTTTCATCATCTTCCACTCCTATTCTATCTTACACCTGACCGCTGCTTTTCCAGACGACATCAGGCTCTATTTTTTCAGCCAGCAGAAAGTGCAGCACATCTTCAATCAGCTGCTTCTGATTCTCACTGTGTACAATAAAATGATGAGACTGCTCATAAAAATAAAGCTGTTTTTCTTTAGCGGCAATTTCTTTATATAAAAACAGGGCGCTGCTTTTTCGGACCAGGCTGTCTTTCATTCCCTGGGCAATAAACGTTGGCACTTCCACTTCTTTAATGAATGGTTCAATCGTGCGGACCACTTTCTGGAATTCAGAAAGGGACCGGACCGGGGTATGAATTTTAGACCAGAATATCGGGTACCAGGGCTGTTTTTTTAACTGGCCTTTAATCATATTCTTCATAATCAGTGCCATATCCTTTGAAAGCTGGGCAGGATTAACGTAATGGGCCGCTGCACTTAACAATACCAGCTTTTCGACTGGATATCTCGCAGCAATGTACGTCGCAAGGATCCCTCCCATCGAGAAACCGATAACATACACTTTCGAACAGCGTTCAAACAATTCTTTAGCTGCCAGATCTGCTGTATGAATCCAGGTTTTGTGGTCCGACTCTTTGAACCGGGAGCGAAATTCGCGTTCGCTTAAATCAGTCATTAGATCGTGACCGGGGAGAACAGGGGTATAGACGAGCCAGTCTGTTTCTTCCTCAAGCACTCTGGAAAGCGGTTCAAGCTCCCATGGTGCCCCTGTAAAGCCGTGCAGACATAGACAACCAATCATAAGCGGAACGCCTCTCATTCTTGTTCTTTTATTTGTTCTGCCTGGAAGAATATATGAAAAAAAGCAGCAAGACACTAATACATGTCCTGCTGCATGATTTCATTTCATATTCGCTATAGGTCCGCAGTCTCTTCTTATAAAAAATAAGCAAGAAGAATCGTTAATACGAAAAAGACCACGGCTAGAATAACTGTCATTCTGCTTAAAAAGGCTTCTACTCCACGTGCCTTCTGCTTTCCGACTAATTGTTCCGCTCCCCCGGAAATTGACCCGGAGAGCCCTGCGCTTCTTCCCGATTGTAATAATACTACGGCTATTAATGAAATCGATACAATAATCAATAGGACATACAATATGGTTTGCATCTCCGCCACCTCCACGTTCAAATCACACATATATAAAATTAACATATAACGTATCCAATTACAATAGAGGGAGCATGTTCTCCTTTGATGAACAATATTTTTTGTTATACAGCAAAAGACAGCGGGATTCCGATGCCCGCTGTCTTTCTAATGCTGTTTATTTATTAATGTTGTAGAATGCGCCTTTTTGTAAAAATACAGACGTATCATCAAGCTCATCTTCAATACGGATAAGCTGGTTGTACTTAGCGACACGGTCCGTACGGGACGGAGCACCTGTCTTGATCTGGCCGGCGTTGGAAGCTACGGCAATATCGGCAATAGTCGCATCTTCTGTTTCACCGGAACGGTGGGAAATAACCGCTGTATAGCCGGCGCGCTTCGCCATTTCAATCGCGTCAAATGTTTCTGTAAGCGTACCAATCTGGTTTACTTTGATTAGGATAGAATTACCGATGCCTTTTTTGATGCCTTCAGAGAGTTTTGTTGTGTTTGTAACGAACAGGTCATCACCAACAAGCTGCACTTTGTCTCCAAGAGCTTCTGTCAGCTTCTTCCATCCGTCCCAGTCATTTTCGTCCAGGCCGTCTTCAATAGAAACAATCGGATACTTCGATACGAGATCCTGATAGAATTCGATCATCTCTTCTGTTGTTTTCACAACGCCTTCACCTTTAAGGTGATATTTGCCGTCTTCGTACATTTCGGATGCTGCTGTATCCATCGCAAGCATAACTTCTTCACCTGGCTTGTAGCCGGCTTTTTCGATGGCAGTAATAATTGTTTGAAGCGCTTCTTCGTTTGAACCAAGGTTTGGTGCGAAGCCGCCTTCGTCCCCTACTGCTGTGTTATGGCCCTGGTCTTTCAGCACTTTTTTCAGGTTGTGGAAAATTTCTGCGCCAATACGTACGGCGTGGGCAAGGCTTTCTGCTCCTACAGGCATAACCATGAATTCCTGAATGTCGACGCTGTTGTCTGCGTGCTCGCCGCCGTTTAGGATATTCATCATTGGTACAGGAAGGGTCTTCGCGTTAAATCCGCCCAGGTACTGGTAAAGCGGAAGGCCAAGCTCATCAGCTGCTGCGTGGGCAGCGGCCATGGAAATACCAAGAATCGCATTAGCTCCGAATTTTTCTTTGTTTTCCGTACCATCCAGATCAATAAGAAGCTTGTCGATGCCTGTCTGGTCTGTTACATCCATGCCAAGCAGTTCAGGTGCGATTTCTTCGTTTACGTTGTCTACTGCTTTAAGAACACCTTTGCCCATGTAACGGTCGCCGCCGTCACGAAGCTCTACTGCTTCATATTCACCGGTGGATGCACCGCTTGGTACAAGTGCGCGTCCAAAAGCGCCTGTTTCTGTAATGATTTCTACCTCAACTGTTGGATTCCCGCGGGAATCCAGTACTTCGCGTGCGTAAACATCAGTAATCATACCCATTGTAAAAATCGCTCCTTTGTCGTGTCTATTTTTTTAGTAAGGAAGTGCCTGTCATTTCTTCCGGCTTTTCCATTTCAAGAAGATCTACTGCTGTTGGAATTAAATCTGCGAGAACGCCTCCGCTGCGCAGTTCCCCGGATTCTCTGGTGACGATAACCGGAACCGGATTAGTCGTATGGGCCGTCATTGGCTTATCATCCGGTGTCGTAACTTCGTCTGCGTTTCCGTGGTCGGCGGTAATAATAGCCGTACCATTTTTCTCATGGAGAAGATCTACAATTTTCCCAAGGCATTCATCTACTGTTTCAATCGCCTTAACTGTCGCGTCCATATCTCCGGAATGTCCAACCATATCAGGGTTGGCAAAATTTAATACGATAAAATCGTGGTTTTCTTCTTTGATTTCCTGCAGAAGTGCATCGGTTACTCCGTATGCGCTCATTTCCGGCTGCAGGTCGTACGTTGCTACTTTCGGGGAGTCAATAAGAATTCTTTTTTCCCCTTCAAATTCCTCTTCCTGGCCGCCGCTGAAAAAGAACGTAACGTGAGGAAATTTCTCTGTTTCGGCAATGCGGAGCTGCTTGAGCCCTGCTTTGGAAACAGCTTCTCCCATTGTGTTTTTCAGTTCCTGCGGAGGATAGGCCACGTTTGCTTCTACTTTTTCACTATAGTCGGTCATGGTTACATAGTGAAGGTTTTCCGGAAAACGGTCCCCGCGGTCAAAGCTGTCAAAATTGTTGTCAGTGAAAACACGTGACATCTGAATCGCACGGTCGGGACGGAAGTTGAAGAAAATAACAGCATCATTATCCTGCATGTCCGCTACCGGTTCTCCGTTTTCTTTTGTCATAACAGCTGGAATAATAAACTCATCCCAGACGTCTTTATCGTAATTGGCTTTGATGGCCTCTTTAGCTGAAGAATAGCTCGGACCTTCTCCATACACAATCGCACGATAGGACTTCTCCAGTCTTTCCCAGCGGTTGTCGCGGTCCATAGAGTAGTAGCGGCCGTGAAGTGTTGCTATTTCGCCGACACCAAGCTCCTTCATTTTCCCTTCAAGAGCCTCCACGTACTGTTCTGCCGTACGCTGGCCAACATCCCGTCCATCCATAAAGGCATGAACGTATACTTTTTTGATACCTTTGTTTTTCGCCATCTCCAAGAGAGCATACAGATGATTAATGTGGCTGTGTACCCCTCCGTCGGAAAGCAGGCCGTAAATATGCAGACTGCCGTCATTTTTCAGGACATGCTCGGAAGCACCTAGAAGCGCTTCGTTTTCCTGGAACGTGCCTTCTTTAATATCTTTGTTGATGCGGGTAAGGCTTTGATAAACTACTCTTCCTGCACCAATATTTAAATGGCCGACTTCAGAGTTTCCCATCTGCCCTTCCGGAAGGCCGACAGCTTCTCCGCTTGCTGTAAGCTGCGAATGCGGATATTTATTCCAGAAACGGTCGAAGTTTGGCGTATTTGCTTTTTTTACTGCATTCCCCTTTGTTTCATCCCGGAGGGCAAAGCCATCCAGGATAATCAAAGCGACAGGGTTTTTACTGCTCATTGGATCCCGCCTCCACTAGTTGTAAAAATGCGTCCGGCTTGAGGCTGGCTCCTCCTACAAGGGCGCCGTCGATGTGTTCCATCGCCATATAGCCGCCGATATTTTCAGGTTTCACACTGCCGCCGTACTGAATACGGACTGCTTCTGCTGTTTCCTGGTCATACAGCTCTGATAGAATGCGGCGGATCGTTCCACACGTTTCGTTGGCATCTTCTGCTGTGGAAGATTTGCCGGTACCGATGGCCCAGATAGGCTCATACGCAACAACAACCTGTGCTGCCTGCTCTTTGCTGAGTCCTGCAAAGCCTTTTTCCACCTGGCCGCGTACAACAGATTCTGTTTTGTCGCTTTCTCTTTCTTCAAGCGTTTCCCCGCAGCACATGATTGGCACAAGCTTGTGATTGAATGCTGCATGAAGCTTTTTGTTTACAGAGTCGTCTGTTTCATTAAACATTTCCCGGCGCTCGGAGTGTCCGATAATAACGTAGGGGATAGATAGGTCAGCCAGTGCTACCGGGCTGATTTCGCCGGTAAAAGCGCCGTTATCTTCAAAATGCATTGTCTGGGCGCCGACGGCTACGTCGCTTCCTTCTGACGCATCGTTCATGCTTTTAAGAAATAGGGCGGGGGCGCAGACAACCGTGTCTACTTTGCTGCCGGCCGGCACCTTTTCTTTAATATCTTCGATAAAGCTTACTGCTTCCTCGTGGGTTTTATTCATTTTCCAGTTACCTGCAATAATTGGTTTTCTCAAATTTCTCCACCTCTTCTTTTGTTTATTTGTCGTTCAGTGCTGCTACGCCTGGAAGTTCTTTACCCTCCATAAATTCAAGGGAAGCTCCCCCGCCTGTGGACATATGATCCATTTGATCGGCAAGGCCGAACTTTTCAACAGCTGCAGCGGAATCGCCGCCTCCGATTACAGAATACGTATCCTCTGCTCCAGCAAGCGCCTCTGCCACAGCTTTAGTTCCATATGCAAATGCCTCAATTTCAAATACGCCCATAGGACCGTTCCAAATAACGAGCTTGGAGCTTTCAATAACTTCCTGATACTTCTTTCTCGTTTCCGGGCCAATATCGAGTGCTTCCCAGTCAGAAGGAATTTCATCAATCGGCACGACTTTAATATTTGCATCACCGGAAAAATCATCGGCTACTGTAACGTCAACCGGCATGTAGAATTCACGCCTTTGTCTTTAGCTTTCTGCATAAACTCATTTTGCAAGATCAAGCTTGTTCTTTTTTCGAGCAGGGATTTACTACTTCGTGGCCCTGAGCCTTTACGAAGGTATAGGCAAGACCGCCTCCGATAATAAGGTTATCCACTTTATCAAGCAGATTATCGATCACACCGATTTTGTCTTTCACTTTCGCTCCGCCGACAATGGCCGTGAATGGACGTGCCGGGTCAGATAACGCTTTTCCAAGAACCTCAAGTTCTTTCTGCATCAGAAGTCCAGCCGCAGCCGGAAGGTGCTGTGCGATTCCTTCTGTGGAGGCATGTGCTCTGTGCGCCGCTCCAAATGCATCATTTACATATATGTCAGCAATAGCTGCAAATTCTTTTGCGAGTTCCGGGTCGTTCTTTTCTTCTCCTGCTTCAAAACGAACGTTCTCAACAAGAAGAATTTCTCCGTCCATCAAAGAATCGGCTGCCTGCTTTACTACAGGGCCGTAAACTTCATCTACTTTCCGAACGTCTCTTCTCAGCAGTTCGCCAAGACGTACGCCTACCGGTCCAAGACGAAGTTCTTCCACGACCTCTCCTTTTGGACGGCCCAGGTGGCTGGCCAGGATAACCCGTGCTCCCTGGTCCACTAAGTATTCAATTGTAGGAATGGCGGCTTTAATACGGCTGTCATCCGTTACTTTTCCATCTTCCATCGGCACGTTAAAATCCACGCGGCAGAAAACCTTTTTTCCTTTTACATCGATATCTTTAATAGATTTCTTATTCATATTGCTGCCTCCTTTTTCCTCTGTGTTCTTCATCCTTTTCCCTAAATGATACAAAAAGGAACGTATAATTATAATACAAAGAAAAGCATAAACCCGGCTTTCCTATACAACGTTCATCTAAAAAGAACCGGGTTTTCTGCTGATAAAAAGCAAACATGTTCTGCAGCTCATTCATGCTGTTTCGATATCTATTGTAGCAGGAAACTGCACAGGAAAGGGGAGCAAGAAAATACTTTTTCTCCCCCCTGCCCTTTATCTGCTTTATTAAGCCTGCTGTTTTGCAACATATTCTACTAGGTCTACAACGCGGCTGGAATAGCCGAACTCGTTATCGTACCAGGAAATAACTTTAACCATGTTGTCTTCCAATACCATAGTGGATAGACCATCAATAGTAGAAGAGTTGGAATTGCCGTTATAGTCTTTAGATACAAGCGGGCTCGTCGCTGAAACCAAGGATGCCTTTAAGGTTTCCTTCAGCAGCTTCTTTTAGTACGTTGTTTACTTCTTCAGCAGTAACATTTGTATCAAGCTCTGCTACAAGGTCAACAAGAGATACGTTTGGAGTAGGAACACGCATTGCAGCGCCGTTAAGCTTGCCGTCAAGTTCAGGAAGAACGAGGGCTACTGCTTTTGCAGCTCCAGTTGATGTTGGAATGATGTTTTCAGCAGCTGCACGTGCCAACGGTAGTCACTGTGCGGAAGGTCAAGAATCTGCTGATCATTCGTGTAGGAGTGAACAGTGTTCATTAGTCCGCGCTTAATGCCGAACTTGTCGTTAAGCACTTTAGCAAACGGCGCCAGGCAGTTTGTTGTGCATGATGCGTTGGACATAACGTTGTGCTTGGATGGGTCATACGTGTTTTCGTTAACGCCCATTACGAATGTTGCATCAACGTTTTTACCAGGTGCAGAGATAATAACTTTCTTCGCTCCGCCTTCAAGGTGTTTGCCGGCGCTTTCGCCATCTACGAAGCGGCCCGTTGCTTCAACTACGATTTCCACTTCAGCTGGCCCCATGGAATCTGTGCTGGATCTTTTTCAGCAGTGATGCGGATTTCTTTACCGTCAACAACAAGGTTGTCGCCGTTTACAGATACACTCTGCTTTAAGTTGCCGTGTACTGTGTCATATTTTAAAAGGTGAGCAAGCATATTAGCGTCTGTAGGTCGTTAATGCTTACGATTTCTACGTTGTCATTTTCAAGAGAAGCACGGAATACTGCGCGTCCAATTCTTCCAAATCCATTAATACCAATCTTTGTAGCCATGTTTAATTTCCTCCTCTTATTATGGTGCACGTTATTCAATACTATATGAGAAACTGATTGTAAAATCAGTTGTCATCGATTTAAAATTGCCTTCGCTGCCCCTTCATCTGTAATCAGCAGATTACTGGGGCGGTATTTCATGTAGGCAGAAATGGCTTCTGCTTTCGAGCTTCCTCCGGCAACAGTAATGACCGTCTGTGCTTCGTTCAAGTCATTAAGCTGCAGACCGATCGTTCTTTCTTTATGAACGATATGCCCTTCCCGGTCAAAATAATACCCGAATGCTTCACCAACCGCTGCTTTTTCCTTGATCTGCTGTACGGCGCCGTCGCTCGTTTCGCGCCGGTCTGCCATAATCTCAGCTTCCCCGATGCCGTGGATCACAATTTTTGCTTTCCGGATAAGAGCCAGTAATTCTTTAATACCAGGTTCAAGACTAAGCGATGTTCTGGTTTCGTTGCTGAGCTGGTCCGGAACATGGAGAAGCCTGTAAGCTGCCCGGGCTTTGGTGGCCATTGTCGAACTGATTGTGTTCGACTGGATTTCCACCTTTTCCCCGAGGCCGCCCCTTGCCGGTACAAAAACCGCGTCTTTCCATTTTTCGGACGGGCTGACCATATCGGCAACAGCTGCAAGCGTCGTTCCTCCGGCGACAGCAATAATGTCTCCGGGGGCTATCTGCTTTTTCATCTGCTGTACGCAGGCGCGTCCCAGTTCTTTTTTCACCCAGCTGTACTCGTCGCTGTCGCCGGAAACCACTATAACTTTCTCGACGTTAAGCACCTCAGCTACCTGCTTTTCCAGATCTTCAAGTCCGAAAGCGATTTTCATCGCCGGCTCCATGCCTTCCAGCAGGGCTTCTCCTTCATCAGAAAGAGTCATACCGGAAGGATGAATCATAATTAATCCCTGATTTTTTAAAAATGTTACCTCTGTCCGAAGTACTCTCTCCGAAAGATCCAGGCTGACGGCAAGCGTTCTTCTGCCGACCGGCTGCATCAGCCGGAGATACTGGAGAATCCGGTATCGTTTTCCCATGATTTCCAAAATATCAGGCTGCAGTTTTTTCTGCCATTCGAGTAATTCTCTCATTCAGGGATCACCAGTTTTCTCTCAGGGACACTTTTTGTCCCATATAGACATTTTTAGTCCCACTTTATCAAAAGATAAAACCCAGGGGAAAATCCCTAAGTGGTGTTCAGCCTTTTGATACTTTCATTATACCAAGAATAAAATAACATAGCAATAAAAATTAAAGGCCGGTTCGAGGTATACAGTACCTTTTCCCGGCCATTCTTTTTTAAAACATCATGCGTATCTTTTTCTTTTCGAGGAAGAGGCAATCTGCAGTTCCCCGCGGTACTTGGCTATAGCTCTGCGGGAGATCGGGATGCCGTGTTCCTCCTTAATGAGCTCAGCTATTTTCTGGTCGGATAGAGGCCGTTTTTTTTTTCCGCTTCGACCATTTTGTTCATTATTTCTTTTATAACATTCGTAGATGTCTGCTCTCCTTCTGCATTGTTCATACCAGCAGAAAAGAAATGCTTTAATTCAAATAATCCGTGCGGGGTCTGCACATATTTGTTCGTAGTTGTCCGTGAAACCGTGGACTCATGCACTTCTGCTTCTTCAGCTATCTCACGCAGGGTCAGCGGCTTCATGGCAGCAGGGCCGTTTTCAAAGAATGCTTCCTGAAAAAGCAGGATAGCTTCCGTAATTTTCCGGAGCGATGTCTGCCGCTGATCAATGCTTTTCAGCAGCCAGACGAGCTGTTTGTATTTTTTACGGGCATATTCTCCCGCCTCTCCTTGTTCCCCGCTCTCCAGCAGATGGCGGTATTGTTTATTCAGCCTTATTTTCGGCAGGCTTTCATTATTAAGTACAACTGTAAACGCCCCGTTCTTTTTTTCCACATACACATCCGGCGTAATTGCCGCTGATTCACTTCTTCCAATGCAGGCGCAGGGGTGAGGCGTGAGCTGCTGGATCGTATCATAGATCGCCTGCACATCTTCCACCGAAATATGAAGCGTCTTCGCTATCTGCTTCCACCTTCTCGCTGCCAGATCTTCCAGGTGATGTTTAACTACTTCGATGACAAGCAGGTCAGACGGATAATCTCTCGTTAACTGCAGAAGCAGGCATTCCTGGAGATTCCTTGCACCGACACCTGCAGGCTCAAGTTTCTGAAGCATCTTAACGCCCTGCTCATATTCATCTTCGGTAATAGTATAAAACCGTCCTGCTTCTTCCCAGCTTCCCTCCAGGTAGCCGTTTGTATCTACATTATCGGCGAGATACAGCATAAGCTCCCGGTACTGATCGGTTGTATCGAGAAAACGGATCTGGCTGTATAAGTGGTCGGCCAGCCCTTCTTCGTAAGCCTGGATTCTATCCAGCTGGGATTCATTTCTGCCTTCATATGCTTCATATCCATCTCCATAATCATCTGTCCACATTACCGGGCTGTCATATATAGGCAGTTCCTTTTCTTCCTGGACTGGTTCTTCCGTCTCTATAAGCGGATTTTCAAGAGCCTGTTCCGATATGTAATCAGAAAGCTCCTGGGTCGAGAGCTGCAGCAGGGAAATGGCCTGGCGGAGTTCCTGCGTCATTACAAGGCTCATCGTCTGTTTTTGAAATAATCCCATTTCTAGATTCATGTAAAATGACCTCTCCTTCTTGTAAGCGCTTTCTATAACTTATTATATCACAGGCAGCATTATCGTCTATATGTAATTAGGCCTTCACATGAAGTGTAGCAAACAGCGGCAGCCTCCTTCTTTCTTTTGTCATATAATCTTCCATAGTTTTAATCGGCATAAAATAGGTTATACTCACTATTAGGCATATGATGATTGCTTCCTTTGTTTCAATGCTGAAGATTGAAAGGTTCTCTTTACTCTTGTTATAGTAGGAGAAGCAGAATAGCGTCTGGACAATAAAAAGATAAAAAATAAACGCTTTTTATTTGACCAACATTGACCATTCGAGTATGATATAACTATTCTCAACAATACGAAAAACATACGTGTTTTTCGTTATGGAGTCAGTATTTACACAATTTATATAATAGGAGGAAATAAGACATGAACTTAATTCCAACAGTAATTGAACAAACAAGCCGCGGGAAAGAGCATATGATATTTATTCCCGCCTTCTGAAAGACCGTATTATCATGCTTGGTTCCGGAATTGACGATAACGTGTCCAACTCCATTGTAGCCCAGCTTTTATTCCTGGCTGCTGAAGATCCGGAAAAAGACATTTCCATTTACATCAACAGCCCGGGTGGTTCTATCACTGCAGGTATGGCTATTTATGACACGATGCAGTATATCCAGCCTAAAGTTTCTACTATCTGCGTTGGTATGGCAGCTTCCATGGGAGCATTTCTTCTTGCAGCCGGCGAGCCGGGCAAGCGTTTCGCTCTTCCAAACAGTGAAGTAATGATTCACCAGCCGCTCGGAGGTACACAGGGCCAGGCTTCTGATATCGAAATTCACGCCCGCCGCATTATTCAGATGCGCGAGAAGCTGAACCAGATCCTAGCAGATCGTTCCGGCCAGCCCCTCGAAGTAATTCAGCGCGATACAGATCGTGATAACTTCATGACAGCTCATGAAGCAAGAGATTACGGCCTGATTGACACAGTTTACGAGAAGTAATACGAAAACCCTCTCTTCTGCTTAGAAGAGAGGGTTTTTTAGATTGTCTATAAACTATTTCATTTTGTTTATCTATTCATGATTCCGATTTCTTTAAGAATTTTGCTGAAAACAAAAATGAATAAACAGGGGCGGTTCCCTTGGAGAAAGACTTTTGCATAAAAATATCTATTTTTGTCTTTTTTAAAAGACTGAAAAACCTCTCTCCTGCTTAGGAGAGAGGTTTTTACTCTTTTTTTACATAATCCACAAGTGCTTTCATTGCGTCTGCTTCGTCATTGCCGTTGATCATTATTTTGATGGAGGCACCGTTTCGGACAGCAAGGCTCATAATACCCATAATGCTTTTCGCGTTTACGACCTTTCCATCCTTTTCAATGGAAATATCCGAATGAAACCTGTTGGCTTCCTGTACAAATAAAGCGGCCGGCCTTGCCTGAAGACCTGTTTTTAACTGAACTTCAACGTTTTCTTTACCATGTCTACCTCCTCCAGCTGCCAGTTATGCTTTTTATTATACTATGAAACCGTTTCCCCGTTTCGGATTTTTTCAGCTAATTCATCTATTTTTCGAAGCCTGTGATTTACGCCTGACTTACTCACTGGTCCGCCTGAGGCCATTTCTCCCAGTTCTTTCAGCGTAATATCCTGATGCTCCACCCTCAATTCAGCAATTTCCCTGATTTTATGGGGAAGATTTTCGAGGCCGATTTCCCTTTGGATCAAGCGGATATTCTCCACCTGACGTAAGGCTGCCCCTACTGTTTTATTAAGGTTCGCCGTTTCACAGTTAACGAGCCGGTTCACGGAGTTGCGCATATCCTTCATAATCCGGACATCCTCGAAATACAGCAGGGCCTGGTGGGCCCCGATCACGCTGAGGAATTCAGTGATTTTCTCACTTTCCTTCACGTATAAAATATAGCCTTTTTTCCGTTCCAGGCTTTTGGAGGGAATATGAAATTCCTTAAAAAGCTGGCGGAGAGAATAATTATGCTCTTCGTAGTTTGAGAAAATTTCCAGATGATATGACGAGGTATCCGGATGATTGATTGACCCCCCGGCCAGAAAAGCCCCGCGCAGATACGCCCGTTTACAGCAGGATTTTTTTATCATATCCGGGGAAATAGAGCGGACAAACCGGTAATTTTCTTCCATTATATGAAGATCGGACAGAAATTTTTGGGTGTTTTCTTTAATACGTACAATATACACGTTGTTTTTCTTTAAGCGCATTTTTTTCCGGACAAGGACTTCCAGCTGCATTTCACTGAAGCCTTTTTTGATTAATGTATAAATCCGCCTGGCAATCGCTGCATTTTCCGTAGTACGTCAGCGTCAACAGGCCGCTTCCAAATGTCATAGTTCCATTCATTCGAATAAGCGCAGCAAGTTCCGCTTTCACACAGCAATCTTTTAATTCAAGCTGTGTTAATTCTTTTTTAGTCATCGCTGCAAATGACGACATAGGCTCTTCACCGCCTCTTTCTACTTCGCCTACAGCTCCATAAGAAGGGACTGAGCGACTTTGACTGCATTGTGGCGCAGCATCATTCCATCGTATCGAATGAATTCGTCCTGCACGACACGGCAGCCGAAGGCTCTCATATTATCTTCATCAAATGGAACCGGATGGGCGTCCTCTTGTTGATATTTTTTAATGAGCTCGTCTGGAATTATTCCATTGTTTACCAGTACTGTTTCGATAAACTGCTCATGCGTATGATTAAAAATAGCCTGCACGTGATCGGAAGCGGAAAAATTATCGGTTTCCCCTTTTTGCGTCATCACATTGCAAATGTATACTTTACGTGCTTTGGCTTCCTGAATAGCTTCAATAATACCAGGCACTAAAAGGTTCGGCAGTATACTAGTGTAAAGGCTTCCCGGCCCCAGCACAATCAAATCGGCTTCCTCAATTGCTTTTAAACTCTCTGGAAGCGCTTTAACTCCTCCGGACGTAAAAAAACATGCCGGATCTGCTTTTCCGCCTGAGGAATGAGTGATTCTCCCTCCACCGTCGTGCCATCCATCATTTTTGCGTGAAGCACTACGCTTTGATTCGAAGAAGGCAGTACTTTCCCACGTACATTCAGGACAGTACTGAGCTCACTGATGCCTTTAGCAAAATCACCTGTTATTGATGTCATGCCTGCAAGAAGCAGATTGCCGAGCGAATGGCCGACCAGCCCTTCACCGGTAGTAAACCGGTGCTGGAACAGCTGCTCGATCATAGGCTCTACTTCTGCCAGCGCAACCAGCACGTTTCGTACATCACCGGGCGGCGGTATATTCATTTCTTTTCGGAGGCGCCCGGAACTACCTCCATCGTCTGCAACGGTTACGATTGCTGTGATGTCGACCGGAAAGGTTTTCAAGCCCCTCAGTAATACAGACAGACCCGTCCCTCCGCCGAGAACGACTATATTGGACCGTTTCATACAAGAATGCCTTTTGCTTTTTCTATATCCCGATGCGTAGTAGACATGGAATAAGAGGAGGCAAAGTGCGCAGCCAGATATTCAGCCAGCGTTACGGACCGGTGTTTTCCGCCGGTGCATCCAATAGCAATGATCAACTGGCTCTTTCCTTCTTTTTTGTACTGAGGCAGCATGTATTCAAGAAGATTTATCAGCTTTGTTAAAAATTCCTGTGTCTCTGACCATTTGAGAACATAAGACGACACTTCCTCCTGCAGGCCTGTTTTAGGCTGCAGAAATTCTATATAATGCGGATTTGGCAGAAATCTTACATCAAAAACGAGATCTGCGTCTATGGGAAGTCCGTATTTAAAACCAAATGACATCATATTTACAGAAAAGACGTCTTTAGCTGTACCGGAAATATATTGAATAATTCGTTCCCGCAGCTGTTTGGGCTTCATGTCACTAGTGTCAATAACCTGAGCCGCACGGCCTTTCAGCTCTGCAAGCATATTGCGCTCCTGCTGTATGCCTTCAAGCGGAGCTTCTTCTGCGGCAAGGGGGAGAACGCCTTGTTTCTTTATAACGCTGAACGAGCACATTGTCTTTTGCATCCAAATAGAGAATATGAAGATTTAAATTCTGCTTGGAAG
Organism: Sinobaca sp. H24; assembly: GCF_023845525.1. NCBI lineage: Bacteria > Bacillati > Bacillota > Bacilli > Caryophanales > Sporolactobacillaceae > Sinobaca > Sinobaca sp. H24. The sequence continues at coordinate 22,541 of NZ_JALBWT010000003.1, forward strand.
ATAAGCGATCCACCGTTTCAAATAAATGCTCAAAAAATTCACGTCCACGCAGGTCGATAACCAGCGCTATTTTCTTCACTTTTCCTTCTGAGGATTCCACCAGCTCAATAAAGGTTGGAATAATAGCAGGAGGAAGATTATCAACGCAGTAATAGCCTAAATCTTCGAAGCTTTGGACAGCTACCGTCTTTCCCGCACCTGACATTCCCGTAATAATCACTACGTCTAAATCGTTCTCACGGTTTCCCACGGCTTCTTCATCCTCTCTCATTTCCAGATTCATTCAGCTCTCCTCCACTTAGTTCATACGAAATCAGTTCGTTTTCCGTCGTGAAGTAGAATGTTCCATACATCACTCCTTTTCCAAAGAGCGTATGCTGTAAAATATGATAATCGCCGGGATTCATATCAAGACCGCTGACGCTGTCTTTATCAATCCATTCGAGCAGTCCTTCCGGTGAATACTCCCAGGCTGTCCCTTCCCATTCAAAAGCTTCAAAAGAAAACAGCATCCATTCCGAGATAGTTTTCTCCTGGTCTTTAATCACCATTGTATAAATCCCTCTTATGTTTGGGTTTTTCACTAATATATTTGTTTCTTCTTTTGTTTCCCTTACAGCAGAATCCTGGATGGATTCTTCCGGCTCCATTTTTCCGCCGGGAGCGACCCACCATAAACGGCTGGGTTTTTGAAGCATAAGTATTTTTCCATTGTTGTGAATAACGCAATTTGTTATCCTCTGCATGCTCATCACCTCACATTGCCTGTTTTAAGTATACTATTCCTTTTCTTTTCCCACAAATAGAAATAACCATTCCTAAAGTTACAGCGGTTTCACTCCCGTCCTTTTTTATAAAAAAAAGCGCAGGCTCCGCAGCCTGCGCATGAAAAAGGGGGGTGGTAATAGTATACTAATACCCCCGTTTCGTTTCGTATAGATTACAGCATGGTTAAGATACCTTTACAGTATCTTTCTGCTGCCTTATGCCTGTACGGCGTTTTTGAGCTCTTCTACATATTTCTGGGCCGTCTGTGCGGCAAGGGAGCCGTCTCCAGTTGCGGTAACAATCTGGCGGAGGGTTTTTTCACGAAGATCTCCGGCTGCAAAAATGCCGGGAATCTTTGTTTCCATTTCCTCATTCGTCACAATGTAGCCCTCGTCATTTGTAATGCCAAGATTTTTAACCGCATTGTTAAGCGGCAGCATGCCGACATACACGAAGACACCTTCCGTTGGGAAGTCATAATCCTCGCCTGATTTCAGGTCCGTCAGCGTGACGCTGGATACTTTGTTGTTTTCTCCATTAATTTCCTTTACAACGTGGCTCCACTTAAAGTCAATCTTGTCGTTAACAAATGCACGCTGCTGCAGAATTTTCTGGGCACGCAGCTCATCGCGGCGGTGAATAACTGTTACTTTATCAGCGAAGCGGGTAAGGTAAACCGCTTCTTCTACTGCCGAATCTCCGCCGCCGACAACGACAATTTCTTTCTTACGGAAAAAGGCTCCGTCGCAGACAGCGCAGTAGGATACACCGCGTCCGCCGAGTTCCTTTTCACCGGGAACGCCGAGATTTTTGTACTCCGCGCCCGTTGTTACAATAACCGCTCTTGCCTTATATTCTTTGTTGCCGGCAATGACTGTTTTGTATTCTTTTCCTTCGATAATCTCTTTTACATCTCCGTACGCATATTCTGCGCCGAACTTCTTAGCATGCTCAAACATTTTGTTGGACAGGTCGGGCCCAAGAATATGCTCAAATCCGGGATAATTTTCAACATCTTCCGTATTGGCCATCTGTCCGCCGGGGATCCCGCGTTCGAGCATAAGTGTGTCAAGCTCTGCACGAGAAGTGTACACTGCTGCTGTCATTCCCGCCGGGCCTGCCCCGGCAATAATTACATCATAAATTCTTTCTTCACTCACGCGTAAGTCCTCCTTTTAATCGTTTCCTGTTTTTCATATAGTATACTCATTGTTGTTTTCGAATTGTTTCGTTCTGTTATATCGTATGAGATTTTGTACTCTTCGTCACTAATCTGCTTACAGCTTGTAATGCTCTTTTACCGCAGATTGAACAGCTTCCGTAGAAAGCCCGTCTTTTTTCAAATGCTTCAGCAGTTCGCCTGCCGTATGGTTGTCTTTGTTCACGCTCTGCTTCCACTGCTGTTCAGCCTGGACGATGCGTCCGGACTGATATGCCGAAGCCCCGAAAAACAAATGAAAGCCTTCCTGGGTCGGCGCGTGCCGTTTAACATAACGTTCAAACAAAAGGCGGGATTCTTCATAAAAACCGAGGCGGCAAAGGGTGGAAGCCGCGTAAAATAAGTGCGATTTATCCAGCGGGATAATATTTTTCAGCATTTCCGCTGTCTCCTGTGCTTCTGTTTCTCTTCCCATTTCTGCGTACAGCACGGCAAGCTGGCACAGCGCCGGAAGATACATATGCTCCCGTGCGATATCTTTCACAAGGGCCAGTGCCTCTTCAGAGCGGTCCTGCTCATGAAGAAGCCTGGCAAGCTGGCATTTTGCCGGCAGGTAATCCGGATAATCTGCAATAATTTCTTCAAGTATCTGGTCTGCTTCCGCAAACTGCTTTGTTTTCATTAAGCGTTCGGACTTTTCGTATTTCATAATCAGCTCTTCTTCCTGCTGATTGTTTTCTTCTTCCTCATCTTCAAGCAGCAGATCCAGCAGGTCCCGGGCATCTTTGGAAAAATCCCCCTCCGGCTGCATCGTAAGATACGACTCGGCCATCTCTTTGGCTTTATCGAATAGACCAAGGTATACATAGTTATTTGCTAAAAAGAAATAGCATTCACTCAGGCTGCTGTCCAGGTCTTCAAGCACGTGCCAAAGCAGGCGGTTGGACTCTTCATACTCCCCGGTATCAGAATATACGACAGCCAGCTGGCACTGAAACACACCCTGGGTCGGATCCATATCGATCGCTTTTTTCAAATATTTGACCGCACGATCCAGCTCTCTTTTTTGGAAAGCGTGGATGCCGCGTTTAAAATAGTGTTCTTCGTTCTGCAGAAACGGCAGAACTCTGCCGGTTTTTTCCGTTGATGATTTCATTCACTCTCTCCCTCCAGTTGGGGTCCCGATTGCAATAAGAGTAGTATATCATTTATTCAAACGATAAGAAAAGTACTGATATCGGGAAACAGGCATAAAAAAGCCCGCTGCTTTTTCGCAGCGGGTGCTGATTCTTATTTTTTGTGACGCTGTCCCAATACGTCCAGCACATCGTCAAGCGGCAGCTTCTGCTCTCTTAAAAGCACAAGCAGGTGATAAAGAAGGTCGGCGGTTTCCCACTTCAACTCTTCTGGATCACGGTTTTTGGAAGCAATGATTACTTCGCTTGCTTCTTCTCCGACTTTTTTCAAAATTTTATCCACGCCTTCTGTAAACAAATAGGTCGTGTAGGCGCCTTCAGGCATTTCTGCTTCACGCTGGGCAATAATCTGCTCGAGCTCATTGATAATCGCAAACCGGTCCAGCTGCTTCTCCGGCACTTCTTCTCCGAGAAGAGAAGACGAAAAACAGCTGTAGGAGCCGGTATGGCAGGCGGGTCCTGCCGGATGAACGAGAACGACAAGTGAATCAGCGTCGCAGTCGTAGCGGATGTCTTCGACTTTCTGAATATTACCCGATGTTTCTCCCTTATGCCACAGCTCCTGGCGGGAACGGCTGAAAAACCAGGTTTCTTTCGTTTCAATCGTTTTCTGCAGGGATTCTTCATTCATGTAGGCGAGCGTCAGAACTTCTTTGCTTACGGCATCCTGGACGATCGCTGGTATATAGCCTTTTTCATCAAAGGTCAGGTTATTGCTGTTCATCGTACCCGGACCCCTTTCTCTCGTAAGTAGGTTTTTACTTCTTCAATAGATGTTTCTTTATAATGGAAGATCGAAGCAGCAAGCGCGGCGTCCGCATTTCCCTCTTCGAAGGCTCCAATAAAGTGTTCCCTGGAACCGGCGCCTCCGGAAGCAATAACCGGCACGTTTACAACTTCATTGACTGCCTGAAGCAGTTTAATGTCAAAACCGGTTTTTGCCCCGTCCTGATCCATACTTGTCAACAGAATTTCCCCGGCGCCGCGGCGGACCGCTTCTTTTACCCAGTCCTGGATTTCCCAGTCTGTCGGCGTTCTGCCGCCGTGGGTGTATACACGCCAGGAGCCGAGCGCTTCTTCGTATTTGGCATCAACAGCAAGCACAATGCACTGCGAGCCGAAATGATCCGCGCCTTCGTTGATCAGCTCCGGTCGGTCAACAGCGGCAGTGTTAACCGAGACTTTATCCGCTCCGGCCCGCAGAATTGCGCGCATGTCCTCGAGGGAGTGAATGCCTCCGCCGACGGTGAAGGGAATCGCAAGCGTTCCTGCCACTTCTTCTACCACTTCGACCATCGTTTTGCGGCCTTCATGAGAAGCGGAAATGTCGAGAAAAACCAGCTCGTCCGCTCCCTGGGCATCGTAAATTTCCGCCAATTCCACCGGATCTCCGGCGTCGCGGAGGTCTACAAATTGAATGCCTTTTACAACTCTTCCCTCTTTTACATCCAGACACGGAATAATGCGTTTCGTCAGCATGCGCCACCCACCTCTCTTAAAGCGTCTTCCATCGTAAACCGGCCTGTATAAACCGCTTTGCCTATAATAGCACCGCTGATACCCTGCTCTTTATAGGAAGCGAGCTTCTGCAGATCATCAATGCTGCTTACGCCGCCGGAAGCAATCACTTCCTGTCCGGTTTCACGCGCAAGCTCAGCAATAGCGTCCACATTCGGGCCGGAGAGCATGCCGTCTTTGGCAATATCCGTAAAAATAAATGTCTTCGCTCCATGTGCGGCCATTTCTTTTCCAACGTTAACTGCCGTCATTTCAGATGTTTCGAGCCAGCCGTTCACCGCAACGTAGCCATCTCTTGCATCGAGTCCGATAGCAATTTTCTCCCCATACTCGGCAAGCATTTCTTTTGCGAAATCCGGATGGTTGATTGCCACGCTTCCAAGAATGACCCGGTCCACGCCGCGGTCCAGGTAGTAGGCTACATCTTCTTTCGTGCGGATACCGCCGCCGATCTGCACGCGCATGTCCAGTTTCGCCGCTTTGAGCACGTGCTCATGATTAATCCGCTTTTTGGCTTTTGCGCCGTCAAGGTCCACCATATGCAGCCACGAAGCACCGGCCTGCTCGAATGTGCGTGCCATATCTGCCGGCGAGTCGCCGTAAATTGTTTCCTGATCGTAGTCACCCTGCACGAGACGGACGCATTTGCCGTCCCTCATATCGATGGCCGGGTACAGAATAAAATCACTCATAAGTGTTCCGCCCCTTTGCTACATCAGTAACGAAGTTTTTAAGAATGCTCATGCCTACCGTACTGCTTTTTTCCGGGTGAAACTGCGTACCGATAATACGGCCGCGTCCTACAATAGCAGGCACGTCTCCGGCATAATCACATACGGCGATCAATACGTCTTCATCTTTTGTTTCAATAACGTAGGAATGCACGAAATACACGTGCCCTTCTTCTACGTCACGGAGCACGTCATGATCCGGCAGGCGGAATTCGAGCTTATTCCATCCCATGTGAGGAATCTTCAAGGCCGGGTCCATATCTTTACGCTTGGAAAAATGGCGTGCATAGCCGGGTAAAAAGGCAAGGCCGTCTGTATCGCCGTTTTCTTCGCTGCCGTCAAACAACAGCTGCATGCCAAGGCAGATGCCGAGAAGCGGATTGCCGTCCGCTGCCCATTTCTTAATAAAATCTTCCTGATTTTTCTCTTTAAGCAGCGTCATTGCGTCTTTAAATGAGCCGACCCCCGGAAGGATCAGGCCTTCTGCTTTGTTCAGTTCTTCCGGATCTTCGGAAATAAAATAGGGCTGGTCCAGGCGTTCCAGCGCCTTGCTGACGCTGTGAAGATTACCCATTCCATAATCGATAATACCAATCATGCACGTCCACTCCTTGTATATTTCTAGCAGTCCGAATCTGTATTATTATTAAAGCATGCCTTTTGTAGAAGGCACTCCCTTGACGCGTTCGTCCAGCTGGGTGGCTTCATCCAAAGCACGTGCCAGCGCCTTGAAAACAGCTTCTATCATATGATGGGTGTTAAACCCGTAATGCACAATGACATGCAGGTTCATTCTTGCTTCCAGAGCAAGTTTCCAGAGAAATTCATGGACAAGCTCTACGTCAAAGGTGCCGACTTTCTGCGCCGGAAATTCACCGCGGAATTCCAGATGCGGGCGGTTGCTTAAATCGACAACGACCTGAGCCATGGCTTCATCCATTGGAACAAAGGCATTACCGTAGCGGCGGATTCCTTTTTTATCGCCGAGTGCCTCTTTGAGGACATGGCCAAGGCAGATACCGATATCTTCCGTCGTGTGATGGTCATCTACGTCGGTGTCGCCTTTCGCATCCACGGTTAGATCAAACTGGCCATGCTTGGTAAACAGATCAAGCATATGCGTCATGAAGGGGACGCCGGTTTCAATCCGGCTCGTTCCCGTGCCGTCCACCTGAAAATCGAGTGTAATGTTTGTTTCATTTGTTTTTCTTGTAATAGATGCTTTTCTTTCTGTCATTCGACTTTTTCCCCCTTTTTACGTGCATCAACTGCCCGGGCGTGTGCTTCCAGCCCTTCCATGCGTGCAATGGCTGCCACGTCATCGGCATCCCTGAAAAAGGCCTGTTCGCTGTAGGAAATAACGCTTGATTTTTTCACAAAATCATCTACGCTGAGCGGACTCGAAAAGCGTGCCGTTCCGTTTGTCGGCAGGACGTGATTCGGCCCTGCGAAGTAATCACCGAGCGGCTCAGGGCTGTAGGGGCCGAGAAAAATAGCGCCGGCATGACGGATTCTCCCCATAATTTCATATGGGTAGGCGGTGATAATTTCAAGGTGTTCGGGTGCGATTTCATTGACCGCCTCGACGGCTTCTTCCATCGAATCCGCGATATATATAACGCCATGATCTTTAATCGACGCCTGGGCAATGTCTTTTTTAGGAAGATCGACCAGCTGCGCTTCTATTTCCTCTTTTGTTTGTTCAGCAAGCTCCCGTGATGTCGTTACGAGGACGGAAGACGCCATCTGGTCATGCTCCGCCTGAGAGAGCATGTCTGCTGCGACGAGCTCGGCTCTTGCCGTTTCATCAGCCAGCACGACAATTTCGCTCGGTCCTGCAATCATATCGATATCGACCCATCCATAAACGGCCCGCTTGGCAAGCGCTACGAAAACGTTGCCGGGACCGACAATTTTATCGACTGCCTCCACGCTTTCTGTGCCAAAGGCGAGTGCCGCTATGGCCTGGGCGCCTCCTGCTTTCAAAATCGTGTCTATACCCAGTTCCGCTGCTACGACGAGCACCGTTGGGGAAATCAAGCCTTCTTCATTAGGCGGTGTCGCCATGACAATACGCTGCACCCCTGCCGTCTGGGCCGGAATAACGTTCATCATTACGGTGGACGGATAAGCGGCTTTTCCGCCTGGTACATATACGCCGGCCGAGTCAAACGGCGTTACTTTCTGGCCGAGCACGGTGCCGTCGTCTTTTGTTACAAACCAGGACTGCTGCACCTGGCGCTGATGAAAGTCACGGATATTCACAATAGCGCGGCGGAGCGATGCCAGATGATCCGGATCAAACGCTTCATACGCCTCTTCCATTTCTTCTTTTGTAACAAAAAGCTCATCAATTTCTACATTATCAAAGATCTCTGTCAGTTCCCGGAGCGCGCTGTCCCCTTCTTCGCGGACACGCGTAATAATCGCGTCAACTGCTTCCCGCTGTTTTTCATTGCCGGTTTCCACATCTCTTTTTAACTGAGGCTTTCCGGATATTTCTTTAATCTCCATGTTACTCCTCCTCTACCACTTTCGCGAGCCGTTCCACAACTTCATCAATTTGTTTGTCCTTGATTCTATAGCTGACCGGATTAACGATCAGTCTTGATGTAATCGGCACAATGGTCTCCAGTTCAACAAGGCCGTTTTCCTTCAGCGTCTGGCCGGTGGAGACAATATCGACGATTCGGTCGGCCAGGCCTACCATAGGCGCAAGCTCGATCGATCCGTTGAGTTTAATAATTTCCACTTGTTCGCCCTGCTCTTTAAAATATTGGGCTGCCAGGTGAGGATACTTGGAGGCGACTTTCGGATTAATATCCGTTTTCTGATAGCCGGGAAGGGATGCCACCGCCATGTAGCAGGCGCTGATATGAAGATCGAGCACTTCGTACACGACGCGTTCTTCCTCAATCATCGTGTCTTTGCCGGCCACGCCAAGATCCGCCACTCCGTGCTCTACATAGGTGGGAACATCCATCGGCTTTGCCAGAATAAAGCGCATATTCGCTTCCGGAGCGTCTATAATCAGCTTGCGGGAGTCATCAAATTCCGGCGGGATGGGAAAGCCCGCTTCTCTTAACAGATCAACTGCTTCTTCAAAGATACGCCCTTTCGGCATTGCTATCGTTAAAAAATCACTCATGCGTATCGGCCTCTTTCTTTTTTCCAATGTAATAGTAAAGGTCGGTGTAGGCTTCGCTCAGCTGGTCCAACGCTCTCTAAGCCCTGAAGATCCTGAAGCACAACGCGTTCACCGTTTTTTCTGCGTTTCACCGCTTCTGCGATCGCTTCGGCACGGCGCTCTTTGCTGAACACAATACAGGAGGGCTCTGGAAATTCCTCGGAAGGCTGGAGCGCTTCTGCAAGAAGATCGAGACGGATGCCAAACCCTGTCGCCTGAGCCGGCCGGTCGAATTTCTGAAGCAGTTCATCGTAGCGTCCGCCGCTGGATAAAGGCACGCCGAGATTGTTTCCATATCCTTCAAATACAATTCCCGTATAGTAGCTCATATGCATGACGAGGTTAAGGTCAAGCGTAACCAGCTCGCTCACGCCATAGGCCCGCAGGACGTCAAACAGCTGCTTAAGGTCTTCTACTGCCTTTTTCGCCTGCGGATGGCTGCTTAAAGCGGATGCCTCTTCGAGCACCGATTCGCCTCCGCGGAGCTTTAGCAGGCCGAGCAGCCTGTTTTTATCAATAGTAGATAAAGGAAGCTGCTTCACGTGATACCGGTAGCCTACATAATTTTTCTCATATAAAAAGCGGCGCAGTTCATCTGCCCGTTCATCGTTTCCAAGTACATCCACAAGCAGTGCATTAACAAACCCGATATGTCCCGCTGCAATGCGGAAATCCTTCAGACCCGTGCCTTCAAGAGCCGCTGCCATCAGGGCAATTACTTCTCCATCGGCACTCGTGGTGCCGTCACCGATCAGCTCGACTCCCACCTGTTCAAATTCCGCCGGACGTCCGCCTTCTCTCTGCTGGGCCCGGAATAAATTGGTGTGGTAGGAAAGGCGGAGTGGAAACGCCTGATCCTGCAGGCTTGAAGCCGCCACTCTTGCAATAGGCGCTGTCATATCCGGACGCAGAACGAGCGTATCTCCCTGCTGGTCCAAGAGCTTAAACAGCTGCTGGTCGAGGATAGCTGAAGCACTTCCGACTGTTTCGTAATATTCCAAAGTGGGCGTTTCGATGGTTAAGTATCCCCATTTTTCCATTTCCCCTGCGGTCGAACGCCGAATCGCATCTTTTGCCTGAAAATATCCAGGCAGCCTGTCTCTCATTCCTACGGGCTTTTCAAACATAAAAGGCTGGCTCATTTATGGTAACTCTCCTTTGATTGCTCATCTATTTGCTTTAGTTCGCTAATGTACTACTAAGGTAAAGAATATATTTTGTAGTTTACACACAATTCAGGGAGGGGTCAATAGAAAACCACCTGGAAAGAAAAAAGCTTCTTTTTTGGCAAAAGAAGCTTCAGTCTGTCAAAAACAGCCGGCATGGATCATTTATAAGGAGAGAGTACTGGCTGGCTTTCAGCTTTGCGGTTTTTTTATCTCTACCATCGGATTGCCCCCGACAAAAGCTCCGGCCGGCACATCTTTATAGACGAGGGTTGCCGCTGAAATCACGGCGCCGTCTCCGATCGTCACGCCCGGAAGCACTGTGGTATTAGCTCCGATCATCACATTGCTGCCGATGATCACTTCGCCCAGCCGGTACTCATCAATTAAATATTCATGAGTGAGTATCGTCGTATTGTACCCGATAATGGAATTTTTCCCGATCGTGATTTTTTCCGGAAACATGACATCGACCATCACCATCAGGGCGAATGCGGTCTGTTCCCCGACTCTCATACCGAGAAACGTCCGGTACAGCCAGTTTTTCATCGAAAGAAACGGGGTATACCGCGCCAGCTGAATAACAATAAAATTTTTCATTACTTTCCAGAACGACACCGTTTTGTACACCTGCCACAGGGCGTTCGATGACGTGACAGGGTAACGGTCCGTGCGTCGCATTAGATATGCACTCCATCATAAAGCCGTAACAGCTCGCGCATATCCTGAAGCATATGGTCCGGTTCAAACGTCTGCAGCCATTCTTCTCCCTTGATCGTCCAGGAAACGCCGGCTGTTGTAACGCCGGCATTCTGACCGGATAAAATATCATACTGGCTGTCGCCGACCATGATCGTTTCCTCCGGCACAGCGCCAAGAATGTTCATGGCAAGCTGAACAGGCTGCGGGTGCGGCTTGGCGTGCTCTACGTCTTCTATAGCCACCATCGTGGAGAAATACGGAAGCAGGTCCATTTTTTCTGCCCCGCGAAGCGCTGCTTCCCGTCTTTTCGTCGTTACAATACCGAGCTTGAATCCTCTTTCATGCAGGGAATGAATCGCTTCTTTTACCCCTTCATATTCTTCAATTAATGCATCGTGATGCTCCATGTTATGCGTTTGATACGTTTTCACCAGTTCCGGTGCACGTTCCGCATCAATATTTTCGAAATTCTCCAGAAGCGGCGTGCCGATCATTCCAATAATGTCGTCACGACTGTAGACTCCCGGATAATAGAGGTTCAGCGTGTATTCAAATGAAGAAATAATTAACGGGTTCGTATTAATTAACGTGCCGTCCAGATCGAACAACATGGTATTTACGGCCATGGGCAGCCTCCTTATTTTTTCTTTTGTTTTTTAGGCGTGCTTTTTGCGGCCGGTTTTTCTGTTTCCAGTCCGCCGCCATCGTCATCGAGATAGTGCGCGGTTGCGTTCATTTTCAAACGGCGGTACCACATCAATAGAAAGGCAGCAGCTATCAGTACGATAGAAATCACCTGGGCCGTGCGCAGAACCTCTCCGATCATCAGGCTGTCTGTGCGCATTCCTTCTATAAAGAAGCGACCGGCAGAATACCAGATTACATAGGAAAGGAACATCTCGCCGCGGCGGAGATTAAATCGGCGGAGCCAAATCAGAACGGCAAAGCCGGCAGATTCCATAAGGACTCATATAAAAAAGTAGGGTGATAATAAATGCCCTCAATAAACATCTGGTTAATAATAAAATCCGGAAGAAACAGCCCTTCCAAAAATTCTCTTGTCACCGGTCCGCCATGGGCCTCCTGATTCATAAAGTTCCCCCAGCGTCCTATAGCCTGCCCGAGTATAATACTCGGTGCCACAATATCGGCAAGCTTCCAGAAGGAAATCTTCCGGACACGGGCAAAAATGACGGCCGTGATCACAGATCCGATTAACGCTCCGTGGATGGCAAGACCGCCTTCCCAGATTGCTAAAATACTGCCGGGATTCTGCGAATAATAATCCCAGCTAAATATCACATAATATAACCTGGCGGATATTATCGCGATCGGCACTGCGAAAATAAGCAGGTCCGCAATAATATCAGCCGGCATGCCTCTTTTTTTAGCTTCCCGGTTGGCAATAATATACCCGAGGACGGCTCCGAGGCCGATAATAATCCCATACCAGTAAACCGTCAGCGGCCCAAGCTCCAGGGCTGTGCGGTCGATGGGCTGTATTGAAAATAACAATGCCTGTCACCTCTTCTTAAAAATCTTCTTTGTCGCCTTCTTCAATAACACCGGTCAGGCGGTCCGAAAACTCCTGCGCGGTATTAATACCCATTCGTTTCAGTCTGAAGTTCATGGCTGCCACCTCTACGATAACCGCAAGGTTTCTTCCCGGACGAACCGGAATAGTTAATCTTGGTATTTCAGAATCAATAATTTTCACGGTAACTTCTTCAATTCCCAGACGGTCGTAGGCTTTTTTGTCGTCCCAAAGCTCCAGGTTAATCGTCAGCGCAATCCGTTTGAATGGACGGACGGCGCCGGCACCGAACAGCGTCATCACGTCAATAATACCGAGTCCGCGGATTTCCAATAGGTGCTGAATCAACTCAGGCGCGCGTCCGACAAGCGTGTTGCCCTGTTCCTGGCGGATTTCCACAGAGTCGTCCGCTACGAGACGATGCCCTCGGCGCACCAGGTCCAGTGCGGTTTCACTTTTACCGACGCCGCTTGCCCCGGTAAGAAGTACGCCTATACCGTAAATGTCCATCAGGACGCCGTGCATGGCGGTTGATTTAGCGAGCTTTGTTTCCAGAAATGTCGTAATCTGACTGCTCAGCCTCGTGGTCGTCACGTCTGCCCGCATAAGCGGAACGCCGACTTTATTTGCGTTATTAATCAATTCATCCGGGGCGGTCAGGTCCCGGGAAATGATAATCCCAGGGGTATCATATGTACACAGCTTTTCCATCCGCTCCTGCTTTTCTTCATCATTGAGCTGCTGGTAAAAAGAAAGCTCTGTTCTTCCCAGAAGCTGCAGCCGTTTGGCAGGATAATACGTAAAATAACCGGCCATCTCAATTCCCGGCCGGGAAATATCACTAGTTGTAATTGCGCGATATACGCCTTCATGCCCGGCAAGCACCTCAAAATCAAAATGCTCGACCAGGTCCTTTGCTGTCACCTTCGCCATGCTTTTCCCTCCACTCGTTCTTGCCCATCCGGGCGCTGTCACTTTTTTCATTGTAGCATGATTTGCAGGCAAAGGATAACGTTGCCTGCCCATAAAAAACAGGATGCCGAAAGACGGCATCCTGTCAGGGATGGAGAGGTATCAGCGGCGGCTTCCTTTGCTTAAAGGGTCCGCAATGAAATTAGAAAGCACCATATTCAGCAGGGCAATAATAATGGATGCAAGCAGAGCCATGCCGAATCCGGAAATTTCAAAAGCGCTTCCCATCAATGCTGCTGTAAGCATAAGCATGAGCGCGTTAATAACGAATATAAACAACCCAAACGTAACAACGGTAAACGGCAGCGTCAGCAGGACGAGAAGCGGGCGGATGAAAAAGTTAACCACGGTCAGGATAATACCTGCCATAAGGGCCGCACCAAAACCTTCCAGGTAAAATCCATTAAAGACACCCGCAACCGCCATAAGCGTCAGCGTATTAATGAGAAAAGGCGTTAAGCAGCCTACCATCAGCTCGCGCTTCCTTCTTTAGGCAGCACGAACGCCAATACGATATAAAGAATAATAATCGGAACACCTGACGTAAGCAGGGAAAGAATAACGGTACTGACACGCACAAGCGTGGTGTTTACGTTTAAATAGTCCGCCAGTCCTCCACATATACCTGCAAGCATCTTATCGGTTTCGGAACGATACAATTTTTTCTTCATCATACATCTCCTTGTCTGTGGTTTATATCTTTGGCTTTACCGTAATAGAGCCCGTCTTCGTCAACGCTTCCAGTCTCAAAGTTGGAGAAGCGGTTGGACGTGACATAAACCGCACTGATTTTTGGACAAATTCTTTTTGTTCTTCGAGTATTTCCACTTCGGCTAAATCATTATGATACGTACCGGTCATCGTTTCGAGATGGCCGTCCGTACGCGCGGAAGGTTCCAGCTCAAGGTCAATATTGCCTGTTTTGGCCTGAATAACCGCTTTTGCATCTTCTTTATAGGAAAGAATGCCGGTCACAGAACCATTAAACACTTCGACTTCAAGATCTTTCACTTCCGCCCGGCACATAACGGATCCATTCCATGTTTTCAGCGTAGCAAGGTCGGCGCTGCCGCCCTGAAGCGTAATCGGACCGTTACCCGTTTCCGCGAACATGCGGGAAGCCTGAACGTCCCGGAAGAAAAGGGAACCGTTTGATGCCTTGGCAGAGAAGCGGTCTGTATCGATAGATTCCCCTTTTAAATGACCGTTAAACGTGTGCCATTTAATGGACTCATACCGTTTGGACGGCACATAGACTACAGCTTCCACTTTCATCGCTTTGGATTTGGTCCGGAACAGCAGACGACCGTCCTCGGAGCCGAATTCGGCGTCGTTTAGAAAACGGCTGGACGCCTGCTCTTCCGACTCTTCGCGGTAGACTTTCACACGGCAGTCGATTTTGATGCCGGGCATGTCCCATGTTTTCCATTCGAAGGAGCCATTTTCAAGCGCAAACTCAATATTTTTGTCGCTGAGGTGCTGCAGCTCAAATGTGTGGCTCACTTCTGTGTATGGACCAAAGTTGAAGTCGAGATCCATTTCTTTTACTTTTTTTACAGCGGTATCGACAAAAGAACTTGCCTGATCCGACCATTCCTGAAACATTTTTTTCTCTTTGTCAAACGGCGGCTGACGGTCTCTGCGCTGAAACGCACGCCCTGCCGCATCGCGGAAGATATTAAATGGATCCGCACCGAAACCGCCGGAGGAACGCTGGCTGGACCGCGTGGAGTTATTTTTTCTGCCTGAACGGGATGAGCCGCTTTTGTCAGCTGACAATGCTTCCAAAAGACGGACTCCTTCCTCTGCTGAAATTTTTCCCTCTTCAATCATGCGTAAAATTTGTCTGCGTTCTTCTTCCATGCTGTACCCTTCCTTTCAGGTATCTTTTCATTCACCGCGACTGGCGGCTTCTTGTATTCTTTATTTACGAAAGACCTGCAGGGACGTTTCATTTTAATGGGACGGCGTTCAGGAAGAAGCTTCTGCTACCCGATCCGCCTGCAGGCGGCGGGTTTTCATCCGTTCTTCTTCCCGTTCAAGAATCGGCTTTAAATAATAGCCGGTGTAGGATTCCTCCACCTTCGCTATTTTCTCCGGCGTGCCTTTCGCAACGATGGTACCGCCGTTGTCTCCGCCTTCCGGGCCGAGATCGACGATATAATCCACCGTTTTAATGACGTCCAGATTGTGTTCAATGACCAGTACCGTATCGCCATTATCTACAAGGCGCTGCAGTACTTTAAGCAGGCGGTCAATATCGTCTACGTGCAGGCCGGTAGTCGGCTCATCAAGAATGTAGAGCGATTTACCGGTGGATCGCTTGTGAAGCTGGGAAGCAAGCTTCACTCGCTGGGCTTCCCCGCCGGAAAGCGTCGTTGCCTGCTGTCCTAGTTTTATATACCCTAATCCGACATCATATAACGTCTGGATTTTGCGTTTGATTTTTGGAATGTTTTCAAAGAAGTCTACTGCCTCTTCCACGGTCATTTCCAGAACGTCGGCAATGTTTTTTCCTTTGTATTTAATATCCAGCGTTTCCCGATTATACCGTCTGCCTTCGCATTCTTCGCAGGAAACGTACACATCGGGAAGAAAGTGCATCTCAATTTTTATAATCCCGTCCCCGCGGCAGGCTTCACAGCGTCCGCCTTTTACGTTAAAGCTGAAGCGTCCTTTTTTATAGCCGCGCAGCTTCGCTTCATTCGTCAGCGAAAATACGTCGCGGATGTCATCAAACACGCCGGTATACGTAGCCGGATTCGAACGCGGGGTTCGGCCGATCGGAGACTGGTCAATATCAATAACCTTTTCAAGCTGGTCAAGACCTTCCACGGATTTGTGGGCGCCCGGCTTGTGCTTGCTCTTATACAGCTTCTGCGCTACGGATTTGTAAAGGATGTCATTAATCAACGTACTTTTTCCGGAGCCTGATACGCCGGTGATTGCAGTAAACAACCCGAGCGGGAAGTCCGCATTTACCCGCTTTAAGTTATTTTCGGAAGCACCTTTGATTTTCAGCCAGCGTCCCTGAGGCTTTCTGCGTTCCGCCGGCAGCGGAATAAAGCGCTCGCCGGACAAATACTGGCCGGTCAAAGAGTCTTTATCTGCCATAACTTCCTCCGGCGTGCCTTCCGAAATAATATAACCGCCGTGCATCCCTGCGCCGGGGCCGATGTCGACAATGTGGTCGGCGGCAAGCATCGTGTCTTCATCGTGTTCCACTACAATTAGCGTATTGCCGAGGTCCCTCATCCGCTGCAGTGTGGCAATCAGACGGTCGTTATCGCGCTGATGGAGGCCGATCGACGGCTCATCGAGTATATAGAGAACACCCATCAGAGAAGAACCAATCTGTGTGGCAAGACGGATCCGCTGGGCTTCCCCGCCGGAGAGCGTACCGGCTGCCCGGCTGAGCGTCAGGTAGTCGAGACCGACATTGTTTAAAAAGCCGAGACGTTCTTCAATTTCTCTTAGAATCATGTTTGCAATTTCTTTTTCTTTGTCCGTCAAATGAATAGACTCTCCGAAAAACTCCATTGCGTTCTTGATGCTCATATCGGTTACCTGGCCGACATGATGATCATTAATCTTCACCGACAGGCTTTCTTTACGAAGGCGGTGGCCTTTGCAGGTCGGACAAGGCTTGCTCGTCATATATTGTTCCATCTGCTCCCTGATGTAATCGGAGCTCGTTTCATGATAGCGGCGGTTAATATTTTCCAGTACGCCTTCAAAATAGATCTTGCGCTCTCTTACACCGCCGCGGTCATTTTCATACCGGAACGTCATTTTTTCTTTCGTGCTTCCATGTAAAAGGATATCCATCTTCTTTTCAGAAATTTTCTTGACCGGTACATCCATTTTAATATCAAAATGGCGGCATACGGATTCAAGAAGCTGTGGATAGTACTGGGAGCTCGTCGGCTTCCATGCGGCAATAGCATGCTCTTTGAGCGTCAGATCCGGATCCGGAATAACCAGTTCTTTGTCCACTTCCAGCTTGCTGCCAAGACCATCACACGATGGGCATGCACCAAATGGGCTGTTAAAGGAAAACAGGCGCGGCTCCAGTTCACCAATGGAAAATCCACAGTGCGGGCAGGCGTGATGCTGGCTGAATAATAGCTCTTCTTCCCCGATGACATCAATTTTTGCCTGGCCATCGCCTAGGCGCAGGGCTGTTTCCAGCGAGTCGGCAAGTCTTGTTTCCACGTCCGGCTTAATAACAACCCGGTCAATCACCGCTTCAATACTGTGCTTTTTATTTTTTTCAAGCGTAATATCATCGCTTACTTCGCGCATTTCCCCGTCTACGCGGACACGGACATAGCCTTCTTTTTTCAAGTCTTCGAGCACTTTTACGTGCTCGCCTTTGCGCCCTGAAATAAGTGGCGATAAAATTTGCATTTTCGTCCGCTCCGGATAGGCCATCATCCGGTCCACCATCTGCTGTACGGTCTGTGAAGCAATTTCAATGCCGTGGTTCGGACAGACCGGCCGGCCGATGCGGGCAAATAGAAGCCGCAGGTAGTCATAAATTTCCGTAACCGTCCCTACCGTGGAACGGGGGTTTTTGCTCGTTGTTTTCTGGTCAATGGAAATGGCCGGAGAGAGCCCTTCAATAGAGTCCACGTCCGGCTTATCCATCTGCCCGAGAAACTGGCGGGCATAGGCAGAAAGCGATTCAACATAGCGTCTCTGCCCTTCTGCGTATATCGTATCAAAGGCCAGGGAGGATTTCCCTGAGCCCGATAATCCTGTAAATACAATCAGTTTGTCTCTTGGTATCGTAATATCTACGTTCTTTAAGTTGTGGGAGCGTGCGCCTTTAATTTGTAAGTTTTCCAGTGCCATTCTATCTATCCTTCCGCTTTTAATTCAAGAACGAGGTCACGAAGTTCAGCGGCTCGTTCAAACTGCAGGTCTCTTGCTGCCTGCTTCATTTCCGCCTCAAGCTCATCTGCATATTTCCGGCGTTCGGTTTTGTTCATTTTCGAAAGCATAGGTACCTGTTCCACTTCTTCCCCATCTTCGGTCACAATAGTCGCCTTAATTAATTCCGGAATGGATTTCTGAATGGTTTTCGGCGTAATACCGTGCTCTTCGTTGTAGGCAAGCTGAATCTCGCGGCGCCGGTTCGTTTCGGAAATAGCGATATCCATCGATTTTGTAATCCGGTCAGCATACATAATAACGTGGCCGTTGGCGTTTCTTGCCGCCCGTCCCATCGTCTGGATTAAGGAGCGTTCAGCGCGCAGAAATCCTTCTTTGTCCGCGTCGAGAATCGTAACGAGCGATACTTCCGGAATATCGAGGCCTTCTCTTAACAGGTTAATTCCGACAAGCGCGTCAAAATGGCCCATGCGCAGCTGGCGGACAATATCTATGCGGTCAAGCGTCTTAATATCGGAGTGAAGATACTTCACCCGTATTCCTACTTCTTTTAAATAGTCGGTCAGGTCTTCTGACATTTTCTTCGTGAGCGTCGTAATGAGCACACGCTCGTTTCGGGACGCCCTTTCATTAATTTCACCAATCAGGTCATCAATCTGCCCTTCAATTGGACGGATGTCGATCGTTGGATCAATTAAGCCGGTCGGGCGGATAATCTGCTCAATCATTTCCGGCGTATGCTCTTCTTCGAACGCTCCCGGTGTTGCAGAAATAAACAATGCCTGATGAACGCGTTCCTGAAATTCATCAAACTTCAGCGGGCGGTTGTCCATCGCGGAAGGCAGGCGGAACCCGTGATTGACGAGCACTTCTTTTCTAGCCCGGTCCCCGTTGTACATGCCCCGCACCTGAGGAAGGGTGACGTGGGACTCATCGACAACGATCAGAAAATCGTCCGGAAAGAAATCAAGCAGCGTGTAGGGAGAATCGCCCGGGTTCCGGAATGTCAGATGGCGGGAGTAGTTCTCGATTCCTGAGCAGAAGCCCATCTCCTGCATCATTTCGATATCGTACCTGGTGCGCTGTTCGAGCCGCTGTGCTTCGAGCAGTTTATCCTCGGAGCGGAAAACGGCAAGCTGATCTTCCAGCTCTTTTTCTATATTTATGATCGCTTTGTTCAGCTTCTCTTCTCTGGTTACAAAGTGGGACGCCGGAAAAATCGCCACGTGGCTGCGTTCGCCGTTGATTTCTCCTGTCAGGGCGTTCACTTCCGTAATGCGGTCAATTTCATCCCCAAAAAATTCCACGCGGATACACTGCTCATCGCGTGAAGCCGGGAAAATTTCCACGACATCACCGCGCACGCGGAACGTTCCGCGCACAAAATTAATGTCATTGCGGTCATATTGTATATCCACAAGCCGGCGCAGCAGTTCATTGCGCTCCATTTCCATATCTTTTCGGAGCGACAGCACAAGGTCCCGGTAATCTTCCGGGGAACCAAGACCGTAGATGCAGGAGACACTGGCTACAACAATGACATCATCACGCTCAAACAGCGAGCTTGTCGCGGAGTGGCGGAGCTTGTCAATTTCGTCGTTAATGCTCGCATCTTTTTCAATAAACATATCCGTCTGCGGAATATAGGCTTCTGGCTGGTAGTAATCATAATAACTGACAAAATACTCCACCGCGTTGTTCGGGAAGAGTTCTTTAAATTCACTGTAAAGCTGGCCGGCCAGCGTTTTATTGTGGGCAATAACAAGTGTCGGTTTTTTTATTTCCTGAACGACATTCGAGACGGTAAACGTCTTTCCCGTTCCTGTAGCGCCGAGCAGGGTCTGATACTTCCTGCCTTCACGCAGCCCTTCGTTCAGCGCTTTTATTGCATTGGGCTGATCGCCTTCCGGCTTGTATTTGGATACTAATTCAAATGCTTCGCTCATGGCGTGTCCGCCTCCATATTCTTAAAATTCTCGTCTATTATTCTGCTTCATTATACCACATTTACGCTGTTTCCAAACGCAAAAAACGAATACATGTTCGTTTTAGAGAGACGTAAAAGACCATCCTCAACAGATGGTCTTTTCGTCTGGTTCTATAAAGTATAAGCATCCTACTCTTGTTTTACAAGCAATAAGCCGAGCAGATAATGTTCGTTTGCGTAAACCGCGATCTGCGTATAGCGCAGCTCCTGATTCAGGTCGATGACACCGATTTTGCTGTAGGCGGAATTAAGCTGAATCGCCTGGTAAAGGTCATTTTCATTCGTCACTGTCTGCCCGTTGACCCTGGTAATTATTTCTCCCGGCTTGATATCCATTTTCTCAGCCGGAGAGTATGGAAGAATGCCTGCTACGCGCAGACCCCGGTCCGGCACAGTGTAGATCGGCCGGCTCGATGCTTCCCGGCGTTTCTGTGACCACGTAATCCATTCTCTTCCGAGAAGAGCTGCAACGGCTGCGATGTAGATCGGATAGTCAACCAAATAGGCAGCACCGGCTGCGGCTCCAAGGACAAGACCCCAGAGCACAATTTTTCCACCGATACGACGCACAGCCTGCTGCGGAACGCTTCCGATAATGTCGAGCCTGAGAGCTGCGGCAAATGGAAACAGCAGCAGGGAAAGGCCGGTTCCTTCTATAGGAAACAGCGGCCACCAGCCGATGGCCTGAAGCGCATCCCCTGGTACGAGAATAAACGCCGGCAGAAGCCATATCCGCTTTAGACGATGAGCTCCCTGCCACTTGCCCCGTGGTGTTTTAAAAAGGTAAGGAGACGTATGATGCCGTTTCGTTCGGAGAAGAAGCAGTCCTTCTGTAAGAACAAGCAGTGCTGTAAGTACGAACGCAGGACGCAGATCCGCCTCCTGCAGGGACAAAATGATGCCGCCCCAGAAGCTGCCTGTCGGGTTCCAAATAAGCGGAACTACGTGCGCGGCTATTACGCTCAGTCCGAGCACATGAGCCGGAGTAGCAAAACGCATCAGTCCGCAGACGATAAATAATATCCACAATACAGCGGCTGCCGCCAGTACTTCCAGCGGTACGAAAAGCCCTGACACCACGACCAGTATCGATACGAGCAGGCCGTAGGCGATGCCCGGCCAGATCGATACAAGTACATCGTAGAGCGGCGGGTAAAGCCTCGTCTTAAAATCCTTCCGCTCCTGTTTTACTCTTTTAGAGCCTATCCACAAAGCTGTACCGATAATTACATATGTAAGGGGGTTGGCAAAAAACCAGCCTACCGCCCTCGCTATTTCCCATAACCACGTTATCCAGTCCAATGAAGCACCTTCCTTTCCTATCCTTTGACTTAGTCGGTAATTTGTTTTATTTAAATGAAAAGCACAGGCAGGAGACGCCCTGCCTGCGGTTTATTTATTCAGATGACTGCTCGGCAGCTTCCTGCAGGGCGCGTTCAAGCTGGGCGTCGTTTTCCGGATCACGGATATTTTCGAGCAGGGCCTGGTTCAGCGCCTCTGCCGTATCCTCATCAATTGTTCCGTTTGCTTCCAGATCCTGTTCCTCCTGGAAGTTCTGCACGGCTGTTTCGGTTTCTTCATTGAAGTATCCGTCGGAGCGTCCCGGCTCGTATCCAAGTCCCTGCAGCATATTCTGGGCTGTTCCGATATCTTCTCCGACCTGGTCAAGCTCGAGTGGCTCTTCCGGATCAAGAGCAGCGGAAGTAAAGTAATCAGGCTGCTCTACTTCAATAGTAGGCTCTACGCCATCTCCATCGATCCAGTTGCCGTCCGGCGTCAACCACTTGAACATGGAAAGCTTCAGCTGGCTGCCGTCTCCAAGCTCCATCGACTGCTGTACCGTTCCTTTGCCGTAGGTGGTCTGTCCGACCAGGTCATAGCTGCCGGCTTCTTTTAATGCACCTGCGAGAATCTCGGAAGCCGATACACTGCCTTCGTCAATGACGCCGACAATCGGATAGTCTTTCGGTTCGGCAAGATCGCTCGTGAACTCCTCCACCTGCTCGTTTCTATCTTCAATCTGCACGAGCGGCTTGTCGCTGGAAATAACCAGTTCGCCGATTTCTTCCACGGCATTTAAATAGCCGCCCGGATTTCCGCGTACATCAATAATCAGCGCATCCATCCCTTCTTCCTCGAGGGAATTAAGCTGTTCTTCAAACTCGGAAGCCGTGCTTTCTCCAAAGGAAGTTAAGGAAAGGTGGCCGATTCTGGATCCATCTTCTTCGATTATTTCCGATTGCACGGTTTCAACCGGTATCTCATCACGTTCTACTACAACATCAAACGGTTCGCTGCTTCCGGCACGCTGCACGGTAAGCGTTACGTCGGTTCCCTGCTCCCCGCGGATACGGAGCACGGTTTCATTAAGCGTTTCTCCTTCCGTCGATTCCCCGTCCACTTCGAGCACCTGGTCATTTGGCTGCAGACCGGCCTGCTCGGCCGGAGAATCCTGGAACGGTGCCACGATCGTGACGGTATCGTCAATGAGACTCACCTCTGCTCCGATGCCTTCAAAAGAGGATTCCAGTGACTGATTAAACTCTTCTGACATTTCCTGATTCATGTAGGAGGAGTGGGGATCGCCAAGCTCTTCGATCATCCCTTCCATCGCCCCTTCCATCAGCTGGCCGGAGTCTACTTCATCCATATAGTCTTCACTGATCGTGCCGTATACTTGTTCGAACCGCTCCATGTCCTCCGTATGTGCATCTCCCGTAGAAGCCTGGCCCGCACTTCCGGAAGTATCAGAACCAGTGTCTGAGAGGTTGGCGCCTAGAAACACGCCTCCTGTTCCCGCGACCAGCGCTGCGCCCGTGAGCGCTGCTGCCGTCTTTTTATTCCATCCCATATATAATCCACTCCATTATGTGCTCTGGCTGCTGTGTTTCAGTAATCGCGTCGGACTTATTGTGTCTTCTCCATTGCAATAAACATACTTCCTTTATTCTAGCATGAAAGAAGCATGTAACAAATGAAAATATCCCTGTTTTTCACATATCTGCCTGCACCGCATATGCTAAAATAAAAATACTACATATTATAGAAAGGCGGCACCTACTATGAGACAGGTGTACATGGATTACAATGCAAGCACCCCGCTTTCCACCAATGTAAAAACCGTTCTTTCCTACTGGATGGACCGGTCCTACGGCAATCCTTCCGCCGGGCACTGGGCCGGCACAGAAGCCAAAAAGGCAGTCGAGAAAGCACGCAGCCGCGTGGCGGATTTTATCGGCGCCGAGCCCGGCGAAATAGTATTTACGAGCGGTGGAACAGAAGGAAACAACCATGTGTTAAAAGGAATATACGAGCTGTGCGGAGCCAAGCCCTGCCATATCATTACAACTGCTGTCGAGCACCCTGCAGTAATGGAACCCTGCCGCTATCTGGAAAAGCATGGAGCTGTTGTCACCTATGTTGGGACGGATTCCTACGGCCGTGTTAATCCGTTTGATATTGAGGCAGCCATTACGAAAGACACGGCGCTCATTTCCGTTATGCATGCCAATAATGAAACAGGAACCGTTCAGCCCATTGAAGAAATCAGCGCCATTGCACGCCGGTTCAAGGTGCCGTTTCATACCGACGCTTCACAATCACTTGGCAAAATTCCTGTGAATGTGAATGACCTTGATGTTGACTTTCTGACCATTGCCGGACATAAAATTTATGCGCCGAAAGGGGTCGGTGCGCTGTACATCAGAAAAACGACTGCCCTGGCCCCCCTGCTTCACGGAGCTTCTCATGAGACGGGCAGACGGGCCGGAACGGAAAACGTATTGTTCACTGCCGCCCTCGGAGAAGCGTGTGTGGATGCTGCTTCTATTGACATAGCCAAGGTAGAGAGGCTGCGCGATTTATTCTGGGAACTGCTGCAGCAGAATTTCCCGCTCCGGGTGCACCGTAACGGCCATCCGGTTCACACGCTACCCAACACGCTGCATGTCCGCTTTACAGGCATCACCGGCCAGGACCTTCTGCAGCAGATGCCTTTTCTGGCAGCTTCAACAGGGGCCGCCTGCCACAGCGGTTCGGTGGAATTATCGGCTGCTCTCCGGGCTCTCGGACTTACCGAGCAGGAAGGCGCGGGCGCTGTCCGTTTCAGCCTCGGCCCTTATAGTACAGACGAGGACGTGTTTGCTGTTATTGAAGCGTTAAAACAGATCCTTTAACCACCTATAAGCTCCGGAGGCCAACAGGCTTTCCGGAGCTTTTTTCTTAAAAATCAACGTACCGGCGCGGATTGACGGAACGGGACTTCCGGGTGTCCCAGACGCCTTCATGCACTTCAAAATGAAGATGGGGTCCCCGGGAAGCGCCTGTGTTTCCCATCAGTCCAAGCGTTTCACCCTGTGCCACGGTCCGGCCGGCGGCGACGCTGATCGAAGCCAGATGTGCGTAAAGCGTCATCATCTCCCTGCCGTTCATTGTGTGGGATACCATCACAGTATTGCCGTAGCCGTTACGATATTTGGCTTCCACAACGGTACCGGCTGCGGCGGCTGTGACCGGCACATTCATCCGGCCGCCCCGGCCGATATCAATACCGTGATGCATGCGGCCGTTGCGCGGCCCATATTCCGATGTGATTCGTCCGGTCGCCGGGCGGACAAATCCGGATACTGTTTCTTCTGCTGCCGGAAAAGCGGCAAAGGTCTGCACCGGCTCATCTGAAATAGAAAATACCGCCGCAGCTTCTTTTTTTACGTGTTCTGCCGGCACCGGCGGAAGGACAATTACCATTTTTTCTTCTGCTGCTTCGGTGTCTGCTTCCATACTTACCAGCAAACACAGACAGAATGCCGCAGCGGGAAGCAAGGGGAGCTTTCTTTTATGTAAAGCGGAATAATCAGGGGTAAAATTCTTTTCAAAGCGGGGAATTCGTGGTGTCACGTAGTCACTTCCTTCTTTTTTAGTGGACATACAGATTAAATAGTTCACAAGGGAAAAAGATGCGTTAAGGCAGAGGGAGGAAAGCAAGGAGGAAAAAACCAATACTAAATACCTGGTAATTAATAAAAAAAGAAAGGAGAGAGGTCTCTCCAATCTTTAACCATTACTTATATACTACTGTTCTGCAACCCAGGTTGCAACACTTTCTGCTTCAGCGCCTTCCAAAAGACCGGCCGGCATGCCGTTGCCTCCGTTTTCAATCATGGTAAGTACCTGATCTTCTTCAAGGTTTCCGCCATCGAGTGCCGGGCCATTGTTGCCTTCGAGGTTCTCCCCGTGACAGGTGGCACAGTTCTGCTGGTACAGCTGTTCGGGAGCCGCGGTAGTATCCTCTTCTTCTCCGCCGCCTCCCCCGCCGCATGCGGCCAGCATAAACATCGAGCCTCCTGCAACAGCCAGAAATGCTTTTTTCATTTTACATACCCCTCTCTATTCCATTATGTCATTGCTTATTTAATACCCTGCCTGGGCGTTCTGAAACGCAGGTAAGGTCCTATCTTTAATAGGCGCTGACCGCACCGCCTTCGACGAGGATAATCTGACCGGTCGTATAGGAATTGGCCGGGGAGCCCAAAAACACGACCTGTCTCGCAAATTCTTCCGGAAGGCCGTAGCGGCCAAGCGGAATGGAGGCTTCGCTTTGTTGTTTTGCCTCTTCAAACGTAACGCCTTCACGCGCTGCGGTTTTTTCCAGCAGGCTTGTCGTCCGGCCGGTTTCAATTCTTCCCGGCCCTACGGTATTAATTAAAATACCGTGCGGCGCAAATTCAATCGCAAGGCTTTTGGAAAAGCCGGCAATCCCGGAGCGGAACGTATTGGAGAGCAGCAGATGGTCCACCGGCTGTTTAATCGAGGACGAAGCAATATTCACGATCCGACCCCTGCTTTTTTTCAGCAGCGGAAGGGCCGCCCGTATCGCGCGGATATAGCTGAACAGCGTCAGCTCAAACGCATACTGCCAGTCTTCATCTTCCATATCTTCAAAATCCCCGGCGGGCGGTCCGCCGGTATTGTTCACGAGCACATCGATGCCGCCCAGTTTATTTTCAGCTTCATTCATCAGCTGTTTTATGTCTTCCGGATTGGTAACGTCGCATACGTGCCAGTATACAGAGCCCTCGCCTTTTACAACAGCTGCCGCTTCCGCCAGGCTGTCTTCTTCGCGGCCGGCGAGCATGACGTTGGCTCCTTCTTCTGCGTACAAAGAGGCAGCAGCAAATCCAAGACCCTTACTTGACGCAAGAACAACGACGGCTTTTCCTTTCAGCCCTAAATCCATAACATACGCCTCCTTTATGCTTTCATGCTGTAACGCAGGTATTCATCAATAAAGGGATCAATTTTTCCGTCCATCACGCCGCCGGTATTCCCGACTTCAAAATTGGTGCGGTGGTCTTTGACCATGTTATACGGGTGGAATACGTACGAACGGATCTGGCTGCCCCAGCCGATTTCCATCTGTTCGCCGCGGATTTCATCAATTTCTTCCTGCTGTTCGTCCAGCTTGAGCTGGTACAGTTTGGCCCGCAGCATTTTCATCGCCTGCTCACGGTTTTTGATCTGGGAGCGTTCGTTCTGGCAGGTGACGACGGCGTTTGTCGGCAGGTGGGTAATACGGACGGCGGAATCGGTCGTGTTGACGTGCTGTCCGCCGGCACCGCTTGCGCGGTACGTGTCAATTTTTAAATCTTCGGTATTAATGTCAATTTCCACGTCATCATCCATTTCCGGCATTACTTCGCAGGAAACAAACGACGTGTGGCGGCGTCCGGATGAATCAAACGGCGAAATCCGCACGAGGCGGTGCACGCCTTTTTCCGCTTTCAGGTAGCCATAGGCGTTGCGTCCTTTAATAAGAAGCGTGACGCTTTTCACACCGGCTTCATCACCCGGCTGGTAGTCGAGCATATCAACGGAAAAGCTGCGCAGGTCCGCCCAGCGCTTGTACATTCTAAGCAGCATCGAGGCCCAGTCCTGCGACTCGGTGCCGCCAGCACCTGGATGAAGCTCCAGGATTGCATTGTTTTTATCGTACGGCTCGCTGAGAAGCATCTGCAGCTCATAATCATTAATCGCGCGGCGAAGCGCGCTCATGCCGTCATCAAGATCTTTTTTCAGATCCTCTTCCGGCTCTTCTTTGACCAGTTCATAGGAAACTTCCAGGTTTTCCAGCTCTTCTTCGAGCTCTTTAAAGCCATGGACCGTTTCCTTCAAAATATTTACCTCATCAATGACTTTTTTTGAATTGTTCTGGTCGTCCCAGAAGTCCGGATACGTCATTTTTTCTTCCAGTTCTGCTATACGTTCTTCTTTGGCAGCGAGGTCAAAGAGACCCCCTAAAGTCGTTGAGTACCTTGCTCATTTTTGATAATTCATTGCGTATATCTGCGATTTCCATTGTAATTCCCCTTTTCCTGTTCATCATTTCTAGTGAAGGCTGAAAAAAGAGGAGGAGACTGGTCCGCCTTTCCTCCCCCTGCATCTTTTATTGAGCTTTCGTATCTTCCTGGCCGTGGCAGTTTTTATATTTTTTGCCGCTGCCGCACGGGCAGGGATCGTTTCTTCCTACATCTTCTGTATTTCGGGCCGGACGCTTCTTGGCTGCGTCCGAGCGGTCTGTTTCTCCGTGAACCGCCTGATTCTGCGACACCACTTCTTTACGCTCAAGGTTGTTGTTTACCTGGGCTTTCATTACGTAGGTGGCTGTTTCTTCTTCAATGGACGCGATCATGTCTTCAAACATGTTAAAGCCTTCAAACTTATACTCGCGGAGTGGATCGTTCTGGCCGTAAGCACGCAGGTGAATACCCTGGCGGAGCTGGTCCATCTGATCAATGTGGTTCATCCATTTACGGTCCACGGCACGAAGCATAATAACTTTTTCGAATTCGCGCATCGTTGGCGCTGTAAGTTCTTCTTCTTTTTCATCGTATTTCGTCATGACAATACCTTTGACTTTATCAATAATTTCTTCGGAATCCAGTCCTTCGATGTCTTTTACGTTCAGATCATCCATGGAAAGCACCGTACCGCTCAGGTAATGCGTGAGACCTTCCAGATCCCAGTCCTCATGCACTTCATTTTCCGGCGTGTACAGATGAACGGTCCGCTCAATTACCGTGCCGATCATCGTTTTCACGATCGCGCTCAGGTTATCGGACTCGAGCACTTCCATCCGCTGCTTGTAGATCACATCACGCTGTTCGCGCATAACATCGTCATACTGCAGTACCTGTTTCCGGGCATCGAAGTTCGATCCTTCCACACGCTTCTGGGCCTGCTCTACCGCACGGCTGACAAGCTTACTTTCGATCGGCTGGTCTTCTTCCATGCCGAGACGGTCCATCATGCTTCTCATGTTATCAGACCCAAAGCGGCGCATCAGCTCATCGTCCATGGAGAGGAAGAACTGGGAGGCACCCGGATCCCCCTGACGTCCGGCACGTCCGCGCAGCTGGTTATCGATCCGGCGGCTTTCATGACGTTCGGTCCCGAGCACAAACAGTCCACCCAGTTCCGTTACGCCGTCGCCAAGCTTAATGTCGGTTCCGCGTCCGGCCATGTTTGTCGCAATCGTTACTGCGGAACGCTGACCGGCATTTTCAATGATTTTAGCTTCGTTTTCATGGTTTTTTGCATTCAATACGTGATGCGGCACGCGGCGCTTCTGCAGGTGGCTTGCCACAAGCTCGGACGTTTCCACGCTCACCGTACCGACAAGCACCGGCTGGCCGGATTTGTACAGTTCTTCAATTTTGTTCACGACCGCTTTGAATTTTCCCATTTTGGACTTGAAAATCAGGTCCGGGCTGTCCGTCCGGTCGATCGGTTTATTGGTTGGAATGGACGTTACGCTCATTCCATAAATATCTTTAAGCTCTTCTTCCTCCGTTTTGGCCGTACCGGTCATCCCGGCAAGCTTCTGATACATCCGGAAGTAGTTCTGGAACGTAATCGAGGCGAGCGTCATGCTTTCTTTCTGCACTTCCATGCCCTCTTTTGCTTCGATTGCCTGATGAAGTCCATCGCTGTAGCGGCGGCCTTTCATTAAACGGCCGGTAAACTGGTCCACAATCACAACGTTACCGTCTTCTACCACATAGTCGGAGTCACGATGCATCGCCACACGCGCCTTAAGCGCCTGGTTAATGTGGTGAATCAGCTGCACGTGGCGCTGATCAAACAGGTTTTCAATTTGAAAGGCAGATTCTGCCTTATTGACGCCCTCTTCTGTCAGCTGCACGTTTTTTGTTTTTTCATCGTACGTATAGTCGGTTTCCAGCGTAAGGCGGCGCACGAACGTATTGGCAGTTGCATACATTTTCGTGGACTGTTCCGCAGTTCCGGAAATGATCAGCGGCGTTCTTGCTTCATCAATTAAAATCGAGTCCACTTCATCGACCACGGCAAAATGGAGCGGACGCTGAACCATCTGCTCTTTGTAAAGAACCATGTTGTCACGCAGGTAGTCAAAGCCGAGCTCATTATTCGTGCTGTACGTAATGTCGAATTGATATGCTTCCCGCTTTTCTTCCTTGGTCATGCCTTTCTGGTTCAGGCCGACCTGCAGGCCGAGAAATTCATAAAGCGGAGCCATCATTTCGCTGTCCCGGCGGGCAAGGTAATCGTTTACTGTAACGACGTGTACACCTTTTCCTGCAATCGCATTAAGGTACACCGGCATGGTAGCCACGAGGGTTTTACCTTCACCGGTTTTCATTTCCGCAATGTTGCCGCGGTGCATGACAATCGCACCCATAATCTGAACAGGGAACGGAGTCATCTTCAGAACGCGGGCAGCCGCTTCCCGTACAACAGCGTACGCTTCCGGCAGCAGGTCATCAAGCTTTTTCCCGTCTGCATATTCTTTTTTGAACTGCTCTGTTTTCATGCGCAGTCCATCGTCACTGAGCTTTTTCATATCGTCAGCGTAGGATTCCACTGCCTCCACGGTTTTCTGCATTTTCTTTACGTGGCGCTGGTCGGTGTCTCCTATCACTTTTTTAAGCATACCTATCATTCGTTCATCATCGCCCTCTCTTCCCCTTTTGGGAAATAGAATCGATTGTCCATATAGTATTCCTGCCCGTTTTGGCAGAGGAAAATCGAGTACTTGTATCATTCATTTATTTTTCTTCATACCTTACATTATTCTATCAGTTTACTGAGTACCTTACAATTAAAAACAGGAGGCAAAAAGGAGCCCCCTCTGCGGGGGCTCCTTTCTATCCGAAAGCATTTCTGCTGTCCGGCTGTTTATTTATTCAGGCTCAATCAGCCCGTATTTTCCATCTTTACGTTTGTAGACGACGCTTGTATCTCCGTTTACCGCATTGGAGAAAACGAAGAAATTATGGCCGAGCATGTCCATCTGCAGAATCGCTTCTTCTGCATCCATCGGCTTCAAATTAAAGCGTTTCGTACGGACGACTTCAAGATCATCAACCGGATCTTCGGGAATTCTGCATTGGATGGGTCGCCATTTTGGGCTACCTGCTCCTGCAGAGCTTCCATGTTGTTGTTAAACAGCTGTTTCACACTGCCATTTTGTCTGAATTTTCTGTTTACTTTTGTTTTGTATTTACGGATCTGTCTTTCCAGCTTTTCCACTACAAGATCCACAGCAGCGTACATATCAGCATGATTCTCTTCGGCACGCAGTAAAAGCTGCGGCATCGGAATCGTCACCTCAATAATGCTGTCGCTGTTCTGTTTTTGAAGCTTTACATGAACATCTGCTACCGGGTAGTATCAAAATACCTTTCAAGTTTGCTTACCTTTTTCTCCACATATGTTTTCAATGCGGGAGTCACCTCTAAGTTTTCACCACGAATGTTGTAATTCACTAGTAAACTCCTCCTCTCGGTTGTTAATACACTTCTCTATTCCACTCTTATATACCTTCTTAAACACAAAAGAAATTTTAAAAAAAGCATATTTATTTTTAAAATAATCCGCGTTGGAACAAGGTCTCAGGACCTTTTACATAGAAAAAGGCGCTTCAATTACGAAGCGCCCGGTTTTTTTACAGTCCCATGGAAATATATTTCGTTTCAAGAAATGCTTCAATACCCTGATGGCCGCCTTCGCGTTCCATGCCGCTTTCTTTCCAGCCGCCGAACGGTGCCTGGGCAGCGGACGGAGCGCCGTCGTTCCAGCCGACAATACCGAATTCCAGCCCTTCGGCTACTTTCATGCCGCGGCTCAGACTTTCGGTAAAGAAGTAGGATGCGAGACCGAACGGGGAATCATTGGCAAGGCGCACGCCTTCTTCATCGCTTGATATCTTCTGGATCGGCGCGACCGGTCCGAACGTTTCTTCATTCATGATCAACATATCATGGGTAATGTCTTTAAGAACAGTCGGATTGTAAAAATACGCGCCGTCCTTTTCAAAACCGTCGCCGCCTTCCACGACTACAGCTCCTTGATCTACTGCATCTTTCACGTGGCGCTCGACTTTTTCGTAGCCTTCTTTATTAATCAGCGGCCCGATTTCGACTTTATCAAAACCATTGCCGACTTTCAGTTCTGAGACTTTTTTCTGGAATTTCTCGATAAACTCATCGTAAATGCCTTCCTGAACATAAACACGGTTACCGCATACGCAGGTCTGTCCGGCGTTGCGGAACTTCGATGCAATCGTGCCGGTGACGGCTTTATCAATATCAGCATCATCAAGCACGATAATCGGTGCATGTCCGCCCAGTTCAAGAGAAAGTTTCTTCATATGATCAGCGCCCTGCTTCATCAGCACTTTTCCGACCTCGGTGGAGCCGGTGAACGTAACCTTACGAACAGCTTTATTGTTCATCATTGCTTCCCCGATTTCCGAGCCGCTGTCAGCACTGATCAAATTAAAGACGCCTTTTGGAAGGCCGGCTTCTTCGCAGATCTCCGCGAATTTAAATGCAGAAAGCGGTGTGTCTCCTGCCGGCTTTAGAACAATCGTGCAGCCAGCAGCAAGTGCCGGCGCTACTTTACGGGTAACCATCGCCTGCGGGAAGTTCCACGGCGTAATTGCCCCTACAACGCCGACCGGCTGGTGAATAACCATGATCCGCTTTTCCGTGGAGCTTGCCGGAATTGTTTCGCCGTACACGCGTTTCGCTTCTTCGGCAAACCATTCAATGAAGGAA
The DNA here is from genome assembly GCF_023845525.1 of Sinobaca sp. H24. NCBI lineage: Bacteria > Bacillati > Bacillota > Bacilli > Caryophanales > Sporolactobacillaceae > Sinobaca > Sinobaca sp. H24. Next base: position 54,452 of record NZ_JALBWT010000003.1, read on the forward strand.
GCTGCGTATTCAATTTCCCCTTTTGCCTCATGGAGAGGTTTTCCCATTTCTTTTGTAATTAATTCTCCAAGCTCATCTTTCTTTTCAAGCATGAGCTGGTGAATTTTCTTCATATATTTAGCGCGTTCTGCCGCCGTCGTTTTTTGACCATGTTTTAAATGCTTCGTTCGCGGCTTCAATAGCTTCATCTGTATCTTTGCTGCTGCCGTTGGCTGCAGTGCCGATTTTTTTCCCTGTGCCGGGATCAAGCACGTCAAAGCGTTCCTTGGATCCGTCTTTCCATTCTCCGTTGATATAAAGTTTACTATCCAATATGGACACTCCTTTTTAAATCACGTTTTTTCGTTCCGTACACATGTACTCTATACCCATATTGATGGAAGTTTATTCCGGGAAAGACCGTTAATTTTACCGAAGATGTGCCGTACGTGACGTACGGACACGCCAGCTTCACACTGCGGAAGTGTTTTGGTAAATAGAGAAAAAGGCCGCCGCTCCAGCATTTGCTATACTAAAAACCAGACAGCGCCTCTATATATCCTCGCATACATACATTAATCTTCCTTCTGGTGTAACAGCCCGTCCACTAAAAGCTTCCAGCGTTGGAACACCGGCAGCAGCACGGTACTCAGGTACGTGATTTTTTCATGCCGGTTTTTGGTTTCCAGCACCTTCCCTGCTTCAGCTGTCGTTTGATAAAACTGTTTCAGCCCCTTCTGATACTCCCCGCGTTCGGATACAATATGCGCCATCGTCATATTTTCCGGCGAATACGGCATTACGCTTTCCAGCATTTGCAGCAGAAGGCGATCCCCGCTTTCTTCAAACCCTTCCCGGTAGAAATAGGCTACAGAGCTGAATCCATCCTCCAGCGTATCAAGCAGTGCAGAGTATGTAGCCAAAAAGTCCAGCTCCGCTTTTTCCAATGATTTCGCCATTGCTTATACCCCCTTTCTCATAACCCTACCACGCTTTTCTTCTGAAAAAAAAGCAAAAACCTGCTCCGGAATGGGCAGGTTTTTCAGGTTTTTGGAAAAATATAAATTTCCATAGGCGGACGCTTTCGGCAGGCCCTGATTTTTAACTTCTATTAATTCTTCTGGTCAAAAAATACGCCGTCCGACGCTGGTTCTGCGTATGGGTTCTGGTAGAGCTTGTTGGACTGTTTTTTCGCTTTGAGCTGCTGTACGTCTTTTTTCCAGCGTTCCAGCACGTTTTCCATCCGGGCATCAATGACCTGGTTCATCTTTGTCATTTCTTCGCCGAGCTTCTGCTCTTCCGCAGTAAATGTACCGGATGAAGGAACCTCAGCAAGAAGCGCATCGCGTCTGGTCAGATGCTCATTTACGCGCTCTAAGTAAGCTTCGCGGTCAACTTCTCCTTGAGGATCGCTTCCGGTGACTAAGTCATGAAGCTGCTTTGTTTCTTCATATAAAGCGTTAATCATGCCTGGCCTCCGCTCCCGAAACGCTGCTGGCGGTCGAGCTTCATGACTTCCTTCCACGTATCGCGGAAGTCGGTCACAAGTCCCGCTGCCTCCTGCAGTGCCTGCGCATCATTGTTCACGTTGGCGTCCTTTAGACGGGATAAAATAAAATCATATAGCTGCAGCATATTTTTGCCCACATCGCTGTCCGTTCTAAGCGTAATCATAAGCTCGCGGATAATATCCTGGGCTTTCATAATAAACGTATGCCGCTCTTCCGGATTTTTTGCCGCGATCGCAGTCTCAGCCCGGCTGATAAATTTCAGGCAGCCATTATACAGCAGAAGCGTTAAATCTCCCTTGGATGCGGTCTGCACCGACTGATTTTTGTACGCCTGCGATGGAGCATTCAGAGGCGGATCCGGGGCTTTTGTTTCTCTTGCCATCGTACTGACGGAAGCAAGCGGCTTAGAGGGCCCTGCAGCCTGCATATTTTTTTTATAAAGATCCTGTGCTTGGTTAAATGCCATGTGTACTGTCCTCCCAGACGTAGTGCTGTTTTATTATTGATTGCTGTTAAACATCGAAAAGATCATGTTGGATTGGTTATTTGCCGCAGACATCGCCTTTTCCATTGCGCTGAACTGCCTCCAGTAGCGGTCTTCAATCATCGTCAGCTTACGTTCGAAATCGCTGATACGGTCATCCGTATTCATAAGCTCGCGCCCGAGCGTAAACTGATTGTTCTGCACTTTTCCTTTTAATCCGCCGGCCCGCTCGGCAATCTGCGTGATTGCGGTATCAAGGCTTTCACGCATCCTCCGGGCCACCCCCTGCTCGTTCTTCGTCTCCCCGTTAGCGGCAAACACGTTAAACACACCTTCAGCATCAGACTCAATCGCAGCACGGAGCTTCGTTTCATCAATCTCCAGCTTGCCGCCGTCCATATAATTTCTCGTTGTCGTAATACCGAGCGACGTTAAGTTTCCGAAAGACGAGCCGCTGACTGATCCATAGAGATCGTTACGGATCGTTGTCATCGCATTACTAATAATGCGATCGTTACGGATCATTCCGCTTTGGGCCAATTTATCCCATTTTTCAATCTCCGATTCGCTGAGCTCCGCACGTTGCTCATCGGTAAGCGGCGGATAGTCTCGGTTTAATGTTTCCTTCAGCTTGCCGTTAATTGTTTCCAGCATTTTGTTGTATTCATCCACAAAGCCTTTGACCGTATCAAACACCCCATCCGTATTAACGGTGGAAGAAAGCGTGACCGCACCTTCTGCTGCTGTAAAAGTGTCTTTAAGCGTCATCGTCATGCCGTTAACGGTAAACGTATTGGACGTGCGCTCTGTATCCATTCCATTCAACGTGAACTTTGCATTTGAGGCATCAGTATAGTTCGCACTGCCCAGTCCAAGCGTATTTTGAAAAAAGTTTCCCTCAAATGTCATCTCCGGGCCGTCTGGATTAAATTTCCCGGTTTCAGAGCGGTTCATGGAAATATTTCCGGTAAACTGATCATAAAAGCCCTGTACGCCTACTTTAGAATTACGGACAGCCGTCATGACCTGATCAAGCGACTGGCCGCTCTGGATAATAAACTGTTCCTTCACTTCTTTGCCTTCCGCGTTGAAGGTGGAAATCGCCCCGGTTTCATACTGCTGGGTATAGTTCACCTCTACGGCTTCCGTCGTAGCTTCTGCCAGGCGGATCTGTCCAGTCGCACTGTTTAAGTAAGCTTCACCTGCCTGCAGCGTCTGATCAGGATCGGTAACAACCGTTAACGGTCCCCCGCCCCCTATACGGATATCAAGCGTGGCCGGATCTATTGAACCTTTCCCAATCGAAAAAGTCGACTGGGCCGCCGTTGGATTAAATGACTGGGTAGCGCTCGTTGTAAAATAATCAACGCTCACATCGCCGCTTGCCGGGGCTTTTCCGAATTCCAGCTCCATGCTGCTGCCGTCTCCGGCAAAAGTGACGCGAACCTGATTAGCTGTCAGCACCGCATCGCCGGTTACGACTTCATAATTTTGATTTCTTCCTTTAATAATCATATCGCCGGCTGCATCTGTTTTCAGATTGTCTTTTGATACCGTAAATGTGGTTTGGGTACCATCGGCGCGCAGTGTTTCTTTCTGCGTGACGCCCGTTTTCCATTCCGGCGCATTGGCTGCATAGCTCTGCGAACCAAGGCTGGCTGTACTTTTAAACGTTTCATCCCCGACCCGCGCCGAGGTTGTTAACGAAGCCGCCTTCGCCAGCTCACGGACTTCGCTGAGCTGGTAGCTGGAATTTCCGGCCTCGGCGTTAGCTGTTGACGTTACCCGGGCATCATTCGTTGAAGCCGCCGTACGTGCCTGCATATTGGAAGCACGCATGACAGTATCGAAGGTACTCGTGCGGAAATCGTTAAACATGCGGTTTACGCTGCGGTATTCCTCCATCTGGTACGCAATCGTTGTTTTTTTCTGCGTGAGCTTATCCATCGGCATCCGCTCGGCGCGCATAAGATCTTTTACCATCTGATTAATATCCATTCCGGAGCCAAAGCCGGTAACCCGGTTCATCGCCATCTCATTTCATCCTCTCGTTCTCGAACTCTACTCTCTTTATCGGTCTACACGGCGATAAACTAAACCTTTTGCTGTAAAAAAGTATTCAGCCGGCTATGTATTTCGCATATAACAAAACCTCAGCTGATCAGCTGAGGTTTTCGTTGTATTTTAAACACTCTCATCTACAATTAAACCGGCCTGCTTCATAAAAGCCGCTGCCATATCCATAAACTTCTCCGGCGGAATCTCCCGAATGAGTTCTTTTGTATCACGGTCTACAATTCTAACAATCGGCCGGTGCAGATCTTCATGCAGAGAAAACTCCAGACTCGTATGCCTCATCAGCTTATTTCCTTCGCTCACAGTATTGGATAATAGAATTGCGTCATATCCCTTTTCAATACCGGGACGGACGACTTTTTTATCAGTCTGTTCAATAGGAGTCACTTTCTGTTCTTCCATGACTGCTTTTTTCCAAAACTGGACCGCATCGCTGAATCCTGAAATCCCCTCACTCATAGGTCATTCCTTCTTCCTTTTTGTCTTATCTTGAGAGATATAAATACCTTTTTTTACCAAAATGACAATTTCCTAATCGAAAAGTATTAGTTAATGAACAATATGTCATGTATCCTATTTCTTTTGCTGTACATTGTTAATACTTGTTCGCATAGACTGTTCTACACATCCTCTATTATTTTTTAAAATCAATACTTCCTCCTAAATGAGGCTGGGCTGCTTGCTCTATCTTTTGCACATCCGCTGATTCCATCAGCTTTTTTAGAGCTTCACTTTGTTCACCTGCCTGCCCCATCACTTTCTTCATCATCGAGACCGACGCCTGTTGTTTCACTTCTCCTTGACTCATTGCCATAGATAATGCAGCGATATCCATCATAGCACCTTCTTTCAATTAGAATAAAAACGATATGCGAATCAAACAACATTTTTTCTTCACCTTTAATCTTTTTAAATTAGAAATAAGCCTCGACTGGAAGATGAAAACAACTTATGTAAAATATAGGGTTTATGTATCAAATTTGCTTTGGGTAGCAATTTCAACTCTTTCATCACTTTGGGTTAAATAATATCTGATATTGTTTGTTAACTTTCGCTTAAAGGGCTGGTCATGTTTTAAAATAGCGTTAAAAATTATTCACGCATTTGCTAAATATTTTCCCAATTTAACGGAGTACCTTTTTTAAATCCAGTTTTTGCATTTTTCCCTAATAACATCTCAAAATACTTCGGCTCCAATCCATATCCCGGTCTAACGATTTTCAAATTTTCTTTCGTAAACGCTTCTCCTGCCGTTATATCTTTTGATACATAAATGGATCTTCTAAACTTCAACGATGCTTTTTCTTTTTCTGTTGGTCCATATGTCACTTTGCCAAGTGCCTGCCATGCGCTTTTTGATTCTTCCACTAAACTTCTCATTTCATCTGGTTCCATAGAAAATGCGGAGTCTACGCCTCCATCAGCCCTGGATAAGGTAAAATGCTTTTCAACAACTGTTGCACCTAAAGCTACACTTGCTATCGCTGCACCAATTCCCAACGTATGATCAGATAATCCAACCTGACAATTAAATAACTTTCTCATATGAGGTATAGTTATAATATTTGTATTATCAGGAGTTGCCGGGTATGTGCTTGTACACTTTAATAGTATAAGATCATTGCAGCCTGCTTCCCTTGCTGTTCTGACTGTTTCATCTAATTCAGCAATAGAGGCCATGCCAGTTGATATAATCATCGGCTTACCCGTTGCTGCCACTTTCTTAATTAACGGAAGATGATTGTTTTCAAAAGAAGCAATCTTGTACATTGGAACATCTAATGATTCCAAAAAGTCTACTGAAGTCTCATCAAATGGGGAACTAAATGGAACCATACCAAGTTCACGACATCTATTAAAGATTGGTTCGTGCCATTCCCAAGGTGTATAAGCCTGCTCATAAAGTTTGTAAAGAGAATTCCCTTTCCATAAATTCTCTGCATCTTGAATTTGAAAATCTTCATTGTTAACATCCAACGTTAAAGTATCTGCTGTATAAGTTTGTAACTTCAAAGCTTGAGCACCAGTTTTTGCTGCTTCTTCTACAATTTTAAGAGCACGTTCCAAAGACTGGTTATGATTGCCTGACATTTCAGCAATAATAAAAGGAGGATTATTTTCTCCAATCTTTATACCTTCCACTGTAAGGCCATTTTTCATCATTTAACTGCTCCTTCTAATTTTTTCTTCAAGTTGTTTTTACTATGTCCCCATTGATGCTCAAATTGTGCCATTAACACAACATCAATAAATTTGTTCCCTTTATTAATGTGTTCCACCAAACGTCCTTCTTCAACAAAACCCATCCTTTGATGAAATTGAATACTTTGGGTATTGTATCCAATGATTTCAGAACAGACCTTTCTAATGCTTCGATTCTCAAATATATAATTAAGAGCCAGGTAACCCAGGATAGTGCCTGCTCCCTTGGGAGCGTCCAGAGCTCCAATATAAAAACCCCAATAACACTTGTTATCAAAGGCGTTTATTTTATTAAAATTAACTAAACCTATTGGTTCACCTAAATATAATAAAATTTTAATGATAGTTTCATTAGAATCCCTAAAAGACTCAAACCAATTCCAATGTTCTTCAAATGAAATAATTTTATCGGTATACATCACTGTACGAATCTCATGAGAATTTCTCCATTTTAAAACAATTTCTAGATGCTTCTCTTCAAGAGACACTAATTTAAAATCAGCTATTCTAATAACCCTGCCCTCCTCCAAATAAATTAATGGCTAATGAGCCTGCCGGATTGGATTGACATTTGTTTTAAAGTATTGTTATTGCTTAATAATGATTTAATTCGCTCTACCAAATTCTCTATTGAAACATGCGAAGAATATCCTAAATTTATAATAGCTCCTGACTTTTCAACTGCTCGTAGTATCTCCATCTGATTGTAGGCTACTCCAATAGTAATAGCCGGTAATCCTAAATAGCATCTCTCCCACGTTGTGCTTCCCCCCGCACCTATGGCTAAATCTGCATTTAACATTAACTCTGCTATATTTGAAACCTGACAGTGATAAATCATATTTGGGAATTTATTCACTAAGGTCTCGACTTGATCTTTATTAGGATTAGAGGCTCCTACTACGACATCGATAGAAATATCTTGTCTATTTAGTTTTTCTATAGCCTTTACTGCTTTTGTCGTTTCATTAGTCGGATCGCTACCTCCAAAAAAAACCAGTATTCTTTTGACTTCTCCACTTCGGACTCTTAGCTTTTCTCTAGCTTCTTTGAACTCTCTTCGGAGCAGTGCATATTTGGGCCCCAGCATTAATGTACAATGCTTAACTACTAAACCTTCATACCTTTTCTCCATGTCTAAGTAAAAATTTTGGTCTAATAAGATATCGCAATGATGATATCGATCTGCTAAATCATCAATCACAAAAATTTTCTTTGCCCTACCTTTAATTATTAGCTCCCAACGATAGTCAATAGCATAATGATCAACAACCATTAAATCAATCGTGGTAAAATCTGCTATTGCATGAAGTACATCTCTAGCATCCACTTCTTGTGAAGTCCCCAGCCAGTCGCTGTGTTGAAGCTCCTCTTTGATACTATTTTCTTTAGAAGACTTTTTCAGCTTAATAACCTGAAAACCTTTTGATTGGATGAAATCAGCCAAATGACCTTCATGATCACTTGTTATAAATGTTATATCATAACTATTGTCATCTAATTCTTCTGCCAGCGTGAGGCACCTCATCACATGACCTGTCCCAATCTCAATAGAAGCATCAACTCTTATGACAGCCGTTTTCATCGTTTATAATCCTAACTTTTTTTGTTCGATGGTTGCGTTTATTTCTTTAAGCTCAGGATGTTTATTTATATAAGATAGTGTATCTTCCATGCTGAAGGTATTAGCCTCAGCATGGAAATGTCCGAGAATCTTTTCAATTAGTAAAAAGTCCTCTTCTGTATCCACAGTCCACCGGTGGGCACTTTGATCCGTTACATACTCCAGGTTATGTAAGTGAAATATTTTAGGATTCAAATAAATATATGGAGTAACATGCTCTCTTTCAAATGGCTTATCCGCATTTTTATGAGCTTTTTCTAATGCATCAAAAGCAAATACTTCGGTATCCATTCCCCTTGGATAGAATCTTTTTAATGTATTAGATACATAGTCATGTTCATTATTTTCGAAGGTTAAAATAATATCATCTACAACACTCGGATCAATAATTGGACAGTCTGCGGTTAAACGAACAACAGTATCGGCATTGTATTTTTTTGCTGCCTCATAATATCTTGAAAGGACATCATTTTCTGATCCTCTGAAATAAGACAGATTATTGTTTTTGCAAAATTCGATAATAGGATCATCGGCTTTGTTCGTTGTTGTTGCAATGATTAATTGATCTATTTTTTTTGTTTGTTTTAAACGCTCAAATTGATATTCTAACAAAGGCTTATTATTTATTTCTTTTAAAACTTTTCCTGGTAACCTAGTCGATCCCATCCTGGCTTGTATAATTGCGACAACCTTCATTTTTTCACCTTCTACCTTGAATATAATAAGATGATCTTTTTCACTGCATTTATAACATCATTTACATCTTTGTCATTCATGGAAGGAAATAATGGTAATGAAATGATTTCTTCATATAATTGCTCTGCTTTAGAACATAAACCTTTTTTGTATCCCAGTTGTTGATAGTACGGTTGATAGTATACCGGTATATAATGTACATTAACGCCGATGTTTTCCTTTTGGAGAGCTTCAAAAATTTCTTTTCGACTCACTGTTAGTGTCTCCAGCTTCAAACGAATAATATACAGATGCCAACTAGAATTGCCCTCAGGTGATTGATAGGGTATTTTTATTTGTTCTAATTTAGAGAATGCTTCATTGTAAAATGAAACGTACTTTCTTCTTAACTCCACAAATTCATCCAGCTTTTCCAACTGGCTCATTCCAAGAGCTGCCTGGATATCGGTCATTCGATAGTTATATCCTAAAAATTGCATTTCGTAGTACCATGGACCATCATTTTCGATTAGTTTATCTGGATCACGGGTAATTCCATGAGAACGAAATTGCAGCAGTTTCTCATAGTACTCTTTATTATCTGTCGTAATCATGCCACCCTCACCCGTCGTAATATGCTTGACAGGATGAAGACTGAACATGGTCATATCACTGATGGCCCCAATTTTGTGATCTTTGTAGACTGCTCCAACAGCATGAGCTGCGTCTTCAATGACAATAAGGTTATGATCCTTCGCTATTTTGTTGATTTCGTCTAAGTTGACTGGTTGACCAGTGAAGTCTACAGGAATAATCGCTTTTGTCTTATCATTAATAAGTTCTTTTACTTTAACCGGGTCTATATTATAAGTATCTTCACAAATATCGGCAAAAACAGGCCTCGCACTTTGATATAATACACAATTTGCGCTTGCTGCAAAAGTCATTGGTGTCGTAATAACTTCATCACCAACACCAATATCAGCTGCAAAACAAGCACCGTGTAAAGCAGCCGTCCCACTTGAATAAGAAACAGCATATTTTGCCCCTACATAGTGTGCAAATAACTCTTCAAACTTTTTGACAGCAGGTCCTGTTGTTAAATAATCACTCTTTAATACGTCGATAACGGCTTGTATATCTTTATCATCTATCCATTGCTTACCGTAAGGGAGATAAGCTTCGCGAATAGGCTTAATTTCCTCATCACTATTAAAATTCATCAAACCATCTCCAAATTTTTACTCACTTTATTTTTTAATAGTTTCTTTATCTTCTATTAATAATTGTAAGTCTTCGACAGACAGCCACTCCTCATTAATATTACTAATGTAACCAAATCCTTCAGAAACAGGTTTTCCATCTATTCCATTTTCATTTCTCCACCAAGGGAATTCAGGCTGGATAACGTAATACGTATCATATTCTAACGTACGCCTTGCATCGTCCTCAGTAATCATAGCTTCGTGTAATTTTTCTCCAGGTCTGATACCTACTACTTCAATTTTACATTCCGGTGCAACAGCCTGCGCAAGGTCTATCACTTTCATACTGGGAATTTTCGGTACAAAGGTCTCTCCTCCATGCATACGCTTAAGGCTGTCTAACACAAATTGTACACCATGCTCCAGAGTAATCCAGAATCTTGTCATCCGCTCATCAGTAATTGGCACGGTACCGGTATGCCTAATCTTTTTGAAGAAAGGAACGACACTTCCTCGACTTCCAACAACATTACCGTACCGCACCACTGCGAACTTAGTATCTTTCTCGCCAACATAGGAGTTAGCGGCAACAAAAAGTTTATCTGAGGCCAGTTTTGTTGCGCCATATAAGTTTACCGGACTGCAAGCTTTATCTGTACTTAATGCAATAACTCGGTTAACACCTCGATCGATTGCAGCTTCAATTATATTTTGAGCACCATTTATATTCGTCTTTACAGCTTCAAATGGATTATACTCACAAGCCTCTACATGTTTCATAGCCGCAGCATGGACTACAATATCCACACCATCGAAGGCACGATAAAGACGTTCTTTATCTCTAACATCACCTAAAAAAACGGAGTCGTGTATCCGAAAATTCCTGGGCCATTTCATATTGTTTTAGTTCATCTCTACTAAAAACAATCACTTTTTTTACATCCAGCTTTAGAATCCGGGCAACAAACATTTTCCCAAATGAACCAGTACCACCTGTTATTAAAATAGTTTTATTTATAATATCCACTAAATTCTCAACTCATTTCCAATTATATTCTTTCGGATTCTTCTTCAATTTCTGTCATCACATTATTATAAACAGGTACTACCATCTCAAGAACTTGTTCAATGTGGTTAAAGTAGTTCGAGAATACCTTTACCATTTTTTCTCCCTTTTTAAATGTATCCTGTTCAAATCGAAATTCCTCTACTTGTTTAGCTGTCACTTCATTTTGAACACGTATCATGGGCAGAATAAACACTTTGTAAAAATCTAAATTTTTAAGCTTCTTAAGCAATTTATCAAATTTGCTAAATAGATCATGTATCAATTGAATCGACTGAGCATCAATTAATTTCTTTATTTGTCTTGTAATTTGCTGCAAATGGTCAATGATAACGATTAATTCCTTCAAACTCTCATCCATTTCCCCTTTTTTACTCATAAATTCATATGGCTTTAAAGGTGCTTCCAAAAAATCGTACCAGTTTACAACAATCTGCTTTTCAGTTAATTCACGTTTGATTACTTGCTGCAAAGATAAAAATGTTGTTCCGTCAATTCTTGCCCCGCCCTGAGTTGTATTAATAAACGTACAATTATTTATCTTTTGAAAGGCCTCGATCACCCGCTCCATTTGCATCTTCATCTTTAAAAAACCTTCATTTGTTAATATAAATTCTCCTTGAACGTTTTCTACAGTTATCGATTTATTCAGAATTTTTTCAGAGACAGCATTTGAGATTCCTTCATATTCAATCCCCTGTGCGTAATGGGAATTATTTAAATAAGCAAAATTTTGTCCAACAAAGATAATTGGGTCGCATTCCAGACTATTTAACAATTCTGTGGTTACTACAGCTATAGAAGGCGCGTCTGACACTTTCACTAATTCATTTTGCCTGTCCTGCTGATAAAAATAAGAAGATACCATATCCTGGCTGGTGATCATATGTGCTTTGGATCCCCTGTATTTTTGAATTGTTTCAAAACCAACGCTCGTCCCGTATATCATAGGGATTTCCCAATCCGCCTGTTTGGTGACAGTTTTCTCAAAAACTTTATAATTGTGGGATTGAGGATCATACGTACATGCAGCATCAGGGTAAATATCATAATCTACTAATGTATTAATAGCAGAACCTACAGAAAAAATATAGGCAAGTCCATTCATTTTAATATGCTTAAGATGCTCTAACTCTTCATTCAAAGATGGACCTGCTGCAACAATAATAGCCGGTTTTCCTTGAAATATATGTTTGTTTTCAATATGTAAAATATTTGGTGTTTGCATTGTTTCTTTTAAATTCATCAAACTATTTATAGTCCAGCGCTGTTCATAAGCAAAGCTTGTTCGTAGATTCATTCTTTTATTTTTGAGCTCATCAGTAAATATTTCCATAAATTTCTTGTTTTCATCCTTAAATATCCGCTCATAACTTGGTAGAGTAATCAAAAGAACGTCGTCATTTACTTCCATTGCAAAATTACGAAGGAATTGATTTCTATTTTCTTCAGAAGTTTCCACAAATAAATCTTTTATAGCTTTATCAGCTAAATTTTTAATTAATTTAGTTTCCATAAGACATTGGAAAACATCAACGTTTGGTTCATACAATGTTATAGAAATATGTGGATATTGCTTTCTAATCGCCTCGATATGATATCCTAACCCTATTCCGTAAAAAAATACATTTTTCTTTTCGTTTAATTCTTCAGAATACTGCTTAACAAGTTTTACAGCTTCTTGAATAGGATCGTATTTACTGTGCAAATAAAGTATGCGTCCATCGTTCTTTATAGTTAAAGTTGGAAGATCTTTTTTAGAATTAACCACATTTACACCTCATTATTTTTATAGTGGTCTTTCGTACTTTTCTAACTTCCGGGAAATTTTTCTAAGATAATTGATATTTTCAATTTGTACCATTTCTAGCTCCAGCTTCATTGATAATTGTTGCTGCTTGTTTTGAATATCAATTAATAATGGTTCGATTTCATATTGCAGTACATCGGCAAAGACAATCGTATCTTGATTCTTAAATACTTCTTCCATGTTTTTCACAACCATTTCTAAACTTGTAACTGAAATCAGTAAGTTATTCCAATCTTTAGGACGCACTTCTAATTGATCTATATTTTTTATGACTCTATGTATCCATTGAATGCCTTCTAATAACTGAAGAGTCTTATTTGATCCAATATCTGCTTCACTACTGTAAAGTTCCTCCACAAAAATTTTAATTTCTGGTAATAACCGTTCTACATAGCTTTCCATTGAATGTAATGATTCAATGACAAATTCAGAAGCAGTTTTAAAAACAGCTTCAACTCTTTCAACCGATTGAAAATTTTCTTCAAAGTACTGTTCATAACTATCAAAGACAGATGTATTATCGACATTAAAATGACTAAAATAATAACCTTTATTTTTTAATTCATTATTAACTAAATCTGTCATAGACTGTAATGCTTCACTTTTATTGTTAAACTCATAGACTTTTCTTTGAATAACAAATTTCATTATGTACCTCCCTTTAATCATACCTTTATAATTAGTATCGGTTTAATCTGTGCAATTATAAAGGAACATTAACTATTATTAATACGAAATAAAAAAAAGAAGACTTCATCGAAGTCTTCTTTTTTAAAACTACTATCCAAGCAACTGTAGTACTGATTGAGGCTGCTGATTTGCCTGAGCAAGCATCGATTGAGAAGCTTGGGAAAGAATGTTATTTTTAGTCATTTCCATCATTTCTTTTGCCATGTCTACGTCTCTAACACGAGATTCTGCTGCTGAAAGATTTTCTGAAGCATTGTCAAGGTTAGTGATAGTGTAATCTAATCGATTCTGCATAGCCCCAAGATAAGAACGTCCCTCAGAAACTGTTTTAATTTTATCTTCAACTTCTGTAATTGCTGCTTGTGCTCCACTAAATGTAGAGATATCTTGAGCTTGGATACCACTTACTGTTCCAGATAAGTTAACTCCAGACGTGGTAAAATCAAGTTCAGTGATTTCTGCAGCGTTAGCTCCAACTTGGATACTAACAGTTCCACTTGCTCCTGCAGTACCATCTAAGAGATTTTGCTTGTTAAATTGAGTGTTATCCTTAATTCTTTCAATTTCATTTCCTAATTCCTTAAACTCATTTTGTAAAGCATCTCGATCCTGATCAACGTTTGTATCGTTAGAAGCCTGCACTGCCAGTTCTCTCATACGCTGCAGAATATCATGCGTTTCATTAAGAGCACCTTCAGCTGTTTGAATCATCGAGATACCATCCTGCGCGTTACGGCTTGCCTGGTCTAAGCCTTTAACCTGGGCACGCATTTTTTCGGAAATTGCAAGACCTGCTGCATCATCGCCGGCTTTGTTAATTCTTGAACCGGAAGACAATTTTTCCATTGAGTTCTGCATGTTTGCCTGGTTTGCTCCGAGTTGACGGTGAGCGTTCATCGCACTAACGTTTGTGTTGATAATCATAATATAAAACCTCCATATTGTTTTTTACTCCACGTCCTTGTAGAGCGTTTATGTAAGGCATTTGGACACCGGCTACGATCGCTGACCGGGTGTCTTTCCTGCTTACACTGTTTATATCGGCAGAGGTTTTTATATGTTTAATACTTTTTTAAGAAATTTTATGCCGATTAGGTATATACTCCTGAAATCGGTGGACGACCTATCCTTATTATGGTAATTTAGTCTTGTGACCGCGGAGCAGCGGGCTTTGCGGACGCAATACTTTAAAAGGGGATAAAAGAACTTGGAGAAAACATTACAGGACATTCTAAACACGTATCAGATTACGACAGCCCAGGCGATTGAGCCTTGCTTCGAGGGGAAGCAAAGGCTGTTGTACGGGAGGAGGGCGGCACCTTGTATTTTGTTAAGCAGACACCGGCTGCGATTATCAGCCATGCCTGCCTCGAAAACGGCTCTTCCTTAAAGGGGCGGGGAGACGCGGTCAAGCACCTTACCGGCTTTATCGACGCAAACCTATTCTATAGACGAAAAACGTCGTATTTTTGCTTTTCCAATTCATTCCCAGCGTTCTCCCGATAACGTCTGGCTGTTCTACTTCCACGTTCGCAACGCAAAAACGGAAGGCTTGATTGAATTCCGTGACCATTCTACGATGCCGACAGAGGTCAGCGCGTATTCGATTCAGCAGCAGCTGCTTCGTACGAGCCACTGCATGTCTCATTTCACCGATATCGGTTGAAACCGCACCGTACTTAGATGAAACGAAAAACCCCCGGACGCATGGCGTTGCTCCGGGGGTTTCGTTATGTGGTTTTTAGTAACGTTTGGAATCAGGAGACTGGGTGATGCTGATCCAGCCTTCCTCGATCGCCCGCTTAATTGTATGCGTGCGATCGTTTGCTTTCATTTTCTTTGTTAAGTGGCTCACATGGTTGTTGACGGTCGCCACTGCCAGGTAGCATTCTTCCGCGATGCGGCGGTTACTTTTGCCTTCGATGATCTTCTCGAGAATGCGAATCTCCGCATCCGAGAGGACCGCTCTGGCTTTATCGCTTTCGAGCTGCATCTGCTGCTCCTTCGGCTGCTCCTGCTGGCGGTGGAGACTGCGGTAACGTTCCATAAAGTACGGCTGAAAGTATGGATCCATATACGTCTGAAAGGCTTCCGCTTTTTCAAACTGATCACACCATTCCTTCATCGGGCGGTCTGCTGCCATCATAATAGATACGTCCTTGCTCATTAAATATTCAAGCAGGTGCGAGTCCACGGACGACACGTTGACGCCGAGCCTGACCGGCAGCCCCATTTCGGCCACCTTTTCCATAAGTTCCAGCAGATCTGTGTTTTCGCATTCGGCACAGTAGACCGTGTCTCTAGCGATTCCTTCCTGTGTTAAGAGAGAAAGAGACTCCGGCGTTTCCGCTTCGACTGCTTTTCCCATATAAGCCACCGCACGTCTTACCATGGCTTCACCGGAGGTATCAATAAACAATACCGGCCGGCGGTGGACCGGACCTTTACGTCTAAGCATTTTTGGCATTATGTATTCCTCCTGAACTATCTCTGAAAGTGTGATTTTTTCTTGCAGGTAAATGATTACACTTCCACCAAGCTGCCCCTTGCTGCCCTATTCTCTCTATAATTGTATGTAGCCGTTAATGCAAGCGGTTTTCTCTTCTTTTATCCCCTATGTTTACTAATGATGATCATTCTTTCAAATTTTATCTCGGAACACCTTTTCTTACAACGAACCAAAAGACCTTGTGTTCGCTTAGGTAGAACGTCAAAAGCATTATTTGTCGTGGTTCTTTTGACATACATTATAGCGTAATATACTTTTAGGCATCAAGAAATTTTTAGTAATTTGATAAATTAATGAGACTTTTGCTACAAAAAAAGGAGGTTTGGCTTATTTTTTGTTTTTTTTCATTAATTCCGAAATTTGTGAAAGCATTGATACATCAACATTAGATGCCTGATTGTTTTCTTTTTGAATCATTTCGTACACTTCTTTTCGGTGAATTTCGACATGTTTAGGGGCACTTATGCCTACCTTTACCTGCTCCCCTTCCACAGCGGTAATGGTAATTTCAATGTCGTCGCCGATTTTAATCGTCTGGTCTTTTTTCCTCGTCAATATAAGCATTTACCGTCCTCCACTCTCGGCAGAAACCGTCTGCGGGGCATTGGGAAACAGCTTGTGCTTCGTACGGTATGCCGCTTCCGGCAGAATTATCTGTCTGCCTTTCTGCTTAGCCGGGTTCAGCACAACGGGTGCCTGCAGGTTGGCGGTCGTTTCGTGAAACGGCTCCTGCACGGTCAATACCGCAAATACAGCTATATCTTTCTGGCTTTCCGCTTCCAGCTCCACCGTCTGTGAATCGTTCAGCATAATCTCATAGTCCTTAAAAAATGGAAATGGATCGGTAATAACCAGTGCCACCTGAGCTCTTGTAATTGATTGTAACACATATAAAAGTCCTGATTCGTCAAATGGCAGCAGCGCAAATTCTTTTTCTTCCTCAAAGCCCGGGAGACCATGCTCGAAAATAAATTTATCCTTGGGTGAAATCGTTACTGTGCCGCTGTATTTCGTATGTATGTTCATTTTTTTATTCCCCCTTTATAAAATAAAAAAAGAAAAGCAGGTCCTGTTCCCAACCCGCTTTTCTTTTTAACGAAGAAAATCCATTAGCGATGGCTGAATAATTCTTGCACCCGCGGAAAGAGAGGCCTGATGCACGTTCTCGAGCAGCATCAGTTCAATAATTGTCTTTTCCAGATCCACGTCTTCGTTTTTGCTCATGACTTTCTCGGCGATCAGCTCCTGGTTTCCCAGACGATTCTCCATCATTTCAATCCGGTTCGTACGTGCTCCAAGCTCTGCCCGTTCGTTCACCGTGTTATTCATATGGGTATCTATTTTCGATAAAAAACCCTCAATATCGGAAGATCCGGCATCCGGATTGCTCAGTGTCCGCTCGAGCCGCTCCAGATCGGCAAACAGCTCCTGGTTAAAAACGCTGTCCGGTGAAATGTTCACTGGCATCATTGTATCATGAAGCAGCTCAATATTCACCCGGTCCTGATTCATAGATAACGCACTCTCATCATATACAAAAGCTGCGTCTGGTTCTGCAGCAGTGCCGTTCACGTTCAGCTCCATTCCGTCATCGGTCCGGGTGAAGGTAACGATTTCGTCAGCATCGTTCGTAAACTGAATCGTATCATCATCCAGTCGGGCTGCGTTACTGTAGACAGCTCCGTCTATATTAACGCTGAGCGATTCCAATTCCTCTGCATCCATTGTAAACATATCATCTGCTGCCATACCAAGTCTGGCGGAATCGACCGGAGCGTTGTTTGTGTCCGTGCCGTTAAAAATGTATTTTCCATTGATGGACGTGTTGGCCATCGTCGCCATATGTTCTTTCAGCTGCTTGACTTCTTTAGCAATATTACCACGCTCACTGGCTTCATACGTATCGTTTGCCGCCTGCGTCGTTAGTTCCTTCAGCCGCTGCAGCACCTGCGTGGCTTCCCCTAAGGCCGTATCCCCCGCATCCATCCACGTATGGGCTTCCTGGACGTTGCGCTGGAACTGCTCCACCTCCGCCACCTGAGCCCGGTAGCGCATGCCGTTTACGGCGACGACCGGATCCTGGGACGGACGCGAGATTTTTTTGCCGGTGGAAAGCTGGTTCTGCATCTCGCTTAAGTTTTTATAGTTCTGAGTCACGTGGCGCAGCGACTGCTGGGCCAGCATCCCTTGTGTAACTCTCATACGCGTTCCTCTTTTCTGCGGTTATCTGCCGACAAGTCCCATGTTATTAATGATCCGGTCGAGCATTTCATCCACCGATGTAATATTTCTCGCAGCCGCGTTGTAGGCGTGCTGGAACTGAATCATGCTGACCATTTCTTCATCAAGCGACACGCTGCTTACCTGCATGCGGCGGTTGTCTGCGCTCGAACGAAGGGAGTCGGAGGTATTTGCCTTCTGGCCGGCTTCGGAAATTTTGACCGCCATCTCTCCGATTACTCCCTGATAAAAGCTTTGAATCGTCGTGTTCGGTCCCTCGCCGAAACCGAGCTTAACGTTCTTTAACGCTGCCAGTTCCCGGGCGTTGGAGCCGTCCCCGCTGTAGGCGATCGCTCCATCCGCATTTGCTGCTGGAGAAGCCGCTGCAATCAGGTCCAGGTTGCCTTTGATTTCAGAGCTGAGACTGATAGAGCGCGCGGCTCCCAGTTCGGCACGATCCTGCTGAATTGTAAAAAATGCAATATCGTCGCCTTTTGTTTTGTTTTCAATATCCTGCAGGTTCCAGCCTGCCTCATGCACGTCGTTAAACGCGGTCATAAAGGTTTCTGCCATCACGTCCAGGTTATTCATCATGTCCGGGTAGGTGCCTTTTGCTTCATTTGTCGCTGGATCCACGTATCCGTATGTTTCCACGAGTGCCTTGAGCTTGCCGTCGCTGTTCAGCACCGCCACCGCTCCAGGGTCCCCCGCGTTTTCCGGCTCGGTGCCGGACTGGGCATTAGCCCACGTAAAGGAAAGTGAGTCAATTGGATCATGCTGCTGATCCGGATTCGTCGTTACCGCCATCTGCTTAAACGCATCAGCCTGGCCGTCCACGAGCGTAAACAGCCTGGTGCCTTCTCCGTCTGTCGCATAAATGTTCATTTTACCTTCTGCGGCAGCCATCGCATTCGATCCGCCTTCGTTGCGTACCACTTCTATCGAAAGCATGCCTGAGAGTTCATCGACGAGATTGTCGCGCACGTCGTACAAATCATTAGGAATCTGGCCGTGGGGCTCGACTTTTCCAATCTGAGTGTTCACTTCATTAATACGCGATAGCAGTGAGTTGACGTTTTTTTCGGTAATATCAAGCTCTGTGCGCACGTCCAGCTTATTAGCCTGAAGGGAATCTCCTATGTAGCGGAACGTCTCCGCGAGTGATTCGCCGCGCTGACGCATAACCGAACGGGCACCCGCATCCTCCGGCTGCACGGACACATCCTGAGCTGCTTCCCAGAACTGGGTAACAGAGTTGGAAAGACCGTGTTCGGAAGGCTCGTTCATGATGTCCTCCATCCGTTCCATCGCGCTCGTATGCGTGCTCCAATATTCGGTTTTGCTCGTTTCCGTACGGAACTGCACGTCCAGGTACTGCTCGCGAATCCGTTCTACAAATGGTGTGTGCACCCCTGTTCCCATCTGTCCTGCAATCATTGGGGCATTCATCGCGGCTTTCGGAAACGCCTGTGCGGCTTCCATTGTGACCCGCTGCCGGGTGTATCCCGGAGTATTGGCATTGGCAATATTATGACCTGTCGTCTGGAGTGCCGACTGCTGAGCAGTCATCGCCCGCTTGGCTGTTTCTAGTCCATGAAACGTAGAATACATACATGACACCTCCCTTAAGTATGGCGTTTACGCCTTTGAATCAAAAAATGAATACGCCTGCGTCTGGTTTTTCTGACCGGGCGGAGTGTAACGGGACTGGTCCGCTGCCGGACGCATCCATTCCATATTTTTCTGCAGAAAATAAAGAGAATCAGCCAGAAGCGCACGGTTTAGTTCCTGCTGCTGCTGGAGCTTTTGAATCGTTTCACCGAGTCGTGCCTGCAGCTGCCGGAGCTCAGACTGAACGCCCTCGGGCAGAACCGTCAGCAGGCTGCGGATCGTCACCTCATCTGCCGCGTATTCACCGGCCACCGTTTCCGCTTCTTCGGCGCGGACCGTTTCCACTTTTTCTACCTCACGGATGCAGAGCACTTCTTTTTTTACAAGCTCCTGGAGCTGTTTGGCTTCATTGTTTTTCAGCAGTTCTGTTTTTTCCAGGCTCAGCTCGTACAGCCGCTCATGCAGGACGGCCAGTTCTTCCATATGTGCTACTAATGTTGTCACCGACATTCTGATTTCTCCCCTTCTCTACTGCCCGTTACTGCTTTGTCCAAAAATCATAAAATTTTCTGGCGGTTTCTTCGGCATCAATTTTATAGTCGCCGCTTTCTACTTTACTCTTCAATGCGTCCACCTTTGCCTGGCGGGCCGGATCAATTTTATCGCTGTTTAACATATCCTTGGCTTCCTTTGAAATTTCCAGTTTATCGGTCTTCTGCGGCGCGGCCTGTTCCGATGCCTGCGCTTTTACCGTTTTTTGATACGGGTTGTTAATAGGTCCGCTTGGATTGATTTTCATGGCTGCTGCCTCCTCTGACAAGTCCGATCTGTACTGCTGTCTTTCTTATATCGGTTGTTTTTTCTATTATTACATGACTACCGGACTGATTTCGACCGGTAAATGTTGGATCGCTCTTCCCGAAGCTGTTCTGTACGCTTTTGTTCGTATGTTTCCTGATCCAGGTCCGCTTTAAGACGATTATGGCAGTCCGTACAGATTTTTCCTTCACGGATACCGGTCCCGCAGGACGCACACGGGTAAAACAGCTGTGGGAAAGATTTCAGCTCCAGTCTGCCTTCTTTAATAAATTGAATAATTTCCTTTTCCTCTACGTCAACGGCTTCGGAAATATCGGCCATCGTGGCCTGGCGGTTCTGCTTTTTACGAATAAATTGATAGACGGCCTGGAACCGATCCTCCCGTTTTTTATAACAGGACGGGCAGATGTCCCGTACGGTTCGTACATAAAGCTGCTCGCAGACGCTGCAGTTTTCAAGCTGGTTCATTGGGCGTTCTCCTCTTTTCTGGAAAGGGTACCCGTACTTCGTGCAAGCGTAAATGAAGCAACCCGCTCCGCTCCCGCACTCCGCAGAACAGACGCTGCTTTTCTGACGGTGGTCCCTGTAGTATATATATCGTCCACGAGCAGAATTTTTTCACCATCAAATCTAATATTTTCCTGATTACTCATATAAAAAGGTTGATAGGACAGGCTTTCTCTTTGATTTTTAGTACTTTTGCTCTGTTTTTTCGGCTCATCTTTTTTTTCTAGTCCGTTCAGCCTAATCAAAGGCAGCAGATCCGCCAGCAGGACGGCCTGATTGAAGCCTCTTTCCTGTGTTCTGCCGGGACCGGCAGGCAGTGCCATCACCTTCCAGGAAGTGTAAGAGCGCCGCCAGGTCTGAACCCATTCTTTTTGAAACACAGCTGTAAGCGCCGGATCCCCGCGGTATTTCCAGCGTGCCATCCACTTTTGCATGGCTTCATCATACCGATACAGGGAAATATTATGATCTAGAGCACGTCCTAAGTCTTTTTCTCCCCACGCTACGCAGTCGCCGCAGCAAGTATCCTGAAAAAACGATGCGCTTTGTTCATCTTTTTCCCGGCCGCAGATCCGGCAGTCCCGGGACGTCAGCATCGTAAATAATGCCGGCAGTCCGGACAGACCGGGTCATTGGCGCGGCTGATCAGACCATGCCAGGAGAGCTGCTCCTGCCTTGGTTCCATACAGTATAAACAGCGGCGCTTACTCCCCATGTGCAGTGCCCCCTTGTTTGTTCATCGTCTGAATATGACGGACCGCCTCCAGCATCGCGGTCGTTTTTCCATAATGAAAATACATCACGTCCCCATCCGGCTGGTCGCTGCTTCTCCCCACCCTTCCGGCAATCTGCACAAGCGCTTTTTCGTCAAATATATTTTCTTCGGCGCCGAGCACTGCCGCTTCTGCCCCTTTGATCGTAACGCCGCGTTCCAGAATGGTCGTCGTCACTAAAATCGGCACTTTTTTATCGCGGAACAGCTGGATTTTTTCGTGGCGCAGCGGATCTGCGGCGTGCACGCCGATCGTCCCTTCCCATTTTTCTGCAAGCAGCCTTGCCGCTGTTTCTGCCTGTTCGACAGAAGAGACAAAGACAAATACCGGTACACCGGCGGCTGTCTTTTTTTCGCACCAGGCGAGCAGTGCCGGCGGCATCCGGTCTTTTTTTAATGCTTTTTTCCAATTCCCTATCCATTTGAGCGTTGGTACGGGAAGGGGATAATCGTGATAGCGGCGCGGGATTTGTATAAAGGGAAGCTCCCCGTCCCGCGCCTGTTTTTTTAACTGCCTGGAGGGGGTGGCGGTTAAATAAATCCTGGCGGCGCCGGGTTTGGCTGCCTTGTCGACTGCCTGCTTAAGAGAGGGATCGTAGGAGAAGGGAAACGCATCAATTTCATCAATAATAACCACGTCAAAGGCATCACGGAACCGTCTCGTCTGATGGGTGGTGGCTATGTGAATATCAGCGTAGCCGAAGCGCTCTTCACTGCCGCCGTAGAGGCCTTTCACGATCAGCCCCGGAAAAGCTGCCCGGATCCGTGGGAGAAGCTCCATTACTACATCGGCACGAGGTGTCGTCAGAAGGACCCGCCTGCGGTCGAGACAGGCGTCTTCGATGCCCCGGAAAAGGATTTCTGTTTTCCCTGCGCCGCAGACGGCCCAGATAAGCAGCTCCGTGCCATTCGCAATGGCCCGGCACAGCTCGTCGGATGCTTTCTGCTGGCCCGAAGAGAGCTCCCCCTGCCACTGCAGAGAGGCGCTGCCTTCGGGAAGCGGTGCCCTGCCGTTCCAGGAAAACAGTACCCCGCACGTGTCTATCCGCCCCATTTCCAGGCAGATGCGGCAGTATGTGCAGGTCTGCCCGCAGCGGGCGCAGGAAAATGCTGCAAACAATCCGGGATCGCTTTCCAGACAGCGGTGGCAGAGCCAGCTTTTCTTCGATTTCGATAAGCCGGGGCGCATCACCACATGCCCTGCCTGTAGAAAGGGAAGCAGAATCTCCAGCGGTTCGCCGATTTCCTCCAGCAGAAGATCGCGTCCAGCCAGACGCGTGCAGATTTCGTTATAGAAAGGATGGTTAAAATCAGCGTCCGCTTTTATCGTGGACACCGCAGGTAAACTATCTATACTTCTTGGAGCCGAGGGATCTTTATATACGGGAATGTAGCGTGTTTCTCCTGATGTGGAGAGAAATGAATGGATACGTATCGGGGGTCACTCCTTTAAGGGGTTTATATGAGGAAAGCAGCAGACGGGTGCCTGCCGCTTTTTATTACCTGCTGTACCAGCCAAGCGCGAGAGCGCCTTCGCCGAGGTGGGTAGCGATGACCGGTCCGAACTCACTGACCACAATGTCCGCCTGCGGATGGGCCTGGGAAAGTTCTTCTTTTATCTGCTCTGCTTTTTCCGGGCGGTTGGAATGAATCACCGTCGCCTGGACCGAGGCACTGTTTTTAACATCATCGGCAAAAATATCATAAATACGGGCAATTGCTTTTTTCGCAGTCCGCACTTTCTCAAATGGGACAATTTTTGTATCTTTCATTTGAAGTACAGGCTTAATCTGCAGCAGGCTGCCTACAATCGCCTGGGCGCCGGTCAGGCGGCCGCCGCGGTGAAGGTGGTTTAAGTTATCGACGACAAAATACGCCTTCGTGCGCTTTCTCATATCGGAAAGCACATCAAGAATTTCATCCACCGTGTGACCGGCTTCGCTCATCTCCGCCGCGCGGATCGCATAGAAGCCCTGCGGCATACAGCTGATTTCCGAATCAAAGCAGTATACTTCCACTTTATCGCTCACCTGCTCTGCGGCAGCACAGGCGGTCTGGTACGTACCGCTGATACCGCTGGACAAATGGATGGAAATAATGGCTTCATATTCCTTACTGAGCTCTTCAAAAAGGGCCGTAAATTCGCCGATAGGCGGCTGGGAGGTCGTCGGAAGGCTGTCTGCGTTTTTCATTTTCTCCAGAAAGTCATCTTTGGAAATATCTATTTCTTCCCGGTAGGCGTCTTCTCCAAATACAACACTTAATGGAATCACGGAGATGTGATGGGCCTCTCTTACGTCATCGGCCAAATAGGCCGTGCTGTCAGTAACAATTGCAATCTGCGGCATACTCGTTCCTCGCTTTATTATAGAATGGAATTTCTTTCCGGCAGGATAAGAAAAGCCGAAGATGCATGACACCTCCGGCTTCCTTTTCTTTATAGCGTCTGCCTTATCTGACTTTAACCCAGCCTTTTTTGATGGCTTCGACCACGGCCTGGGTACGGTCATTTACGTTCATTTTCTGCAGAATATTACTTACGTGGTTTTTCACCGTTTTTTCACTGATATAGAGCGCTTCTCCGATCATGCGGTTGCTGTAGCCGTCTGTCATCAGCTGAAGCACTTCGCACTCGCGTCTTGTCAGGATATGAAGCGGCTTGCGGTATTCCACTTCCCGGTAGCCGATTTCCTCCGGCTCCATTTCGCCTTCTGTGCCAAGGGCCAGGCGGCGGTATTCCTTAATCAGGTTCTGGGTGACCTTTGGATGAATATAGGCGCCCCCGGATCCGACTACTTTTACGGCTTCAATCAGCGCATCAGCATCCATTTCCTTGAGCAGGTAGCCGGAAGCTCCTGATTTCAGGACGTGGGTAACGTATGTTTCATCGTCATGAATCGAAAGGATCAGGACTTTCACTTTTGGGAAGCGGTCGAGAAGCTGTCTGGTCGCCTCTACGCCGTTAATGTTAGGCATGTTAATGTCCATCAGCACAACGTCCGGTTCGTTTTCTTCGACAAGCGCAACGGCCTGTTCGCCGTCATCGCCTTCTCCGACTACTTCAAAATTATCTTCCATGTTTAAAATTCGCTTTACACCTTCGCGGAACAGCTGGTGGTCGTCTATTAATACTAATTTAATATGCTCTTGTATCATCACATTCATCCTTTCGAATACATACCTCGGCATAGTCTAGTAGAACTATGTGTCCAGCATGTTTCAGCCGCTCATTTTATTAACTTTTCATTCCAGCGGTATCTTAATGATCACCGTGGTTCCTTTTCCAGGTTCCGACTGAACGCGCATTTCCCCGTTAAGGGCCAGTACTCTTTCTTTCATGCCGACAATGCCAAATGAATTTTCCTTTGACTTTTCTGTTTCAAATCCTTTGCCGTTATCTTTAATTAAAGCGGTCACAAAATCGTTTCTCACTTCAAGATTGACGCGGACCATGTCCGCTTCTGCATGCTTTGACGTGTTCTGCACGGCTTCCTGAATTAAGCGGAATAACGCGATTTCCACATGCGGGGGAAGCCGCAGCGCTGTGCTGAGCTCCCGGAAATAGATCGTCATGCCGGTGCGTTCCTCCACCGTCTGCAGGTATTTCCGCAGGGCCGGAACCAGGCCGAGATCATCGAGTGCCATCGGACGGAGGTCATAAATGATGCGCCTCACCTCTGCCAGACTGTCCTGGATCAGGTAACGCACATCCCTTATTTCCTCAAGAGCAGGTTCAATGCCCTTATCGTTATACACGCGCTCGACAAGCTCGGAGCGCAGCATGACGTTTGCCAGCATCTGCGCCGGTCCGTCATGAATCTCCCGGGCGACTTTTTTTCTTTCTTCTTCCTGTGCTTCAATAATTTTTAAGCTGAAACGCTGTTTCTCTTTCGCGTTTGCCACCAGTTCCCCAACATCTTTTAAATCTCCGTCCAAAAAGTTATACACGACCGATACCTGGTGAATGAGCGTTTCGGCTTTGCCAATCTGTTCCTGAAGAAGCACGAGCCGGCGTTCAATGTAATCGCGCCGCTCCCGCAGCTGCTTCTCTTCCTGGCGCACAACCGCAAGCTCTACCTGAAGAGCATTTGCTTTCTCATAGGCATTCTGGACATCTTTGTCGCTGTATTCCTTGAAAGTCCGGCTCATCTGCGCTAATCTGTTTCTTGCAATACGGGCACGGATTTCCATTTTGTCCGAAGCTTCAATCGTTGCTGCTACTTTTTTCTTTATCTCTCTTAATTCATCATTCAATGCGTCAAATTCGGACCGCGACTGCTCGCCGATATCAAAAAGCTGGCGTTTGCTTAGGTCCACAGTACCGAGCATTTTCTTTACTACTTCATCTAAAGCAGGTTTCCATACCAAGGATACCCCTCACCCTTTTTACATCCTTTACCTAATGTATTCCAAGGGGGAAAGAATGATTTTTTAGCCTGCGCGTTTCCATCCGGGCTTTTTGGCCTTTAAAGAAATAACGCTTTGCTATGATTAGTTTAGCACATTCTGAATTACCTATTACAGGTTTTAAAAAAATAATTTGTTCCTATTTTATTAACATTCTCGTAAAATGTCTTTATAAATCATAACATTTATTATTTTTACGTTGTTTTACAATATGATTATAGTGTGATGACATAACTAGAAGGAGTTACCATATGCTTACATCTTATTACACCGTTAAACAGCCCGGAACCCACGAAATCGTTATCCAGAAATCCCGGTTTATTACTTTCGTCCGGCGAGCCTACACAGAAGAAGAGGCGCAGTCTTTTATTGAAGAGGTTAAAAAGGAGCATAAAAATGCCAATCATAACTGTTCGGCCTATCTTATCGGCGAGCAGGATCACATCCAAAAAGCAAATGACGACGGAGAGCCAAGCGGCACGGCCGGTGTCCCCATGCTCGACGTCCTGAAAAAGCAGAAGCTGAAAAACACGGTCGTCGTCGTGACCAGATATTTCGGAGGCATCAAGCTTGGCGCCGGCGGCTTAATCCGTGCCTACGGCTCATCTGTTACCGAGGCCATCACGGCTGTCGGTGTTGTCGAACGCATCCGCACGCAGATTATGACCGTAACGGCGGATTACACCCTGCTTGGAAAAATCGAAAACGATATCCGCCGCTCCTCCTATCAGCTGAAGGACATCCGCTACGAGGAAAACGTGCATATAGATACGTATGTGGCGGCGGCAGAAACAGAAACCTTTACCGCCTGGATCACTGAACTATCCAACGGTCAGGCAGAGGTTAAAGAAGGAAATACCGCTTTTCTTGAACGAACGCTTGAATAATCCTTTCTCTAAAAAAAGGATTATTCTTTTTTTGTAACTATTGTTTTGTTACAGCGTCTTACATAGAGGAAATTGAATATACATATCCCATATTTACTATCTGAAGGTCTTTCTGTAGAATAAAGAGAAGTGGCTGTTTGCCGTAAAAAAGCCGTAAAGGAGCACAGGCCTTGAGTAGACATTCATAAGGAAGCTCCATCTATACAACCGCTTGGGAAAATACTAGAACATCATATGTGAGGGAGCAATTAACTAAATGGCAGATATACATGAACAAACAAGACTCCAGCGTCGAAATAAAAAGGTACGCCGCCGCCGGAGAATAATTAAAATTTTCGGTCTCCTCGGAATACTTGGAGTATTAGCCGTAGCGGTTGCAGCCGGCTATTTCCTTATCCAGCTCAGCAGCGTTACCGCTGATACTCAGGAAGAGCTCGAACGCGGCGAAAAATCAGATCTGCGTACGGAAGCCGTTGACCTGCAGGAAGATAACTTTTCCGTCCTGATTATGGGGGTTGATGACAGAGACGGCTCCAACCTGGAAGGCCGCACGGATGCAATGGTGCTTGCTACATTTAATAAAGATGAAAAAACAGTTAAGACTACCAGCATCCCGAGAGACTCTTTAGTTAATATCCCCGGCCGGGGCGAAGATAAAATCACCCATGCCCATGCATACGGTGGAACTGATCTTGCTATTGAAAGTGTAGAAAACCTTTTTAACATCCCGGTCGATTACTATGTAAAGCTTGATTTTATCGCCTTTGTCGAAATCGTTGATGCACTCGGAGGTATTGAAGTCGACTCTCCGCTCGCTTTCACCGAGCAGGACAGTGAAAGCAATCCCGATGCTATTCAAATTGAAGAAGGCGAACAGACCTTAAACGGAGAAGAAGCGCTGGCTTTTGTCCGCATGAGAAAGCAGGATCCCCGTGGAGATCTTGGTCGAGGCGAACGCCAGCAGATAGTTATTGAATCATTAATTAACAAATCCGCTTCGTTTTCTTCGATTAATAAATTTGATGACGTGTTTGACAGCGTGCGTTCGAATATGAGAATGAACTTCACCTTTGGAAACCTGGTATCGCTGCAGGGCTATTCACGCTCTCTTGACGATGTGGAAAGCCTCCAGCTCGGAGGCACAGACGCTACAATTAACGGTATCTATTATTACCAGATTGATCAAGGATCACGCGAGGAAATATCTGAAACGTTAACCGATCATCTGGAAATTGAAGGCACAAACGCCTATATGCCGGAACAGCCTACTTCCGGTTCCTCTTCTGCCGGAGAAGCTCCGGTTGAAGAACAGCCTGCTGAAGAACAGGCTCCTGTAGAGCAGGAAGAGCAGCCGACTGAACAGGACAGCCAGCCGCAGAATGAATCTTCAGGCGAACAAACACCCTACTTTTCTACAGTAGAATAAGAAAAAGCGTTTTTCCGATTAGCGGAAAAACGCTTTTTTTATGCCTTTAAAAAGAATCTACATCGCCCTGAGTAATAAACCAATTGGAAGGGTCATCCAAAGATGGGGAAGAAGAAAGATTATGTGTGACAAAGGGAAGCGGCTGGTCCTTTTCCCTAAAGCCCAGATGCTGCAGGGAATCTGCCAATGCGGAATGCGGAAGCGTCCATGTCTGCACGACCAGGCATGATTTCAGCTCATGCACAGCTTCACGCGCTAACGCTTCTGATTCTTCTGCCGTACCAGCGGAAATGTCGACAATGCTTCCTATGCCGATCGGCAGCCCTTTTACTTTTTTCTTTTCTTTTTTCGTCACAACGTATCCTCTTAACTTTCCTTCCATGTAGCAGGCAGTCATGTTATACGAGTTAACCGGATGCTGCAAATACCTCCAGTTCAAAAAATCCGCCTGCTTCTTTACATGCACCGGCCACTGGTCTTTATTTTGAGAAGCCAGTTCATTAAATTCCGGCCCGCAATCTGCTACAGGCTTAAACGTTAACTTCCATACATCGGTTTTATTTCTGCCTCGTTTTAATCTGGCAGGAGCATATAAAACCCGGCGGGAAATATTCACCTGATGGCTGGCGTTCGTATATTTCAGCAGCCGGCTGTTAGCTGCCGGAGAGGGAAATCCGTAAAGCATGGCAATATTTTCTGCTTCAGCCCGCTGCAGCATATCCTGATTCAAATAGTTATAAATACCTTTTCCTCTTGCTTCCGGGTCAACCATCGTATCCATTCTAAGTCCTATTTTAGAAGAACGGCCTTCTATATATGCCGGCATCACCCAAAGAGCGATATGACCTAATATCTGTTCATTTTCTTCCCATACCAAGACTAACGGCTTGAGGGGCGGGCTGGAATATTTCCATTCCCAATATGAATCGGGATGCTCTTTATCAAACACTTTTTTTAAACAAAGCCCTCACCGCTTCACGGTCTTCTGGATGATACAGCCTAATAGACATGGAACCTCCCCTGAATAGATATTATTGATCAATAAATTTTTTAATTACGGAAAACATCTGCTCCTGTTTGGACTGAAATGGTTTAGGTTCAAATGTTTCGGACTGGTGGATGAGCTCGAGCAGGTTGTCTCCTTCTCCCCATTTCAGAATATGCCCCTGTTCCGTGAAGCTTTCTGTTAACTGCAGCTGGTGGTCATCATTATGTTCTCCATACTTTTCCAGCCTCGGTGCCGCAATAACTTTTTTCTTTTTTTTCAGTCCGGTAATAACCGACCCGGTACCTGCATGGGTAATAATCAGTCGTGCTTCATCAAACAGCTGATCCATCTGCTCAAATGTAACAAATGGCCGCAGTTCCATATACCCGCTCTTAAAAGGAGTATTGCCATTCTGTACGATAATTTCGTCTTCAATGAATCCTTCTTTTTTTAAACGCTCTACTTCATTTAACAGGCGTGTAAAGGGCAGTTCATGGGTTCCGAGAATAACGAATATCAATAGATAGTCCCTCCGTAAACAGCTTTTGGATATACTTTCAGCATGGATTCCCACTGAACTACAAATAAATCAGCAATAGGATACACCATTCGCCCGGAAAGGTTAGCTGAAGAAGATTTGGAAAAGCTCTCAATGAACACTACTTTTTTCCGGAACAGCTTTGCAATGTAACACATCGGCACCGCCGTGTGGGTGCCAGTCGTAATAACTACATCCGGACGGTACTTCAAAAACAGCAAAAACGATTTAATAATGTTGTATGAAAATTTGAAGATGTATCGTATTGGGTAATTTCTTGCTCCATATACCAGGTAGGACATGGGATACTTCTTTTTCATTTCCAGGGTGATTGATGACTTTTCCGTTACAATATGGTAATCATACTGCGTGAATATCGGCTCCAGCTGAAGAAGCTGGGTGAGGTGACCTCCAATGGAAGAAATCATCATTACTTTTTTCTTTTTGTCCACAGCAGACCCTGCCCCTCTCCCTTTTTTGTTTGTTACCATCTTCTATTTCCAGTTTCTTTTTTCATAGACATTGTAAAAAGAAAGGCCAGTCCAACAGCCAGGTAAATACCGGCTCCCGGGGAAGACAGCACATGGCCGGCTGTAAATGCAGCCCCAAGTCCAATACACGTAGCAAGTCCGGAAAATAATACGTTTAAGCTGAACAGTCTGCCGTTTTTCAATATATTTATTATGCTGGCTCCGCCAACTGCTGCCAGCGGAATCATTAATAAAATAAATCCAACAAAGCCGAAATTAAAGAACCAGTCAATAAAGTCCATTTCGATGAACTTAGAGGTTTCTTCGTAATTCCCTCCTCGTCCCATGCCTAAAATCTTCTGGGAAACAGGAGCTGCCTGAAATTGAGTCATTGAATCGTTGAAAAAGCTTTCTCTTCCACTTAGGAAAAAGGATTGAATCGGTCCTAAATCAGGGCCTTCCGAAACGTTTTCCGGGCTTTCCCCTGAATCAACACTTCCACCTTCTTCAGCAGCGCCCTCCTCTCCTCCTTCTTCTGTCTCTTCTTCTGCCGGAGCCTGAGAAATATCCATGGAAACCCCCAGATTATTTCCGATAGCCATAAAAGGGGAAATCGCAAGTGTCACTACGGTCATCGCAGTAATAATAATAAGATTAAGGCCTTGTTTTTTTTTAATTAATTCCCAGAAGGATGTTACTACCCCTAACAGCAGGGCAATGACTGCCCCTCCAAAGGCGACTTTTGTTCCAATATTGAGCATCGCTAATATCATCAAAAATAATACGGGAATCATCAGCCATTTGATCAATCCACGCTTTGTTTTTAAGAAAAACAATACGGCGAAACAGAATCCCATGGCATAAATCGCACTCAATTCGTTTCCGGAGAAAACCATCCGGTGTGGCCTTCTCTAAGCAGCATACCGTAACTGCGCTGTCCGGTACCTGTAATATGAGCCAGCAGTACAATGATAGAGATGACCAGTAAGTTGATATAAATGAATTTGGGTATAGTCTTTTTTATATTCCACCTGGATTTTAAGGTAAAGAACAGCATGATGTATACGATCAGCATGACCGCGAAGTAAACGGTCTTTATAATATAGGTAATTTCTTCTCCATACTGATTGGGTCTTTGAAAATCATGTTATTGATGAAGTGAAGTCCCATATATATAAACAACACAGCAAGGTAAATTAATGAGATTTTCGTCCACTTCACAGAAGAAAATCCTAAAATAAATACCAGCCCCAAGGGAATAACAAGGGCCCGTATTAAAGTAGAAACAGGTATACCTACAAATGCAAACAGATCCAGAAAAGGCTGAAGCAATATGTAATAAGCAAACAATATACCGAGTGAATAGTGCCATTTTTCAAATCGTAAACCTTTTTTAAGTGAAGCTCCTCTCACAACAATTCTTATCCGCCGGATTTTTAACTTAGTGATTTTCTATATACTTCTTTTTTAAAGGCCTGGCTTTTAGTGATTGCCCATAACAGCGTTTCTGTTCGATTAGCCTGTTTAAAAGCAGCCTTAAAATTATAACCGTGTCTCTTGATGTGAAAAGCTGATTTAATGAATGCTTCTATGTCCAATTCAATAAAAGCTTCAGCGTAGGAAACTCTTTTTTTCTTTACAAGGTGCCTTTTATATTTATTTAATTTAATAATCCGTCAAAGCGATTGCCTGAGAAGAAAAAATAGTAATGGCTTTTTTCTTGTATTTCATTGTTTTGGAAACGTTCACGACAAATTTATGAACTCGGGTGGAATCGGACAGTTTATTTCATACAGACGATCACCGGCTTTTTTTGCAGATGCACCGTTTGAAGCATATCAGCAAGCATTAGAGATGTATTCGTATCTGGATGAGCATCTATAAATGTATTCGTATAAATAATGTCAGGCTGCTCTGTCTCCAAATTTCTTTCAATCTGCTGTTGGAAGCCTCTGTCGGAACATGCCCCCGTCCTTTAAATCCAGATAACTCACCTGTTGAATCCCGAGAACTTTTTTTACCTTTTCCATTTCCTGCGTCGTTCAGCTTTTAATTCCTTGCTGTCAGATCGCTTACACTTTTGCTTCCATCTGTTACGAGCACAACATGCACGCTGCTGTTATTTTCTACATGAGCACGTATCGTTCCTCCAAGTCCAATGGTTTCATCATCAACGTGCGGCACCATAACGACAATATTTTCATTTTCCTTAATGGAACAAAGCGCAGCTTCGAAGCATAGTACCTTTTTAGAAAACTACCTGTGATAGGGTTCAGCGGAATTCCGGCTGATTTTATTGCGATATCTTTAAAGCGCATGCTTGATTCACCTATTCTTTCTTTTTAAATCGTTCTATAACGATATTTACCGATTTTGCTTTCACCAGCAGCAGCGATACTCCATACACGGACGCTCCTGCCGCCCCTACAAGGGCAATTTGAAAAATATTGGCCCAATCTGTTATGAAGGGCTGTATCAAAAGGATAGCCCCTGTCATCACTGCTGCCGCTGCTGTTATTTTGATAAACTCCACTGCTATTTTAAGGTGTGGCATTCCACCGATAAGCCGGGAGAAAACAATATAGCAGAGACCTGCGTAAAACAACCCTACAAAGGAAGAGGCCAAAGGAATACCATTATAGCCAATAATAGAGGTAAAGATATAATTAAACAATATGTTCAATAAAACAGAAATACCGCCGATGATCAATATTAAATGGCCTTTTTTCAATGTATAAAAGCCTTTGTTTATTACATTATTTAAGCTGAAGAACAGCACGGAACCAAAGTAATAATAAGCTACTATAGTTGTATTGGATACTGCCCCGGAGCCGAACTCCCCTCTCTGGTATAACAGCTCTACTATGTTAGGCATTAGGAGCATCATACCAATAATGGATGGCAGCACAATTAAATACATAGCATTCAGACCGTCTTCAATTCCTTTTTTAAATAAGTTGTTATTCTGATTGGACATCGCTTTTGCAAGCATTGGGAAAATAACCGTCGCTATGGCGATGCCGAATATCTGCTGCGGAAAATGAACGAGGTTTTTAGCGTAATTAATATACGTAACAGCCCCTTCTGAAAACCGGCTGGCAAATACATTATCAACGGTCAAGTTAATCTGCCCAACCATAACGGTTAAAGCAACCGGGATAAAAATCGCATAAAACTTTTTTACTTCTGTCCAGTCGATGCTGCTTTTCCATTCTATAATTTTATCACTTTTTAAAATAGGCATTTTAAACAACAGAGAAATAATCGTACCAGCCAGGTATCCATAGGCCAGGGAGTATACGCTTAATTCACCGGCTAATAATACCGCTCCCAAAATGGTAGAAAGCACAACGATCACCTGCGAAAAAATCGATAAAGAAAATCGTTTCTCTGCATCAAAATAAGCCTCAAATACAGAATTCAGGCCGACAAAAAATAAAGAAGAAAATAAAATAATGGTCACTACTGTCGAAATCTGGACAGCTTCCTCAGAAAATCCGCTATACAATGTTCGTACGATAAAAAGGAGCAAGCACAACGCCCAATAAAGAAAGAGCAAGACTGATAACTGCTGTGCCTTTAAGCACCTGGTTTAAATATTTCTTTCCTCTATTATGCTCAAAACGCATCTACGTAGCTCGGCACCAGCGCATTCTTCATACCGTTGGTCATAAATAGAAAAAGCATATTTGGAATAATAAAGGCCGCAATATATGCGTCTGCTAAATAAGAATCACCAAAATAAAAAGCAATAGTCATATCTCTTAATAGACCGGAAACTTTTAGTATAAAAGTTACTCCAATCAACAATAGACTGGCTATTCCTAAATTTCTTTTCAACTTTAGAACCTCGCTCACTGTATTAGATGCAAATCATTTTCTATAAAGCTTTAAATAAATTCCTTATTCATTCTATCATAATTACCATGTGCCGGACTTCCTTTTGTTCGTTAAATATGCCTTCTTTCCCGGATTAAATCCGTTTTTTTCAAAGAGCAGTAGACTATTCCTACTGACTTTTTATACATTTATATCTAATTACGAGCGGATCGCTTATACTCAGATAGTATGTATCCGGTTTAATAAAAAAGGGGGATGGAAGTATAACAATGAACAGCCCGCAGGAGAAAAGCTTTTTTTTATGAAATTAACTTCATTCGTGCTCTCGCCTGTTTAATGATAGTTATGGTTCATGTATCCGCCCAATTTGCTCAGGCAAACGGAGGCGATTTACGGCTTATACATATTTTTGGAACCAGATTACAAGATTTGGCACTCCTATTTTTGCGGTCATTGGCGGCTTTCTTCTTTTTAATCAATACCGGAAGCGTGATTTTATTCTTTCCCGGTTCGCTTCTTCCCGGATAACAAAAGTATTATTTCCATTTTTATTCTGGAGCGTATTTTACATAATTTATAAAGATATTGCAGGACTTCGCGCGTTTCCAAGTCTTGGCACCCCCGGCGAAATTATAGACTTCGCGTATATTTTTGTACGGGGCGAAACAAATTACCACCTTTATTTATGTCGGTGGTACTCCAGTTTTATATCATTTTTCCTTTTCTAATTATGGCGGCAAAATCTTTTAACCGCTATCTCGTTTTATTCATCCTTGCCTTTGCAGTTAACTTCCTGCTCGTCCGGTACCATCCGGAAATAGGAAACTCTTACGTGGACATGATTATCTCTGAAAGATCTTTTTTATTCAGATGGATATTCTTTTTTATGATCGGCGGCATGTTGAGCTATTTTTGGGGGCCTATTATGAAATGGGTGGCTCAAATATAGAAGAACTTCCCTTTCGATCGGCCTTCTCATTTTTGTTTTGGAGCTCTCGAATATGCTGTACAAGGCTTTGTAGGATCCAATAGAGAAAGTAATTTTTTTTAATATTCCCATGCTGTTTTTAGCTGGCGCTTCATTATACTTATTCTGTTCCAGACTCCCGCGGCTGCAGGCATGCTGTTATCTCTTTAGGGAATTTATCTCTTGGTATTTATTTGATTCACCCTTTTGTATTATTCGTCAGCAATGATTACCTGGGCGGATTATATACTAACGCCGTTTGCTGCCTTTTTCTTACGCATTGGTGCTTGCCGGCAGTATAGCTCTCGTCCTGCTGATAAATAAACTTCCTTACAGCCAGTATATTATCACCGTCCCTAAACAAAAATAATGACGACAAGAAAAGCATGCCCCGCAGAGGAGCATGCTTTTTTTGATGACGTATAAACTCTTTTTCCATTAATAATGAATAATAAAAAAGTGTTCTGCAGTTATACTCTGCAAAACACCGTTTTTATTCAAAGCCTTCTTGGGAAATTATAAATTTTATCTACCAGATTAAGAACAGGACGATACTGTTTACTAACTAGCCTACCTGTTCCACTAAAATTTCCACTGCAATCACCAGGAGTGAAATAAAACTAAAGAAACCCAAAGTGTAGATAACGTAAATATCACAGCTGCCAGCCCAAACATCGCACTAATGGCATAGATAATTAAGACCGTCTGTTTGTGGGAATATCCCAAGTTTAACAAACAGTGGTGTAAATGCGATTTATCCGGGCAGACAGAGGCTGTCTGTGCACAATCCGTCTGATAATTGCAAAGAACGTATCAGAGATCGGCACCGCCAGAATAATGACCGGTACGACCAGCGAGAAAATAGTTACATTTTTGAATCCTAACAGAGAAATAACAGCAATCATAAATCCTAAAAACAGGGCTCCTGTATCTCCCATAAAGATTTTAGCCGGGTTAAAATTATGCACGAGAAATCCCAGTGTTCCTCCTAAAAGCGCAATACCCATGGCTACGATGAAAATATCTCCCTGAATAATAGCAAGGATAGATATGGTTGCCAATACGATAGAAGATACTCCTGCTGCCAGGCCATCAAGACCATCTATTAAATTAATAGCATTGGTAATACCAACAATCCATAAAAGAGTAATAGGAATACTCAGCCATCCGAGCTGCAGCGAGCTTCCAAAAGGCAGGTTGATAAAATCAATCTGGACGCCGCCGGCAATAACAATTCCTGCAGCAGCTATCTGTCCCAGCAGCTTATATTTGGCCGACAGCTCTGTAATATCATCCAGCACGCCGGTAACAATGATAATAGCTCCTGCGACTAAAATATAAGGAAGATAGGCACTCTCCGGCTGCAAAATTAACAGACCGATTAAGAAAGCTGCGTATATTGCTATGCCGCCAAGTCTAGCCATTGCTTTGTTATGCACTTTTCTCAGGTTAGGCTATCTGTCGCTCCGATGCGGAAGGCAACTTTTTTCACTACCGGTGTTAAAAGCAATGAAATCATGAAGCAGCTAATCAGTGCAATGGCAGTGATCATTAAGATCCTCCTCATTTGAATACATTTTTAAGTTATTTGAAGCTGATTTTTTTCACATGAATCTATTGTAACATAGGCATAAAGCTGTTAAGAGCACTTTCCTGCATTATATTTTTTCTTTAAGCACCATTATGTTAGACGGCAAATAAGATTTTTAGTTACACAAACTTACTTATTGTTTTTATAAATCTCAATAATTTCTTTGGCGATCTCCTTTGCGTTATTTTCCTTTGCTTTCAGCAGTCCTTTTTTAATAACTTTTTCTCTTAATAATTCATCGGCTAAAATGGAATGGACGCCTCTGCCAGTTCCCCCGGTTCTTTCGGTGATACCAGCAGACCGGCTCCATCTTTAAGCAGATGATAAAGCCCTCCGGTTCTCGTTCCGACTACCGGCGCTTCACATGCCATAGCTTCTACAGCTACTAATCCAAATCCTTCAATGTGCGAGGGCAGGATAAACACGTCAGCGGCCGACATCCAGTTTTTAAGCTCCTGGTACGGTTTTGGACCGTGAAAATGCACGGCGTGTGTTAGATTATTTGATAAAACTTCTTCTTCAGCCGTCCAGGTAGAAATCCTGTTTGTGCTGCCCTACCAGATGAAGAACAGTCCTGTCGTTTTTTTCGTGGATGAGGCGAAAAGCCTTGATAAGATCCATTACCCCTTTTTTCCTCAATTAAATTCCCCACGTAAAGCAAATGATTTTTATCTCTTTTAAAATCTACTTTGGCAGCGGCTTCGTGTTTAGGAACGGGATAAAAGGTATCCAAATCCACCCCACGCCATGCTGTACAGAGCTGTTTTCTCTTCGGGAATGTGATATTCATTAAGCACTTTGTCTTTTAAATCTTCGCCGACTACAATGACCTTAGAAGCGTCCTCCAGTACTTTTTTCGTCTGGTTTTTAAGAACGAATTAATATTTGCCATTTTATTTAAGTCGCCGCCATGGCAGGTTACCACATAGGGAATGTTAAGCCTTTTTGCCATTAATCTGGCGATTGCTCCTGATGGAAAAGCGTAGTGAGCATGAATAACATCATAGCTGCCGCTCTTCTTTACATACGGCCGGACAAACTGCAGCATCCATGCGCTGTATTTTTTCAACAGTTCTTTTTTTCCCATTTTTGGATTGTTATTTGAAATAACATCAGCTGTATGACCTAATCCGGATAGCTCCTTCGCTTGATTTTTTACAAAAATATACCGAAAGTTGGGTATTCCTGCGCGAAGGAACATATTGCTTATTATTAAAATTCTCATTTTTTCACTCATTTCTGCGCAGCTGTTCATAAAAAAACTGCCCTTTATGTTATTAATTTACCATAAAGAGCAGTGTATTTGGGTTATCTTGTAAAATTCACAACCGTGTTTGTGCTTACCGCACTTGTTCCACCGAGCGCTTTGATCGTTTGAAAAGAACTGTTGTTCGTTAAGGAAGACGTTTCTGATGGGATGCTGCCGGATCTCGTCAAAAGAAGTGCTCCATTTTGTTTGGCAGCCAGCACAGACCCTGTCAGCGCATCAGGGAAATTCTCCCCGCTGACTATTAAGCCTGCTTCTTTAGGGCTGTTTAGTTCGTTGATAACTGCAGCAGCGGTACCATACCTTGTCGATCCGCTGATACGTTTTGGGTTGGAGAGCGAGTTAAAGACTTTACCGCTTACCATACTCGTCCCTCCGACTACTGTAATGTTTTTGCTGTTACGTAGTTTGGACGCCGTTTCTGACGGCACCGAGTTTTCTCTTGTCAGCAGAATCGGAATGCCTTCACGTGCAGCATGAGGCGCAATAGATAAGGCATCAGGATACGAGTTTCCGTTTGCGAGGATGTATTCGCCCGAACCGCCGACTCTATCAGCGATTAAGCCTGCTGTCGCGTAACGGGTCGCTCCTGAAATTCTTTCCACTGATCGTCCTGTACTTCTAAGCTTATTCTCTACTTCTTTTGAAATAGCCTGTGTTCCACCCAGGATTACTATATTTTTTGCATTAAGACGGTTAATTTCTGCTTCTGTTCGGGCTGGAAGTTCATTTGCACTGCTGAGAAGAATAGGAGCATTTAACTTATGGGCAAGCGGCGTTCCGGAAAGTGCATCAGGAAAGTCTTCTCCCGTTGCAATAACAACTGTTTCCGCCTGCATCCAGCCATTTTTTGAAATTTCTACAGCCGTATCATATCTTGTCGGCCCGGAGAGACGCTGCAGGGAAAGATAGCTCGCAGGCACATAGCCCGTTTCTCCGGAAGCATTTTTCACCTGGTACCAGCCGTGATGAACCAGCCTGTTTTCCTGATAAGTAATCGGTCCCGAGATAACTGCAAGCTGTCCTGCATCTAATTTTCCAGTTACAGCTCCGCCGGGAGCATTTCTCATGTTTACTGACGCTCTAGGCGCAACAACATCATCTTTTTTATAGTTTTCTTTTGAGCGCGTGTAGGGTGCAGTTGTTTGGTATTTCATTTTATCGGTAAAAATCATTAAGTTCGGACTGTTCGGATTTGTATATTTTATGTTCAGCGTATTTTCCGGGAATGGTTTTAATCCCAGGCTGCCCATATTTCCATTCATATGTTCGAATATCTTCGCCTGGTACGTATTCGACCTTTCTCTTGGATCATTTATTTTGGAAATTCCATTATAGGCGATTAATGCAAAATACCAGTTATCTACTACTTCTTTAGATCCGTCATTCACCTGAGGAATGATTTTACCGGTCCAGTTCCATTTTTGCAGAAGTATCTCGATTCCTTTATCGATATTATATTCGATATCCGTTTTAAGTCTCTGCTCAAACTCAGGAGTTCCGTCTTCCGGCAGCCCCGTATATCCCGGTGTAACCTGCATAATTCCAATACCTTTCCCGTCAAAACCAATAAGCGGATCTCCGTTCACGTATTGTCTCCAGGTGCTTTCCTGCCACGCGATAGCCTTTAGCAGTTCAGGCGGAATGCCGTGCTCGTTGGCTTTTCGCGTTAACAGTTCATTGATTTCTGTAAATGATGGATTCGCGTAATTAGCCAGTGTATTCATCTCCCTGGATTCCTCTGCATATGAGTGATTAAAGCTTTCCAGACTCATTTCCTTAAACCCGGACT
Organism: Sinobaca sp. H24; assembly: GCF_023845525.1. NCBI lineage: Bacteria > Bacillati > Bacillota > Bacilli > Caryophanales > Sporolactobacillaceae > Sinobaca > Sinobaca sp. H24. The sequence goes on from NZ_JALBWT010000003.1 coordinate 94,385, forward strand.
CATTCACTTCATCTTCAGTGAAAGAAATAGTGTTAGTCTCTACTTTTTCAGGCACGGCCTGGCTTTCTGCCGTCTCCAGGTCAGGCCTGCCGATCACAATCGAATCGTCCTCCACCGTTACAGAGCCGCTCATAATATCTTCTTCTTCATAGACAGTCTCCAGTTTCTTTTCATTCCATTTGTAAATATCTACATTCATAATATTTCCATTTCCCTGATAACGCGAGAGAACGGTTATAAAAGCGGCTTCTTGATTGTTTGTGTAAATAACCTTCTCCACGTAGCCGTTTTCTATTGTTTGAATTTCTTCTCCGTTTACTTCCACTGTTCCATTGTTTGAAGAATTGCGTACCTGCAGCTTCATTTCTTCGCCTTTCTCAATACTTTCGGAGCTCTCTTTTTCTACCTTTATTTCCTCCATTATAGTATCTGCCTGGGCTGATGCCGGTAAGAACTGAAGAAAAGCTGCGAGAGAGGCACATGCGGCTGTCCATTTTATTCCTTTTTTCAATTTAAATATCCCCCTTTAATTTTTTACTGCCTGCGTTCCACTGCCTGTTCCATATCTATCCTGGTAATAACTGTTATAAATCTGATTGTCTATTTCCCACTTTGTATGGGAACTTACCGCAGCCGTTCCACCAAGTACGGTAAAGGATTGAAAATTACTCTGATTTGCAATAAAGGTCGAGGAAACCTCCGGCACTTTATTTTTTTCAACAAATATCATAGGAGTATTTGTTTTTGCTCCCATTACCCCTCCTGCTAAAGCATCTGGAAAATTAGCTCCAGTAGCTACAAGGAGGTGATCAGAAGAAAGCGTCCCTTTAAAAAATTCATTTACTTTAACAGAAGTTTCGTAACGGTTGCTGCCGGAGATTCTCACCGGCTCTGGAAGCTCCGCTGCTACTTCTTCAGAAACAGCATTGGTTCCGCCAATTACGTATGCCTTACTAAAATTGTATTTCTCCATAAATGCCCGGCTCGCTTCCGGAAGGGCGTTCTTTTGAACAAAAACGATCGGCAGCCCTTTTTTTGCAGCATAGCTCGACACTGCTGCAGTGCGTCAGGAAAATTTTCTCCGGAAGCTACGACGACTTCGCCTCCCGGAACAGCGACATAGTCATTAACAACTGAAGCCGTTTCATAACGATTGCTTCCACGGAGACGCATCGTTTCAAAACCGTTGGCTTGAATGGATTCTTCCACTTTTGACGATACAGCGTTGAGACCTCCGAGCAGAATGACGTTTGTTACGTTTAATTTCTTCATTGTATTAACAGTAGTAGCATCCAGACGCGTTGGAGAGGTAAGAAGCAGTGGTGCATCAATTCTATTGGAAAGCCCGCTTGCTGCAAGGCTGTCTGCAAAGGACTGATTATTTGCCATAATGACAAATCGACCTTTTACCGGCGCCTCCTCTTCCTCACCAGATGCTTTGGAAAGAGTAGTTTCATTAATTTCACTCCAGCCTTTTAAGGCAATTTCATTGGACGTTTTTATGGAAGACGCACCATACAGCCTGTTTTCTTCTTTATATAGGGTTTGAGCGGCTTCGGCGTTTGTCAGCCCGTATTTGGTTTTTTTATTGTCTCCCACTTTTGTGCTGGCCGCGCTTTCTATCAAATAGCTTAATTGATGGTTGGTAAGCTTTTGATCCTGAGCTTTGAGCATCCCTGCCATTGATGAAACCATTGGCGCCGCCATGCTTGTTCCACTGGATGGAATATACGGATTGGACTGGCTGCACTTGGTGAAGGGATACAGTGAACCTTTTGTACAAATGCTCCAGATATTTGTTCCGGGTGCAGAAACGTCAACCCAGGAACCGTAATTGGAATAACCGGCGATATTATTTGTTTTATCGTCAATGGCCGAAACGGAAAGCACACCGTTGCTTGCAGCCGGATAAAATTTATTGGATGAACTGTTATTGCCTGCTGCTGCAACTACCAGAATTCCTTCAAGATTTGCTCTATTCACAGCCTCCTGTACTACTGTGGAAGAAGTTGGTCCTCCGAGACTGAGGTTGATAATATCTGCTTTATTATCGATAGCGTAGTGAATGCCTCTGGCAATATTCATGTTTGTAATTTCTGTAGCTTCTCCTACTTTTACCGGCATGATTTTTGCATTTTTCACCAACGAAGCAACACCGATGCCATTATTAGTAACCGCCCCTGCCGTACCTGCCACATGGGTTCCATGCCCGACTAAATCCTTCACGTTCGTTGTCTGATTTACTACATTGAAAGGTTTTACTACTGCTTTGCTGATATCCGAATGAGCAGTCTGAAGTCCTGAATCAAGAACCGCTATCGTAGGAGTATACTTTGGCGTGTAGTTGCTCCAGGCGCCGTAACCACCTATTTTTTCAAAATTAATTTTCTGCCTGGACATAAAAGGATCGTTTGGCATTCTTGTATATTCGTAGTAAATTTCTTCTTCTACAAATTTTATTTCTTCATTGTTTTCCAGCTCTTCCAAAGTTTCTTCATAGTCTTCTTCCGGAACGCTTATTGTTTCCACCCTCTGTTTGTCTACAGATTGAAGCCCTATTGATTCCTCCTGGACGTGATCTTCGTATTCTATGTAAATTTCTTTGTCTTCTGCGTCTGCTTCCATTGGAAGAAAAATAAAAACCGCCAGTAGTGATGTCCCTATCTGCCATACTATTTTTTTCAATAAACTACCACCCTTTTGACTATCGCATGATTATAAAAAAAGAGAGAAGCAGACAGCTTCTCTCTCATTTTCTGCCTTTTATTTACTTCCGTAATACGTCTCAAGACCATTTACAATCGCAATAGCAGATTTTTCTCTAAACTCGTTTGATTTTAATTTTTGTGCCTCAGCAGTATTTGTCAAAAATCCTAATTCCACAAGAGCTGCCGGCATGTTAGTAAGGCGAAGCACGGCAAAATCATTATTTTTTACGCCGCGGTTTGTTGTGCTCAGTTCTTCAATTAATTCTGTCTGAAGAGCCGTTGCCAGCTTTCTGCCTTCTGTGCTTGTTGGGTGATGGAATGTTTCCGTTCCATTTGCCGAAGCGTTAAAGGCATTGCCGTGAATGCTTATAAAGGATGATGCTTTAGCATCGTTTGCAATTCTGGCGCGTTGTCCAAGTTCAATAAATGTATCTGTTTTTCTAGTCATAATAACCGTAGCACCAAGGTCTTTTAATCTTTTTTCAACACGAAGTGCTACGTCAAGATTAAGTTCTTTTTCCTGAAGTCCATTAGCCACGGCACCTGGATCGTTTCCTCCGTGCCCTGCATCAATGGAAATGACCTTACCGGCCAGAACGGATGGTTCCGGTTCCGGCTGTCCGCCGGTAAGATTTACATAGTTCCCCGGGATAAAGCCGGTAGAACTGCCGTATTTAATTTTGGCCCAGCCGTCTTTCACTTCGTACACTTCTACTCCCTGTCCGTTTTTCACGGTCCCAAGAATATCAGCACTCCAGTTTGCTACGCTTCTAACATTAATTTCATACGGAGAACTGATAGTTGCTGAAGTTAAAGAACTATCGTCTCCAGGAGCAGTGCTTCCTCCACTTGAAAGAGAAACATTAAGATCATTTAACGCTCCGTTGGAAATAGCAGTGGTGCCGCCTAAAACTAAGTTCGTTTTGCTTGATGAGCTGATATAATTTTTTATTACGCTTGCGGGGCTGCTGTTATGACTCAATATAACTGGAGCTCCAAGCTTTTTTGAGAGCCCGGCAGATGCTACTGCATCCGGATAATCTTCTGCTCCACTTTTTACGGAAGTACCTCTGACTATTAAATTATGTTTACCTGAAAGGTTTGCCCACTTGGCTGCATTTACACTTGTTTCATATCTATCTGCGCCGGAAATACGCTGCACTGATTTCCCCTGCGATTTCAGCTTTTGTTCTACAGAAGAACTAATCGCTGCTGTTCCGCCGAAAATCACTACATTCTTTACAGTTTCAACAGGTGTAGAGTTTGTTCTTGATAGATAAATAGGAAGATTTTTGTTTGCTGCAATTCCTGAAGCACTTAATGCATCAGCTACTGTACTGCCGTTTACCAGAATAGCAGTAGACGCTGAACCTAAACCGGCTTCTTTGTTAACGCTTTGTGCCGTAGTATATCTTGTATCGCCGGAGACTCTTTTCACGCTGACGCCTTGTGATTTTAACGAGCTCTCTACAGAACCGCTGATTGCTCCAGTGCCGCCAAGCAGATAAACCTGCTTCGCGCCGAGGCGTTTAATCTCAGCCGTTAAGCGGGAATCAAGGCTGCCTTTTTTACTTAAAAGAACCGGGGCACCTGTTTTAGCAACTAGTCCCGCTGATGCTAATGCATCGGCAGGGTGATCGGATCTGGCGATAATAACGCTTCCGCTCTTGTCCCAGCCGTGTTTGGAAAGCTCAATAGCCGTTCCAATCCGGTCCGAGCCGCTTAGCCGCTGGTCCTGGGCGAGGCTCTGCAGTGGAACGAGAATAAACAAGATGAGGGCAACAAGAACTGGAAGGACAATCTTTAAACAATTTCTTATCATACTTTTCTCCATTTCTTATGTAGAGTCTGCTTCATAAGTATTATATAAATGGATGCAATTGGAGTATATGTACTAATAAATGATACAAACGAAACAGCTACTATGAAGATATAACTATTTTAAACTAATTCATAGTCCTATATTTAAAAAACAGGTATAAACTACCAATACTTTAAAGCTATTATTTGACATTGTCATTAAAACGACAAAAAAACCACCTTTCCCGGGGAAAGGTGGTTCAATTTATTTTCTGGCTGGTATGACACTTTCCAGGTATTCCTGGACCGCATCTTTCAAATCGTCGCGCTCCAGGGCAAAGTCCACGGTTGCTTTCACAAAACCGAATTTGTCTCCAACGTCGTAACGCTGGCCTTTGAATTCGTAAGCCAGAACTTCCTGCGTTTTGTTTAGTTCTTTAATGGCGTCTGTAAGCTGAATTTCGTTTCCGGATCCGGGCGCCTGGTTTTTTAGTATATCGAAAATCTCCGGATTCAGAATGTAGCGTCCCATAATAGCGTAATTGGAAGGGGCGTCCTCGAGCTTCGGCTTTTCCTTCAAATCGGCCAGCGGAAGAATTCCCGGCTTGTATTCTTTTCCTTTCGGTTCTACGATGCCGTATTTGGATACGTCCTTATCAGCCACTTCCTGGACACCAACGACAGAAGATTGATATTCGTCATACACTTCAATCATCTGTTTCAGGCAGGGTTCTTCTGATTTAACAATATCATCCCCAAGAAGCACGGCGAACGGCTCGTCACCGATAAAGCTGCTGGCACATGCAATAGCGTGGCCCAGGCCCTTCGGTTCTTTCTGGCGGATATAGTGAATGTTTGCCAGATTGGAGATGTTCTGCACCTCTTCCAGCTGCTTCCATTTCTCTTTCTTCGCGAGCGTTTCTTCCAGCTCATACGATTTATCAAAATGGTCTTCAATCGCGCGCTTTCCCCGTCCACTGACAATAATAATGTCTTCAATACCTGATGCAATCGCTTCTTCTACGATATATTGGATAGTCGGCTTATCTACGATTGGAAGCATTTCCTTTGGCTGGGCCTTCGTGGCAGGCAGAAATCTGGTTCCTAATCCGGCTGCCGGTATAATCGCTTTTCTTACTTTCATGTTACAGGCCTCCTCTTAACTCTTTCTTGCTGTTATGTAACCTCCAGGTGAAATTCTGGAGGGATTCTTCTGTATTATATCTTTTTGTGCAGGGTCGTTACCACCTTTTTTTGGAAATACTTTATTCGTTGGTCTGCAGCGACTTCTTTTTTCTTCTGCTGCCGACTTTGTGCTTGATCATATAAAGAGCCGGTACGACAAGAAGCGTCAGCAGAGTGGAAAACACGAGACCGGAGACAATGGCGATACCGAGCGGCTGAAACAACGGATTGTTTCCAAATGCGATCGGCAGCAGTCCAACCGCTGTCGTTAAACTTGTCAAAAGAATTGGCCGGAACCGCTCCCGTCCTGCCTGCTGCACAGCCTGTTCGACCGGCTGTCCTTCCTTCAGACGCTGTTCAATAAAATCAATCAGCACGAGTCCGTTACGGATAACGATTCCTGCCAGGCTCACCGCCCCCATCATCGACATGAATCCAAGTCCCGTCTGGGTAAGAAACAGGCCGAGAATCGCGCCCGCTGTTGATAAGTAGACAGCGCTCAGGACAATAAGCGGCAGCATGAGTGAATAAAATGGAATGGCTATAACGATAAATATTAGAAACACGACGAGTATAAAAATCTGGCCGATATCAATGAATACATCTGCCCGCTCGGACGTTTCCCCACCAATTGATACGTCAACGCCGGGCATTTCTTCTCCAGCCTCTAAAATAGGGGTTTCCACGGCGGCCTCAATATCCTCTACGTTTTCATTACCCGGGTAAGCGCGGACCGTTACTGTTCGTTCTGTTCCAATATGGGGAACCGCGCTGAAGGATGTTTCTTCTTCTCCAGCAATCAGTTCCGAAAGAGCAACAGGTTCCTCCTCTGCCGATGGTCCTTCTGTCTGCGGGGAAAATGCAATGCTTTCCAGATCTTCTTCGCTGACGGTTCCACCGGTATTGTAGGATATTCTCATATCCACCTGACGACTCCCCTGCTGGAGGGTTCCAAGCGGAACTCCTTCTCCCAGCAGCAGGAGTTCCTGGCTGATTGCTTCCTTATCAACGCCTGCCGCGGCGGCAGCTTCTTCGTCTACCTCATACGATAAGGCAGATAGATTGTCATTTGCATCTGCTTCTGTTTCCTGCACTCCTTCTGCTTCCGCCAGAATCTGCTCTATCTGTTCCGCTGTCTGCAGAATGTCATCCATATTTTCGCCGGATACTTCGACTGCAATAGGCGCCCCTATCGGCGGTCCGGATTCAACAATGGATCCTCTTGTTGATACAATACCGCTGAATGTTTCCGACCAGTCGTTGTTCCACGTGTTCATTACATCACGCGCGGCGGCCTGGCTTCCATCTATATATACGAGGAACTGCATGTCACTTTCTCCAGTAGCGCCTCCGCCGTTGCCGGAATTAAATATTCTCGGCACTTCCGTTCCTGCATAAGAGGAGACAGAACGGATTTCCTCCTGTTCCAGCAGCCACGTCTCTATTTCTTCGGCTTTTTCTTCCGTATCAGCAAGTGTTGTTCCTTCTTCCAGAGACGCTTCTATAAACACTTCTTCCCGGTCGGTGTCCGGGAAAAATTCAACTGGTGTAAATGGGACCAGCGCGTAGGCTGCTGTACCGAGCAGTAGTCCTCCTGCTGAAAACAATATCGGCCGCTTCACGACTTTTTTTAGAATACCGTTACTGTATAAATCGGCTCCTTTATCAATCCAGGAGCCAAGCAGCCCCGGGGAAGAAGATTTCTTGCGCTTCTTCGGACGTCTCAGGGCCCGTTCCTCCTGCGCGGCGCGGAACAGGGGCATAATAGTTAACGCTACGATCGTCGACGCAATGATGGCGGCAATCAGCACGACCGGAAGTGGTCGGATAAATGCCCCGGCCGAGCCCGGCAGAAGCAGGAGTGGGAAGAACGTAAACACAACCGTCAGCGTCGACACAATGACGGATACTGCCACCTGCCTGACACCGAGTGTCGCGGCACGGAACGGCGAGTCCCCCAGCTTCAGTCTACGATCTATGTTTTCATTAACAACGATGGCATCATCTACAAGAATACCAAGGGAGATAATAAAGGCAATTAAAGAAATCTGATCCAGTCCAACATTGGCAAATGGAAGAACGATCGCCGCAATCGTTAAGGACACAGGAATGGAAATTCCTACGGCGGCGGCAGTACTGAAACTCAGGCCGATCGCACAAATAAGAAAAACCGATATAAAAGCCAAAGCAAACGAAAAGGCCAGATCAGTAAACAATTCGGAAACCAGATCAGCCTGGGTATAAAGTTCTTCCAGCGCAGCACCTTCCGGAAGCCCGGCTTCAAAGTCCTCAATCACAGGATCAAGTTCTTCCTGTGCTGCTGGAACACTGGCATCCTCAGCCAGGAAAAAGGTTAAGGACAGAGCCTGCTCTCCATTATGAGAAACGGATGAGACTGCCGGAACAAGCGTATCCTCCACCCTTCCGACGTCTGAGAGACGAAGGCTGTCTCCCTCCTCATCTGCGCCGACAATAATTTCCTCCAGTTCTTCTGCTGTAGAAGCGCCCGGGAGCTCTACGCGCTGATTTCTATCGTCTATCTGCCATTCCCCCGGCGGCACCGTTGATGTTTCTCCGCTGACGGCTCCAATCACCTGGCCCGCCGAAAGGTTGTCATCTGCTAATGCTTCAGGATCAAGTGAAAAACGAAGCTCTCGCTCCAGATCCCCTTCTACGCCTACTTCCGTGATGGACGAAAGCTGTGTAAAGTTTCTTTCCCAGCTCTCAATATAATTCTGCACTTCGGAAAGTCCGGCATTTTCATTCAATACCACCTGGTAAATAGCCAGGCCCTGCCCGCCTGTGCTGTTGCTGAAGGACGGAGCTTCTGCATCTTCCGGGAAACTGCGCGCCGCTTCGTTAATGTTTCTTTCAATTTCTGTCCAGATTTCGTTTGTATCACTGCGCCCTTCTTCGAGCTCCAATGTAATAGAAGAAAAACCCGGACTCGAGACAGACGTAACTTCGGCAATGCCCTGAACATTGGCTGTCGACTCCTCGAGCGGATTGGTCAGGCTCGACTCGACGGCTTCCGCCGAAGCACCGGGATATACCGTGTTGATCTGCGCCACCGGCGGATCAATAGCGGGAATTTCTTTTTGAGGAAGTTGTAGAAAAGCCAGTCCTCCGACAAGACAGAGCATAATAAAAAATAGAATCGTAATCTTTCGTTTTTTGATGATTTGTTCAATCATGAAAAAACCCCCTAATTTTTATAAAATATGTGGTGCTTTTTACCTAACATTCTGGTATATTTAAGACAACTTAAAAAGAAAGGAGAGTCGTTAACACTTTATCGCATCATTTACATGCTGCAGGACGCCTCCCCCCTATCGCGCCCGCAGTGTATACGAATTACCCCTTCAAGTTTCACCCCGGCAGGACGCCACCTGCAACGCACTCCCCCTTTAGTATAAAATGTTTACACCCGCCCGCTTTACCACACCATTCATCTAAGTACAAATCCACCCCTATACTTTCATAAAGGAGCTATGTATGTTTAATCAAGTCACGATGGTTGGACGTTTTACGAAAGACCCGGAACTGCTGTACACGAAAGAAGGAGTTGCCGTCTGCCGTTTCACTCTGGCCGTTCAGCGCCATTTCAAGAATCAGCAGGGAGAATATGGAGCCGATTTTGTTCCCGTCACTGTATGGAGAAAACAGGCTGAGAATACGGCATCCTACTGCCATAAAGGCGCTACAGTCGGCGTAACAGGACGGATACATACCCGTTCCTACGACAATAAAGATCAGCAGCGCGTACATGTTGTAGAAGTAAACGCCGAACAGGTGCGGTTTTTAAAGCTCCAGCCTCAAAAGGAAACATCCGTCCTGCATAATTTTGCGGCAGATGAAGATGAATCAATGGAAGATCCTGTATTTTCGTAGCATACAGCTGAACAGCTTTTTTCCTGCTGTCTTTTATGTGAGTGCCTATCTATATCCAGACAGCATTTCCTCTATATACCTTCGATATTCCCCCCTCTACTATCATCCCAATACACTCACATATTATTAGTGCACTGCGGATTCCATTATCCGCGGTGTCTTTTAAATGACACACGTGTCATATTTTTTTAAAAAGATAAGCAGCCACTTTGACTGCTTTAATATGACGGTTGTGTCATTTATTTATATCATAAAAAAGAGCCTGCGGAAACTATTTCATCCCGGGCTCATTCCTTTTGTCAGTACAGCATATATTGTATCCACCCATACCTCCCGGCTGAGCTTAGCGTTCGGCGCTCTTACAAGAGACATAATGATGGCATTTAATGCTGTTCCGGAGAGATTTCTGTCTATATGTCCGCTGGTTTTTCCCTCTTCAATTAACAGCTGGACATGGCGGTTTAAGGTGCCGAAAAAGCTGAAAAGCCGCTCAACATTTCTTTCCACCAGCGGGGAAGCGTGATGATCCATCACAGGTAAAATCTGCAGGGATTGATGAATATCCGCATAATCAATCCACACCCGGAGAAACGCTGTGAGCTTTTCTTCAAAAGGTTCTATAGCAGCTGCTTTTTCCATACGCTGCATAATCTGGTCAATGACGTACATCATGTATTCGGTGACCAGCTCTTCTTTTTTTGAGTAATAATTATAAATAGTGCTTCGTGCCACGCCGAGCCGTTTGGAGAGAGCCTGAAAATGAAAAGAATGATATCCCTCTTCGAGCAGCAGCTTTTCCGTTTCTTCGAAAAGCCGTTCTTTTTCGAGGGTACGCTGTCTTGCCATGGATGAAGTCTCCTTTTTGTCTAGTCCTCTTATTGTACTACACCCAAACGATCCAGGTAATTGTTACCGTAATCAGCATGACAAAAAAGCTTACGGGAATGCCCAGCCTCATAAAATCGGTAAAACGGTAGCCTGCCTGATGATAAACGAACAGGTTCGTCTGGTAGCCGATCGGCGTAATAAAGCTTGCTGAAGCTGCAATAGCAACAATAACCGCGAGAGGAAGAATATCAATATCCAGAAGCCCCGCAGCTTCGATGGAGATAGGCAGCATAATGATCGCCGCAGCATTGTTAGTGATCATTTCTGTAAACAAATTGGTTACAATATATATGACAATAAAGATACCGATAATGCCAAACGGCTGCACCCAGTTAATCAGCTGGCCGGCTCCAAATGCCGCAGCTCCAGTCTGAAGCATCGCTTCTCCCACTCCAAATGCAGCAGCAATAACAAGCAGAATAGGAATAGGAATATAATCGACTGCTTCTTTGACCGTCATCACGCGCAACAGCAGAAGGAGTCCAGTTACAGCAAGAGAAGCATAGAAAATAGGCACAATCTGCAGTGCTGACAGCACTACCATCGCACTCATCAGTACAACCGGCAGGACAGCTTTCCAGGAAGGAAGATGAAAGAAAGGATTCTCTTTTTTCGTCAGCACGGTAAATTCATTATGATGAAGGGTTTTTTCTTCAAACTGTGGACCTGCCAGCATAAGCAGCGTGTCCCCGGGCTTTACCGATATGTCATTCAGGCTGCTTTCCTGAACGTCCTGGTGACGGTGGACACCCGCCACTTCCGCGTCAAAACGGTCTGCGAAAGAAACAGACCCAATCGTTTGAAAAAGCAGGGACGAGTAGTGCGTTACCACAACTTCCAGGAGCCTGTTTTCGCCGTCCCGCAGTTTGTTAATGCCATACTGCCCGGAAGAATAGTGCTCTATCCCTTCCTTTCGTTCCATGGCAGCCAGAGCATCCAGGGTTCCTTTCACCCAGAGCCTGTCCCCTTCCTGCAGAATAAACTTTTCGTCCCAGTGCAGCTGACGTTTCTGTTTTCGGTATATGTCTTTTATTTCGATGGATTTTTCTGTCCACAATCCGGAAGAACGGATTGTTTTTAAATGATAGGCTTCTGTGTTTTCCACAGTAAACTCCATCATAAAACGCTTGCGGTCATCTTTTAATAAATAAGAAGGCGGCGTTCTGTCCGGAAGCAGAACGGGGCCGAGCAGCACGATAAAAATAATTAAACCGATCGTTATCGGGACGCCGATGATGCTGAGCTGAAAAAAAGAAAAGCCGTCATATCCCCTTTCCACCAGCATGCCATGCACGACGAGGTTCGTAGACGTACCGATGAGCGTCATCGTTCCGCCTGTGATCGTTGCGTAGGACAGCGGCAGCAGAAACTTTGATGGAGAAACATTATGGCGCTCGCACCATTGTCTTACAAGCGGTGAAAACGTTGCTACTATGGGGGTATTATTTAAAAAACCGGACAAAATAGAGGACGGAATCAATATGCGCAGAAGAGACTGCCGCTGCGTTTCCCCTTTGCTTAAAATCCCGTTGATAAACGTTTCTACCAGGCCGCTTCGCTGCACAGAGCCTGCTACAATACAGAGCAGTCCCACCGTCAGCATCCCCTGGTTGGTAAAACCAGTCAGGGCATCCGAAAAGGAAAGAATACCGCTCACGACAAGAACGCCGAGCGCAAGCAGCAGAATTATTTCGGGAGGAGCTAATTCTTTTATGAGAGCGCCATCATAACAACGATGATCAGGCCAAGCGCAATTATTTCCCAGGTCATGCCGTTAAGCTCCTTTTTAATTAATACCAAGTAATTTTATATGTATTGTGTATTTAACAATGTATCCATCATTATACCTTCCCGTTTCTAAATGTAAAGAATCCTCTGTCCATGCAGAAAAGAAATATTTCTCCTGTACAGAAGGTATATAGAAAGCATTAAAACATCTTGTTCCATGTTACAATAGAAGCAATAAAGGGGGTGGAAAAATGGCTTTCGTTATTTTGGACCCATGTATCGGAGAAAAAGCCGGCGACTGCGTTGATGTCTGCCCGGTAGACTGTATTGAAGAAGGCCCGGATCAGTATTTCATCGACCCGGATGTCTGCATTGACTGCGGAGCCTGTATTGTCGTCTGTCCAGTAGAAGCAATCGTGGAGGAAGATGAACTGACACCTGCCACTGAGTCTTTTCTTGAAAAAGCAAAAGAATTCTATGGAACGACTTAAAACAAATATGAAAAAATTGATAAAAAAAGGATTAATTTCTTTAAAAGTGGGAATACTAAAACTAACCCACCCCATACCTCGATTATAGATCAGATACATTATCTGTATCCATAATTGTGCCACAGCAGAAAACCCTTCGGCATAAGCCGGAGGGTTTTTTGTGTTTAGCTGGCGTCCAGGTTTTCAATCCTTTTACAAAAGGTATATACATACTATACACATACGGAAGGGATTGAAGAAATATGCTAGCAGTTATTTCAGGAGGAACATCAGGAATAGGCAGTGCCACCGCCGTTCTTTTTGCAGAAAAAGGATACGAAGTGCATGTACTAGGCCGGAATGAAGAAAAAGGCAAAGCGTTTGAAGAGGAGCACAGCGATCTAACGATTACCTACCACCAGGCCGATGCCGGCAGTGAAAAAGATGTGGAGGCTTTCTTTCAGGAGCTGGCTGATGCTGATAAAACAGTCGATGTGCTGTTTAACAACGCCGGTACAGTTGAATTTGCATTAGGTCCCCTGCAGCGTGTCAAAGAGGAAGATTGGAATGCGCTGTTTGATGCTAACCTGAAAAGTGTGTACTTGATGATCAAGCACGCCACCCCGCTTTTTGACAAAAAAGCCGGCGCTTCGATAATTAACAACGCGGCTATTGTAGGAAACGGCAAATATCCTTCGGCCCTCCCTGCTTATGCCAGCGCCAAGGCAGGCGTTGTGGCCATGACAAAATCGCTTGCCGTTCGTCATGCCAAACAGAAAATGCGCTTTAATTCGATTTCGCCGGGCCCTGTAAACACCAGCCTTGCCCATCGGCTGTATGGAGGAGAAAGTAATTTTGAAGAAGCTTCGAAAAAACACCCGCGCGGAGAGGCGGCCGATCCAAAAGAAATTGCCGAAGTCGTCTACTTTCTCGCTTCTGATAAAGCGTCCTATATAAATGGGCACAACCTAGTTGTAGACGGGGGATATTCTCTCGCATAACTTACAGAAAGCTTCCATAAATAAAAAAGACAGAACCCGATAGAAAATGGGTTCTGTCTTTTTGCTGTTATTCTGATGCTAAATCTTCAATGGATTCTGCTTCTACATATTCCGGAACAACAAGGCCGATTCTGGCACCTTCCAGATTCGCTCCGAGATCCGTAAACTGATCTTCGTAATCACTGAAGTACTGTTCGTGTGTAGCCGGCAGCCATGCTGCTACCATAGCGTCCTGCTCCCCCTGTGCAACAGCCTGGAACATGATGTTTGCTTCCATAGGCGTTGTCTCTACTTCATACCCCTGGTCCATTAATACCTGTGCCACCACGTTGGTAGAGGCAATTTCGGAATCCCAGGCTACAAATGCAAGGCTTAACGGCTCTCCGTCTACTTCTTCGACGCCTTCAGTCCATGCGCTTACTACATCTTCGTTTTCATCCACCCATGTTCTGGCAGCTTCTTCCGGCTCAGCTCCATTATATATTTCGAGCATTACTTCTTCCATCTGCTCGCCTTCCCATTGGAAATTATCAAGAACTTCATAGGCTTCCGGTGCGTCTTCTTCCAATCCTTCACGTGCGATAGTATGAATATCTTCTGCTTCCCCAAAGGAGCCTTCCGGATCCTCTAAGTATTTTAAATCATGCACAGAAAACATCCAGTGAGGATTCCAGCCTGTAATAACGATAGGTTCTTCATTGGAAATCGCTTCGTCAAGCGCACTGGTCATCGCTGCGTCTGAACTCGACTGCAGGCTCCAGTCGTCAAGACCGTAGTCTTCGATAGACTGCTCGGCTGCAGCCATTACGCCTGCACCGGCATCAATACCAGTAATCGTATAATCCATTTCTTCGCCAATATTGCCTCCGGCGCTTTCTTCACTGCTTTCTCCGCCTTCCGATCCAGACTCCTGCTCTTCTGAATCGTCAGAACCGCCGCCTCCGCAGGCAGCCAGGGCTATTGTAAAAGATAATCCTGCTGTTAAGCCAACATACTTAAAATTCTTTTTCATACCTTGATCCGCTCCCTTTTTGTTTTAATATATGTTTACTCCAGAAATCGGAGGTAAACTACTGTTTTGCTTTCGCTCCAAAGCTTTGTGTTAAACGGTCCAGAATAATGGCGAGAACAACAATGGGCAATACCGGCTTCAAAACCGCCGCCTGCATCATTACGTCCTACGGCAAAATATACAGCCGTTCCGAGACCCTGTGCTCCGATCATGGAAGCAATAACCACCATGGAAAGAGCCAGCATAATCGTCTGGTTGATACCGGCCATAATAGTCGCTTTGGCCATTGGCAGCTGAACTTTAAACAGTTTTTGCGAGCCTGTGGAACCAAACGCATCAGCCGCTTCAATCACTTCCGTTGAAACCTGCCTGATGCCAAGATTCGTAAAACGAATCGTCGGCGGCATAGCAAAGATTACAGAAGCCACAACTCCCGGTACCATACCGATTCCAAAGAAAGCTACGGCTGGGATAAGGTAAACAAAAGCAGGCATTGTCTGCATAAAGTCCAGAACCGGCTTTACTACGTTTTCTACTAATCCCTTTTTCGCCATCCAGATGCCGATAGGCACTCCAATGACAATCGATATAATCGAAGCGGTAAGAACGATGGAAAGCGTTAAAATCATATCATCCCAGAAACCGAGGTTATCTATTAAGAACAGTCCCAGCAGCACAAAGACCGTTAATCCTATTTTTCGTCCTGCCAGGAAATAAGTAAGCAGCACAATAATAATCAAAAGCAGCCAGGCAGGCGGAAGGCTGAACACAGCTTCAATCGAGCTGATAATCCAGCCGATACCGTTTGTCAGGGAATCAAAGAAAAACTCTGCATTTGTCAGCCATTCAACGAATGCATCAATCCATGCTGCCAGCGGCAGTTTCGGAAGTATCTCCATGCTCGATCACCTCCCCGCCGGACAGTGCAGCCATAACCGAACCACGGAACACGATGCCCTTTAATTTATTATCTTCTACAACAGCTAGAGGAATATTGGTATACGTAAGCAGATTCATCATATCTTTAAGCACTGTTCCTTTTTCAACCGTTGGTACGTTTCTTTCAATTACTTCCTCCACGCTGTCTTTTCCTTCCTGCGCCAGGCGGGAGACGTCTCTCGAATGAACAACGCCGAGCAGTTCTTTTTGGCGGTTTGTTACAAAGATGCTCGAGATGTTGCCTTCTTTCATACGCTGAAGGGCAACACGCGGTCCTTCTTTTTCTATGTTTATTGCCTCGGCACGGGACATAACGTGTTCTACAGTAAATACTTTCGAACGGTCCACATCTTCTACAAATTTCTCTACGTAGTCATCTTTTGGATGCATAAGAATCTGTTCCGGCGTGCCGGTCTGAATCACCGCACCGTCTTTCATAATCATGATACGGTCTCCGATGCGCAGGGCCTCATCCAGGTCGTGGGTAATAAAAATGATCGTTTTTCTCATTTTCCCCTGCAGATCAAGAAGCTCATCCTGCATGTCCTTTCGAATGAGAGGGTCAAGCGCCGAGAAGGCCTCATCCATCAGCAGTACATCCGGATCATTGGCAAGAGCGCGGGCAAGTCCCACCCTCTGCTGCATTCCTCCGGATAATTCATCCGGGTGCATATTTTCATATCCCTGCAGTCCTACAAGCTCTAAAGCTTTACCTGCTTTTTCCTTACGCTCAGCCGGATCCATCCCCTGAATTTCAAGCCCATATTCCACGTTGCTCTGGATCGTGCGGAATGGAAACAATCCGAATTTTTGGAATACCATGCTCATTTTTTTGCGTCGCACATCACGGAGCGTTTTTTGATCCATCGTTGCCAGGTTTTCGCCATCAATCCAAACACTGCCGGCTGTTGGTTCAATTAAACGGTTGAATAAACGCACAAGCGTGGACTTTCCGCTTCCAGACAGACCCATTATAACGAAAATTTCTCCGTCTTCTACTTCAAAGGAGGCCTTGTTCACTCCTACTGTATTTCCCGTAGCTTTTAGAATAGCGTCTTTAGACTTATTCTGGTCCAAAAGTTCCAGAGCCTTTTTTGGTTTTTTCCCGAATATCTTCGTAATATTTTCTACCTGAATTTTAACTGCCATGGTTTATCCCTCTTTTCATGAAAGCCTGAGCCCTTTTTCATGCTTCCCTATTACTATACAATTGTGGGAAAAATGGCGCAAATCGGATAATAGCTGATTTACGTCCATATTCTTTATAAAATATATACTGTACGCTCTTTACATCTGTCTTTTCACATAGATAATCGCTGTATCCTGCTATTGCCTGCTTATATCTCATTATCCGCTTTATCATTTATCTGCTATTCTAAACGTAATGTGCAGTTTATTCAGGGGGCATGCTTATGGATAAAAAAGGAGAACTGCCGGTCGTAACGCAGGTAGAGCAGATCAGGCACCAGTTTATATCGATCATTGCCCAGAACATGGGATTGTATAATATATCCGAAACCAATGGCCGCCTCTATGGGACTGTTCTTTTTGCCGGGCAGCCTATGACGCTTGATGAAATGAGCGATGCGCTCAGTATGAGTAAAATGAGCATGAGCACAGGAATACGTTCCTTAATGGATGCTTCTATGGTGGAAAGAGTGTGGGAAAAAGGAGTACGCAAGGATTTATACCAGACGGAGCAGGACTGGTACAAGTCATTTACTTCCGTGTTTATTACACGATGGAGAGAAGCAACGGATAACAACCACCAGGCAGCGCTCCAGGCTCTTAAAGACCTCCGTCTGCTGCTTTCCTCTGCGAATGATGAAGATGTACAAATGATACATGTGGATATAGAAAAGCTCGAAGGAGCTGTAGAATACTATGAATGGCTCGATGAGGTTATTCTTATATTTGAAAGCGGTAAAATTTTTGAGTGGGTGCCCCGCCGGCCTTCCTGACTCATTGAAATAACGCAAAAAAACGCAGCTCCTTCAAAGGAGACTGCGTTTTTTATTTCTTTTATTACTTCAGCCGTGGCGCAAAATGAAAGCTCGTGGAAGCCTGATAGGTTTCACCTGCTTTAAGTTCGCTGGTTTTCCCCTGGCTGGAAAAACCAGCGGGCAGGCGCTGCGTTTCAATGCAGAGGCCCGCAAATGGAAACGAGGGTCCGTTTTTGAGCTTCAGATCGTCTCCCATTTGAGCTGCGGTGTAGATAACCGCCCCGGGCTCTGTTGTCTGCACGGTCATCTTTATGCCGGTATCCCCTGCAAACACTATATCCTCTTTAGTCTTCGCCCATACAAAGAAATGATCCAGCCCCCTGCCGGTTAAAAGCAGCTGCGGGTGATCGTTTTTCTTAATAGTGTTGATGGCCTCGCCATCCTTCATAGGAAAGATGTCCGAGGCAGGCAGCACTTCTCCTGTCGGGATCAGTTCAGCATCAAGTTCGAGTACCCCTTCAGCCGGTCCTTTCAGCGTCTGGTTCAGGATCGAGCTCTGCAGATCCCCACTTAAATTAAAGTAGCTGTGGTTGGTTAAGCTGACCAGCGTTGCTTTATCGCTCGACGCTTTATAATCTATTGTCAGCGTGTCCTGATCCAGCGTATAGGTGACCGTTACTTCCAGACGGCCCGGATATCCTTCTTCTCCATCTTCGGCAGTATAGGAAAATACAACAGCCGGCTTTTTCTCATCATCGTGAATGGCTACATCCCAGAATACATTCGCAAATCCTTTTTCGCCGCCGTGCAGATGATGATCACCGTGGTTTTTCGTCAGAGAATACTTCTTCCCTTCCACTTCTGCTTCAGCATCGGGTATTCTTCCCGCTACACGGCCTACTACCGCCCCAAGTGCATTTCCGTCTGTTAAATAATCAGCGGGATCTTCATAGGCCAGAACCAGGTTCTCTTCTTCCCCTTTTTCATTTGTTAAATAAATGCCGTTGATACGACAGCCCAGATTCAGTGCCGTTACACGGAGACTGCTGTCATTTGAAAGCTCTGTTTCCGTCAAAATCTCTCCTGAATAGGTGCCGAGTTCTTTTTGTTTTATCATGTTAATGTCTGCCTCCCGTTTTGGTTGTCCTGCCCCTTATTCCCATTTTGATTCGGATTCATGCTTTTTTCTAAAAATCCGGCCCGGCTCATGCTATACTTTTTTCAGGAGGAAGATACTTATGGCGTCTATAGATGACTTTCAGGCTCTTGATATACGTGCCGGCACGATCACTGCGTCAAAGGATTTTCCCGAGGCAGTCAAACCCGCTTATCAATTATGGATCGACTTTGGAGAAGCACTTGGGCAAAAGAAATCAAGTGCCCAGCTGACCGACCTTTATACAAAAGAAGAACTTATCGGAAAACAGGTGCTGGCCGTTGTCAATTTCCCGGACAGGCAGATTGCCGGTTTCCGTTCTGAAGTACTAGTATTGGGATTATATTCAGAAAATGGTGTCGTACTGATTCAGCCCGATAAACAAATTTATAACGGCAGCAAATTAGGATAGAAAGGTTGCGTTTTTTTGAAACTAAGTGTATTAGACCAGTCGCCCATTCCTTCCGGCTCCGATGCCCACGAAGCGCTCTGCAATACAAAAGAGCTCGCCCAGCATGCAGAAGCCCTTGGGTATTCGCGGTTCTGGGTCGCTGAACACCACAGTACAAGCGGCCTCGCCGGTACATCACCGGAAATATTAATTTCCCACCTCGCTACCTGCACCAGCCGGATCCGGGTCGGCTCCGGAGGCGTGCTGCTTCCGCAGTACAGCCCCTATAAAGTCGCTGAAAATTTCAAGGTACTTGAAGCATTATTTCCCGGTCGGATTGACCTCGGTGTCGGCCGGTCTCCGGGAGGCGGCCAGACCATCCGGCTCGCTCTGACCGACGGAGTAAAGAAAAACCTGATTGAATTTCCAAGGCTTTTGGCTGACCTGCAGGGCTTTATTGACAGCAATCTGCCGAGCGGCCATCCTTATGCGTCTATTAAAGCATCACCGCAAACAACGTTTCTGCCGGAAACATGGGTGCTTGGCCTTTCCACGCGCGGAGCCAAGCATGCAGCCAGAAACAGTACCGGTTTTACCTACGGTCATTTTATTAATCCAACGCAGGGAAAGGACGCGGCCGAAGCATATATTCAAAATTTCCTCCCGAGCGAAAGACTTCCTTCTCCCGCGGTAAATTTCTGTATATTTGTTGTGTGCGCTCCTACTCAGGATGAAGCGGACAAGCTCGCATTGAGTCAGGACAGGTGGCTTCTTAATGTTGAGAAGGGCACAAGTACGAAACTGCCTTCCCCGGATGAACTATTTCAGCAGCGCCTATCCGAAGACGACAAAAAACGGATCCGGGAAAACCGGGCCCGGACCATTGTCGGCACGCCGCATACCGTCAAAGCGAAGCTTGAAAAACTGGCAGAACAGTATCAGGCGGATGAGGCTCTTATCATTACTAATATTTATGATCATGAAGCCCGCATGCGTTCGTATACGCTTTTAGCGGAAGCATTTAACTTATCCAGCTGACAGAAAAACCCGGGACCGCTTCCACGCGTTCCCGGGTTTTAACTTACATAATGTTCCATTTGGCTTGTCTGCAGCTTGTGATAAAAACCATTCTGCTTCATAAGCTCCTCATGGGAGCCTTTTTCAGCAACAGCCCCGTCCTGCAGCACCACAATCTGGTCTGCCTGCTGGATCGTATTGAGCCGGTGGGCAATCACGAAACTGGTTCTGCCTTTAAGCAGGCGCTCAAGAGCCTCCTGAATTTTCACTTCTGTAATAGTATCTACGTTGCTCGTCGCTTCATCGAGCACAAGAATTTTAGGATCCGCCAGAAGAGCGCGGGCAATGGAAATCAGCTGTTTCTGTCCCTGGCTGATACCGTCTCCGTCCTGCTGCAGAACTGTATCATACTGATCCGGAAGCCTCATAATAAAGCTGTGGGCGTTTGCCTCTCTTGCTGCTTTTTCCACTTCTTCATCAGTTGCATCGAGACGGCCGTAGCGAATATTTTCCCGCAGCGATCCCTGAAATAAAAAGGCTTCCTGAAGCACAAATCCCATCTGCTGCCGAAGATGAATCCGGGACGCTTTATTAATGTCTACTCCGTCTAGCGTAATCTGTCCTTCCGCGGGCTCGTAAAAGCGGGACAGCAGCTGGATAAGGGTCGTTTTCCCTGCTCCGGTCGGTCCGACAAACGCCACGGTTTCTCCGGGCCTGGCGCGCAGGCTGATATCTTTAATTGTCTGTCCATTTTCTTTATCGTATGCAAAGCTGACATGGGAAAAATCCACTTCTCCCCGAATCGTTTTCCAGGGAGATATGCCCTCCGGCTCTTCTTCCTTTTTTTCATCCATAATATCAAATACCCGCTCCGCTCCGGCAAGCGCAGACAAAATCGTATTAAACTGGTTGGCCAGGTCGCTCAGCGGACGGGTGAACTGGCGTGCGTATTCCACAAATACAACGATCACACCTATCGTGATGACCCCCTGCACAGCAAGAAATCCGCCGGCCCCGGCTATAAGAGCAAAGCTGACATTATTGAGGGTGTTCATCAGCTTGGGAATAAATCCGGAAATTGTCTGTGCCCAGAACCCCGCCTGCTTCAATTCCATGCTTTTATGATGAAATTCCTCCAGCACTCTCGGCTCCTGGGAAAACGATTTGATCATGCGCTGGCCGGACATTGTTTCCTGGATATATCCATTCAAATCACCCAGCCGGCGCTGCTGTGCTTTAAATAATATCCGGGTGCGCTTTGTAATCCATTTCAGCCCGACCGCCATCAAAGGAACGATAGTAAGCGTAATAACAGTGAGAAGCGGACTGAGCCAGAGCATAACAGCCAATGTACCGATCAGCGTCAGCAGGCTCGTAAACACTTGAATAATGGAGCTGTTCAGCGTCGTGCTGATATTATCCATATCGTTGGTAACACGGCTCATTAAATCGCCGTGCTGCCTTTTATCAAAAAAAGGAATCGGCAGATCGTGCAGATGGTGAAACAAGTCCTGCCGCATATGAAACACAGCCAGCTGTGCCACGCTGATCATCATAAACTGCTGAATCAGCACAGTGACCGAATGAAGAATATACACACCGACCAGCAACAGCAGAAACACTCCAATAACCGAGGATTCCTGCGAAACAATAAACCGGTCGATTCCCATCCCTACGAGCAGGGGCCCGAGCAGGGCCAGGGCCGAGCTTAGGGCAATCATAATAATGATAACGACAAGTTTCCATTTCTTATATGTTAAGTAGGACCATAATCGTTTTAATGTCTGCCGCCAGTTCTGGACCTTGGGCCGGTCTGCTCTTGGAGCGTACTCCTCATACATGGCTCCAAGCTTTTCTCTCGAATAGGAAAAAGGGTCTTTGATCTGCTTAAACATAGGACACTGACCCCTTTCCAAACTGCGATTCTGTAATTTTCCGGTACAGCTCTGATTCTTTCAGCAGTTCTTCATGAGTTCCCTGAACGGATATAGTGCCGTCTTCGAGTAAAAATACTCTGTCGGCATTCATGGCGGTACTTATTTTCTAATAAGAAGGGTCGTACAGGCGTACTCCTGCAGTGCTTCAACAAGCTTTTTTTCCGTCCTCGCATCAAGAGCGCTCGTGCTGTCATCGAGCAGGAGAATAGCCGGTTCCCTTACAAAAGCCCGCGCAATCGACACACGCTGTTTCTGGCCGCCGGATAAATTGACGCCTTTTTGGCCGACTAGTGTTTGATACCCATCCGGCAGATCCATAATCGTCTCATGAATCTGGGCGCGCTTTGCTGCTTTTTCAATTTCTGCATCGGTGGCATCTTCTTTGCCCCATTCGATATTTTCCCTCATCGTTCCGGTAAACAAAAATGGTTCCTGCGGCACATAGCCTACGTGCTGGCGCAGATCTGCTGTTTCTATCTCTTGGATATCTTTACCGTCCAAGCGTATTGTACCGGTATCGGCTTCATACAGCTTGGGAATCAGCTGGAATAAAGACGTTTTCCCGGAGCCGGTAGCGCCGAGAATCGCAATTCGTTCGCCTGCTTTTATATCAAAATTCACGTTTTCCAGTACCGGCATGGATGTGTCCGGATAATGAAATGCCACATTTTCAAAAGTGAGTCTTCCGTTTACGGCTGCCGGAGCGGATGTCCGTTTTTTATCCGTAAAAGGCTTTGTTTCCGTATCAAGAACTTCCCCGACCCGGACTGAGGACGCTCTCGCTCTCGATACCATCATAATAATCCAGCCGAAAATGGAAAGCGCCCCTGTCATTCTCGTCGCATAGTTAACCAGCGCCACGATTTCTCCAGTAGTTGCTGATCCTGCCTGGACCTGTATATTTCCAAACCAGAGAACACCGATAATAGTAGCATTCATAATCAGCAGAATGACCGGCATCGTCATTTCAGCCATCCGCAGAGCTGAGACGGTTTGAAAACGAAGATCTTGAGCTGAATCAGTGAAGTGGCCTTTTTCAACATCCTGTCTTAAAAAAACACGAATCAGGCGGATACGGGACAGGTTGTCCTGCATTACCCGGTTCACCGTATCAAGCTTTGCCTGAACGGTACGGAACATTTTATCGGCCCGCTTCATCACCCAGAAAAGAAATCCGAGAATAATCGGAACGGTAATTAAAAAAATCAGGCCCAGCTGCCAGTTTACAACCAGTGCCATAACAACACTTCCCGCCACAAGAAGCGGCGCACGAATAAAAAAGCGCAGGCTCATAAAAATAGTCTGCTGTATCGACGTAACATCATTTGTCATTCTCGTTAAAAGCGTAGATGTCTGAAAAGCTGCAAAATGGGAGAAAGAAAAGGCCTGGACTTTATGATAGACGCGGCTTCGAATATCAAGACCCGCACTCTGGCTGATATGGGCGGCATAAAAAGAACTGATAATCCCACCGGCAAATGCTACCAGCGACAGTCCCACCAGAAGGCCGCCGAGCCGGAAAACCACTCCCAGATCCTCCTGCATCACGCCTTCATCGATAATTCTCGCTATAATAAACGGTTGAAACAGCTCGACTGACAGTTCGACGAGCATAACAAATAAAGCAATCGCAATTCCTATTTTATAAGGCCCTAAAAACGTCAGAATTCTGCGCACCTTTTCTTCCTCCCTTCTATTTTTATTCTCTTCGAGTGTCTAAGTATTTTACCATATCCGTTCCTGTGCCTCAAAAGCAGAGGTTTCAAAAAGCCTTGTTTTATCTTCCTGCCCAAAAAAAAGCAGAATCCGGACGGATTCTGCTTTTGCTCAGCTTGTTTACACCATGTCTTCTCGTACGATTTTTTCAACTTCACCCTTTGGACCGTAGCACTGCTCCGATTCATTCCAGGACATTTTTATTTCATTTACAACTTTTTTCGTGTCGATCGAATTGTCCGTATGCTTTTCAAAAAACTTAATGCGATCCTGGGATGGAATTTCCCCGTCCATAAACATCTGCTTAACCAGGCTGTTGTATACGCAGGTAGACAGCACTTCAATCATGCTTTCAATCGATTTCTGATCGTCATCTTCAAGGAAGTACACTTCCAGATCAGAATCCTGATCTATCGTGTAATCGCGCCCGGCGCGTACTTCTACAGGCACATAATTCACTCTCACCTGGCCGTCCAGTTCTTTTTTTGCTTTTGGCTTAACAAAAGGAAAGCTGCAATTAATAACACCTTCTGCATTTTTGTTTTTATCTAATCCAAACATCAAAACCCTCCTAATAGTACTTCCATCTTCTACTTCTGGTTATTGAGCACCAGCTTGCCGCGGACGTGGCCTTCCTGGCTGGACTGATGAGCCTGCTTTACTCCGGCAGCCGTCATCGGCAGTACTTCTGTTACGACAGGGACAATCATATCAAGCTGCAGCAGAGCCGAAATTTCCTGCAGCTGCTTTCCGCTTGCTTCAATGGAATGATAAACGGTGCGGATGTTTCTGCTTCTGGCGGCTTCTGTATCCGGATTTCCCGCAACGGAGACAAGAAGTCCCCCCTCTTTTAAAGCAGGAAGCGCCTTTTCTGCTGTCAAACCGCCTACAAGGTCAAATATTAAATCGACATCGCTTAGCAGGTCAGCGGGATTTTCTTTTTTATAATCAATCGGGTGGTCGGCTCCAATTGACTTTAAAAATCCCTGATTTTCTTCACTGGCCGTAGCGGCTACATACGCGCCTTTATGCTTGGCAATCTGTACCGCAAAGCTTCCTACGCCGCCGGCACCGCCGAGAATCAATACGTTATCCCCGTCCTGCACATCCGCTACATCGTTTAGTACCTGCCATGCTGTAAGGCCGGCAAGCGGAACAGAAGCCGCTTCAGAAAAAGAGAGCCGTTCCGGCATTTTTGCCAGTTTTTCTTCTTCTATACAGGTATAATCCGCGTACGTTCCGTTTTCATTGGTTTCTGTTTTAGCAAATACGGCGTCGCCTTTTTTAAAAGCTGATACCCCGCTTCCTGTCTCTACAATCACTCCCGCTGCATCCCATCCTAAAATGGCCGGAAAGCGCAGAGGAAGCCTGTCTTTTAAGTATCCCTCTCTTACTTTCCAGTCGAGCGGGTTTACAGAGGCTGCTTTTACTTCGATCAGCACCTGTCCCGCTTTAGGAACAGGTCTGTCCATTTCCACCTCTTTAAATTCATTTTCATTTCCATACTTTTCAATGACGATGGCTTTCATGTCGTGTGCCCTCCTTCTAGTCTTCTGCTATCACTACTTTTCCGATCATTCTGCCGGATTCTACTTTTCGGTGGGCTTCCCTGATTTGTTCTGCAGTTATAGGAGACAGTGTTTCTGTCAACGTAGACCGCAGCACTCCTTTATCGATCATTTCTGCTGCTTCATTTAAAATCCGGTGCTGTTCCCGTACATCATCTGTCATATAGGTGGAACGCGTGAACATGAATTCCCAGACGAAAGCAGCACTTTTATGCTGAAGCATCGTCAGGTCCATCTTCTCTTCTGTTTCTACAATGGAACAGATGATTCCCTGTGGACTTATGATTTCAGCCATGCCTTCCCAATGCCCGGCTGTATCATTCAGGCAGAAAATATACGGCACGTCCGGAAAACCGGAATGCTGCAGCTGCGGAAGCAGATCCTGCTTATGATTAATAATATGATCTGCTCCCAATTCCCGGCACCAGTCCGCCGATTCTTCCCGGGAAGCGGTAGCTATAACTTCCAGGCCGGCAGTTTTCGCCAGCTGAATAGCGGCAGAGCCCGCTCCGCCGGCGCCACCGATAATCAGAACCGGCTTCCGCTTGTCTTTTTCGCCGGAAATACCCATTCGCTCGAACAGTCCTTCCCAGGCTGTAAGCGTCGTAAGAGGCATAGCGGCACTTTCTGCAAAGCTGAGGCTTTTCGGCTTCTTTCCTGCAATCCGTTCATCAACCAAATGAAACTCACTGTTGGTCCCGGGCCTGGTGATATCTCCGGCATAATAAACTTCGTCTCCCGGCTTAAAAAGCTGACAGCGTTCCCCTACTTCTTCTACAATACCAGCTGCATCAAATCCAAGAACCCGGGCTTCCTCCGTTTTTTCTGTCCCGGACATTCTGACTTTTGTGTCTACCGGATTAACTGAGACTGCTTTTATCCGGACAAGAATATCGTGGTCTTCTGCTTTCGGTTTATCTTTTGTTATATTTTGTAAGCTTTCATTGTTATCAATAGATAAAGATTCAAAAAATCCAACTGCTTTCATAAGGTACATCCTTTCTTCCGATCGTACTTCATTTTTTCTCATTAAATTCATCTTAAATAATTTACCTTTTTTTCTATAGATTAAAACCTTAATGCCCATTCTTTACAGTATGAATTTTTATACTGCCTTTATTTGGACATAATTAAAAGCACGGCTGCGAGCCGTGCTTTTTTTATATTCTACTATTTAAGAATTAAACAGCAGCCGGTACTTTTCTTTTATCTGCAGCCCGTGCTTTTATATTTTTCATGGCTTCAAGTCCGGCCATATTAAGGTAATTCCAAGGCTTGTTAAAGTGGGGCTGGAAAAAGAAATCATTCATCGCAAGCTGTTCTACCGTCATCTGCTGTTGAATCGCCACGCTCAGCGTATTGATGGACTGGGTGAAATCCGCTTCGGAAATAACCTGTGCGCCCAGCAGACGGTGTGTTTTTGTGTCATATACAATTTTCAGCTTAATGACAGCATTATCCGGCATAAATGCTGGCCGGTAATCGTCCTCTACTACAGCAGTTCCGGTATCAAAACCGGCCTGTTTTGCTGCCATTTCCGTCAGTCCGGTAGATGCCATTTGATGCTCATAGATTTTCAAACCGGATGTACCCTGCGTACCAGGGTGGGCCAGAACAGGCCTTTCCAGGTTATGGGCGACCAGCGTTCCCATGCGTACCGCGTTTGTAGCCAGTGGAATATACGCGTTACCGCCTGTAGGATTATAAGGAACCGTGCAGCAGTCACCGGCAGCAAAAACGTCTTTTCTGCTTGTCTGCATATAGTTGTCCACGATAATTGCACCATTGTCGAGCATATCCACTTCGCCGCGGAACAAATCTGTATTGGGGCGGAATCCGATGCACATAACGACCATATCTGTTTCATATTCTCCATTAGTCGTCACTACTCTCTGGACGGTTCCTTCTTCCCCTTTGAATTCACGGACTGTTTCTCCAAGCACCATATTCACGCCCCGGTCTTCCAGTGATTTCTGTACAGGAGCGGTAAATTCCGGATCCAGGTACTTGTTCAAAATTCTTGTTTCTCCGTCGATTAAGGTAACTTTTTTACCGGCTTCTTCAAAAGCTTCCACCAGCTCAATGCCGATATAGCCGGCTCCGACCACGGTAATGTTTTCGGCATCCCGTGCTTGTTTAATAATATGCTTAGCATGATTAAAGTTTTTGCAGAGCATAATATTATCAAGCTCCCGCCCTGGAATCGGCGGAGTAATCGGCCATGAACCGGTAGTAATTACCAGCTTATCGAAACCATATACCGTTTCTTGATTTGTCTGCAGATTTTTAGCCAGCAGCGTTTTGTTTTCCGTATCAGTTTCCAGCACTTCGTGTTCAAGGTGCATGTGCACTCCTAATTCTTCCATTCCTTTAGGAGATGCATAAAACAATCCATCCGGATCGTTTACCACTCCGCCGACGTATAAAGCGATGCCGCAGGATAAAAAAGATATATTATCATTTTTTTCGAATACATGGATGTCGGCTTCCGGGTACATTTCTGCCATATTGGTAATAGCTGCTGTGCCCGCGTGGGTGCAGCCAATAACTGCTATTTTCATAGTAGTTCCTCCTGTTGTGAATGTTTTCACATATATTGTGAAATGATTCACATTTATTTGTTAACCTTAGTATAGTATGCCTTTATATGTTCTGCAAGCATTTGTGAATGTTTTCACATAAAGTTCACAGATAGAAAAAACCGCAGCCTATACAGCGCTGCGGTTCTTTGTTTACTACACTTCTATAACGAGCTTGCCGATCATTTTTCCGGATTCTACTTTTTTGTGAGCCTCTTTCACTGTATCGGCTTCGAGCGGCGACAGCGTTTCCGTCAGCGTAGTCTGAAGCGCTCCTTTATCAAGAAGCTCGCTGACGTCTGTAAGCAGCCGGTGCTGGGCAATCATATCATCGGTCTGGTACAGCGCCCTTGTAAACATGTATTCCCAGGCAAAGGTAACGCTTTTGTGCTGAAGCTGGGAAAGGTCGAGCGCCTCTTTAGATCCAACAATAGAGCATATCTTTCCCTGCGGCGCAATGGAATCAACCATGTTCCCCCAATGATAGGCGGTGTCATTTAGACAGAAAATGTAGGGAACGCTCTCAAATCCAAGCGACTGCAGCTGGGAAAGGAGCGGCTCCCGGTGATTAATCACTTCATCGGCGCCCATCTTTGTGCACCATTCCTCTGTTTCCGGTCTGGAAGCAGTTGCAATCACATGCAGGCCTGCCCATTTGGCAAGCTGGATTGCAATCGAGCCCACTCCACCTGCTCCGCCGATAATTAAAATAGATTTATACTGATCTTTCTCCGAATCAATGCCCAGCCTGGTAAACATACCTTCCCAGGCAGTGATCGCTGTCAACGGCAAAGCAGCACTCTCTGCAAAGCTGAGCTGTCTTGGCTTCTTGCCGACGATACGTTCATCCACTATGTGTTTTTCCCCATAGGCTCCGGGACGCGACTTATCTCCCGCATAGTATACTTCGTCTCCCGGCTTAAAAATCTGGCAGTGTTCGCCGACGGCTTCTACTACACCTGCAGCGTCCCATCCGATGATCTGTGGATGATTTTCTGTTACTTCAGTTCCTTTGGACATCCGCGTCTTTGTATCTACAGGATTGACGGAAACGGCCTTCACTCGAACAACGAGGTCATGTGTACCCGGTACCGGATCCGGTACTTCTACGTTAAGGAAACTTTCTTTTTCTTCTATAGGAAGATATTGATAAAAACCTACTGCTTTCATAGCTGCCCCTCCATCCAGGTGATTTTGCTTCAAACGAATCTTATCTTATATTTCAGAGTACCTTACTTAAGAAGATTTCGAAACCGTTTTCCTTTAAAGCACCAAGACATGTTTATTTTTTTCCTTTATACTGAAAAAAGATATTATTGCAGGAAGGCGTTTTATTATGATAAAAAAATGGGTTTCTAAAATAAGAGGGGAGCGGATGATAAAAACAGCGCTCGCCGTTTTTTTCACTGTACTGATCTGCCGGTTTTTCGAACTCCCTCCGGCTTTTGCCGTAATCGCCGCTGTAGTGACGCTCGAACCAACGGCAGCCGACAGCGTGCAGAAGGGACTGCAGCGCTTTCCCGCAACTTTAATCGGCACTGCGCTTTCTTTAGGCTCTTTGTTTGTATTCGGCCAGTCTGCCATTGCGTTTACGCTGGCGGCCGTGCTGACCATTTACATATGCTATAAGCTTCGTTTGGAAGCAGGAATTCTGGTTGCTACCCTGACAGCCGTGTTGATGATCCCTGTGGCAGAAGCTCCTTATTTGATCGAATTTATTCAGCGTGCCGGCACCACGCTGATCGGGATCAGCGTCTCCACTATTGTTAACCTCACCATTCTACCTCCTCATTTCTCAAGAATGGTCGCGGAAAAAAATGATGTACTGTTTTCCCAGGCCGGCCGGCTCCTCCTTGAAAAGATGGCGGAAATTGTGGAGACCGGGGAATCCAAAAATTACACCCGAAAGCGGTTTTCCGATATGCAGAGACAGCTGAATGCTTCCATTGAACTGATTTCCCATCAGAAAAAAGAATGGAAATACCACCGTTACAGCGACCGGGACATGATGTTTTTCACTTATCAAAAAGAACAGCTTTATGCATTGGAACGGATTATTTACCATACGCACAGCTTATTTATGCTTAAAGACGATCATTTTAATCTTTTTCCGGAAAAGCAGGAGGTCGTAAACCAGGCTACCCACTCCATAGCCAACGTGCTGGAGCAGAAAAGCCGAAATATAACGGAGGCTCATTATCAAGTGATTGAACAGCTGGACTACACTTTTCGGCAGGTACAGCTTGATTGGCCGGAAACGAATGAATCCGCCTATCATCATCATTTTTCCGGTGAAGTAATTATTTTGTATGTTCTGCTGTCCATTCACGATGTGCTGGAAGAACTGGAAAAGATTCATGCTCAATATGAAAAAGATACATCCGGCTTTTGAGCAGTAATTACATTAAACAGTATATAGCACAGCGGTATATTCTTATTATTATTCACTTTAGTCACCTTTTATTATACTTAGGTGAATTGGGTATTGCCGCCGGGGAAAATCCTTACTTTTAATCATTGGATTATTATAGGGCTAGCGTTTATACTTAGAAAAGCTGGTTTATGTTGAGCGTGTGTCGATCAAACTTCCTATTTTTCTGTATAACCTTTTTAAAACGTTTTTACATGCTCAGGACAGGGTACTTAATATAGTAAAAACAATTTATACATAATAAGTGATCCGATCGCTCTATATTTTCGTATACATTATTTATACACCAGAAAAGTGCTCATACAGCACGTTATCTCATAAAAGGAGTCGTGACTATGCTTTTCTCGCTAACAACTGCACAGCAGCACCTATCTATTACGTCTATATGGGGACCGGAACAGACGGAGGTCGACTCCCTGTGCTATAACTCTTCGAATGCAGAAAAAAACGCTGCCTTCTTTTGTATTATCGGCTCTCAGGCGGATGGACACGCATATGCCAGGGAAGCAATCAACAACGGAGCATCAATGATTGTCGGTTCGAACGGACCATTTCTCCAGGAACTTGCCGCCGCTTTTCCTTCAATTACGTTTCTTGAGGTTGCCGATTCAAAAATCGCAATGGCAGAATTTTCAATATTTTTCCATAATTTCGTTCATAAATCTTTAAAGACCGTTGCCGTTACGGGAACAAACGGAAAAACGACCGTAACGGCATATACACGCACGCTGCTTAATCGTCTGGCAGTTCCTACAGGCATTATGGGAACAGCAGGAATGTGGGATCACAAAAGCAAACTTATGTTTAAGCAGACAACACCTACGACACCGGAAGCACCGGATCTGCATGCTATTTTTGATAGAATATACCAAAACGGAGCAAAAGCAGTTTCACTTGAAGCCACCTCTATTGCCATTGAACAGCAGCGCCTTCACGGCATTATGTTTGACGTCGGTATTCACACGAACCTTTCACCCGAGCATTTAGATTTCCATGAAACAATGAACCATTATAAACAGTCCAAGCTTAAATTGTTTCTGCAGTCCAAACGCGCTGTAGTAAATCTTGATGATGAAGGAATGTCCGATGATATTCTCTCCATTTTTAAAGGACCACTATTAACGTATAGTATTGAAACAAAAGCTGATGTATATGCAGAACAAATCGTTCCCGATGAACACGGTACATCGTTAACGATCGTCATCCAGAACAACCGGTATGACATTCATGTTCCGATCTTTGGTACGTATAACGTATCCAATCTTCTTTCTTCTGTATGTGCCTGTATTCATTTAGGGATGGAAGAAGAGCAGATTGTTGCCCAACTTCCATTTATTGAAGGACCGGAAGGACGTTTCCAGATAATTGATCATTACCCGAACTACAAAATAATTCTGGATTATGCCCATACGCCCGATGCGCTCGAACTGGTCATTGAAGCTGCTAAAAAGCTTAAGCACCGCAGACTTATTTTAATGCTGACAGGCATTGGGCTAAGAGACCCCGGCAAAAGGCCTAAAATGGCTAAGGCAGCAGAAGGCAAAGCAGACGCATTTGTTGTCAGCGTCGACCACCCTGGTTTTGTAGACCGGGAAAAAGTAGCAGAAGATGTAGCATCCGGCTTCAGCGATCCAAACGCCTCGAATGTATATAAAGAACCTCTCAGACAGGATGCCATCCACCGTTCCCTGTCTCTTTCAGAGGAGGGGGATCTGGTACTTATTACCGGATTGGGCTTCGGCGGCTATCAGCACGTACAAGGAGAACAGGTTCCTTACGATGAACTGCAGGTTATTCAGGATTTCTTTGATAAAGAAAAGACTCCAAATATTATCCCGGGATGATATCGGAAGATAAAAAGTAATACACATGAAAAGGACTGCCCAGTTTAAATGGCAGTCCTTTTTAATGCATTATTACATTACATATTTCAACACTATTGGAATT
The DNA here is from genome assembly GCF_023845525.1 of Sinobaca sp. H24. Classification (NCBI taxonomy): domain Bacteria; kingdom Bacillati; phylum Bacillota; class Bacilli; order Caryophanales; family Sporolactobacillaceae; genus Sinobaca; species Sinobaca sp. H24. The sequence goes on from NZ_JALBWT010000003.1 coordinate 126,692, forward strand.
TTGTTGAAAATTAGTTATAATGAAACTAGAACTTTAGTCGCCAGATTAAAGTAATTAAATACTACTATATTCTGAATATTCTTTTTTCTATTATTCTAAGATTTTTATAAATATATAAAGATTATCTTAAGGAGGGGTTAGATGCCTTTATCCGGGACATCTTTCCATTTTCAGTCCATAACAGAACAATTGGCTTTTTTTCACTATACAACCAGACTTCCCATCTGCGTATTTAATCATAGAGGGGAAATTCATTCTGCACGTCCAGATATCGACCCATGGTATGTGTTCGACCGAGCGTATCTACAGAAATTATTAACTGGGGATACTTCTTTAGAAGACCCTTCCTGCGTGAAATTAGTTTCTGACTCCAACGATTACCATTTTATCGTCAGTAAACATTTTTCTCTTGAAGAAGAATGGATAGCAGCTGGTCCTTTCCTTTTAGAAAGTCCACCTCCTTTCTCTTTTGAAAAAAGCGCACCTTCAAAACTTCGGAAAGATGAATTAATACCGACCACAACTCCTGTTCCTCCTTCCTGTACGCTAAGACAGATTAATTATTTAAAAGATATGCTTCGTTTGATAAAAACACATGCCTACCCTTTATCTAACGAAAGCAGTACGGAATTTGAAGAAGATATTCTGCCGGAAGACCAAATATTTCAGCAGTCCGAAGAGTATACTCCTTTCCCTTATCAGCTCGAACAACAATTTCTTCACCTTTTGAGAAACGGAGACGATCAGGTATTAGAACTTATGCCGTCATTTGATCGTTATGATTCCCTGACGCTGGCAAGCACCCACTCCCGTTCCATTAAAAATAACCTTATTGTTTTCGTTAATACGATCATCCGCACCGCTATTGAAGCAGGCCTCGATCCTCTGCAGACCATAAAGCTGGGCGAATCGTTGATTAAGAAAGTGGAAGCCCAGCAAAATATCGAAATTCCTGAAATCCGCCGGTCATTGGAGCAGCAATTGTTAAAAACCGTTCTTTCAAGAATAAAACGCCATGTTACCGCCGACTACAATCGAATGACTCAACTGATTGTAGAATATATAGAAAAGCATCTGCATGAAAATATATCTTTAAAGGATATTGCGGACTACTGCAGCCGTCACCCCAACTATATCTCCACTCTTTTTAAAAAAGACACCGGTTACTCCATTCAGAAATTTCTACTGAATAAACGAATCAGTAAAGCCAAACATTTTCTCAGGCATTCTACCCATTCCATTTTAGATATTTCGTATTACTGCGGTTTTCAGAGCCAAAGTTATTTTACGCATCAATTTAAAAAAGTAACAAAACAAACCCCTAACGAATTTCGAAAAGGCGGTTAATTTTACGCCTTTTTATTCACTTACAGTCAAAGTTAACAATTCACAATCTATACCTTTTATCTAAATTTCAGACGGACTGCTCTTATACAGGATAAGCGTAGATGATAAACCTTTCCGGAGAATCACCTAAGTAGTTAAAGGGATAACAGGTAGAAAGTGTTAACACCTCTTCACCCATGGGGCGGATGACACTTCTATCTTCACGATCGACAATTTCTGAATGCCTCATTTCATATTCATATGTTCCATAAGGCAGTTCGACAATAAATCGATCACCGTTTTCCAATTCTCCGAAATCAGTAAATGTCGTGTCCCGGTGGCCGGAAAATAGTATCTGCTCCCCCTGGCCGGGAAGTACGGTTTCTGTCATATGGCCCACTCCTTTGCGGAGACTGTTCGCATCCACCCCTTCTACTACGGGGAGTTCGGCCCCAATCGATGGAATATGAAGCAGAGCTATACCGTCACCGGTCTGTGGGTTAAAAGCATCCGCCTGTTCTGAAGAATCAGATGAATTTTCCGGTGTCTGCGCCATATCTTGATCACTACCGGATCTTTCACCTGAAGAGGAATTTTCTCTTCCGACAGGGGCCGCTTGTTCTAAGTTCTGTCCCTGATCCTGGGTTTCTTCTACTGAGGTCGCTGTGCTTGTTTCAGATCCCTCTTCTTCGGCAGGTACAGAGGAGGAAGAACTGCTGCCCGAACTGTCGAAGAAGGAAAACCAGCTGGAATCGCCTTGTTCTTCTTCATCTTTTCCAAGCAGTTCTTCAATTTCCCCGACTGTAGCTGCTTCCTCCTGCTGGACGGACATATAATCGTATATGCTGAACCCGACCATTGCGAGCCCGGCAGCGATTAATAAAGATGTTATTTTCTTAATCATTTAAGGTCATCTCCTTCTGCTTTCCTGCAGGACTCTCCTCTCCTAAATATTCCATATAATAATGACAATAGCCGGATAAATAATGTTCAATATCATCAATTCTCGTGCGAAATGAGTGATGCCTGATAAAAAACGCACCTTCAATTTTGCTGGGATATTTCATGTGCATAGCCGTCTCGGGGAAAAAGTAGCCATTCAGCTGATACAAAGCTCTTTTTTCAATAGTTTCGTAAACGCGCTCGGTCGGAAAACCTTCCAGCAGGTAGTCTTTTCCCTGTTGTTTCATTACTCCTATCATATGATGGGCGGCCATCAACAGCTCGAGAAACGTCGGATAGGTTGTTTCACGATGGTAAATAAACTCCAGCTTTCGTTCTACGTTTTTTAAACCAAACTGAAAATATTTATCTTCCGGAAGATACTTCGTCAGCTCATTCGTACAATAGCTAAGCCAATGATCATGATGTTTCCAGTACTCATGTTCTATAAAATATTCAAACGTGCGGACTACTGTGCGAAGCCAGCTTTCCTCACGATCCAACTCATACAGACGCATCAGTGCAAAGGCTGCTTCTCCGTCGTAATAAATGATTCGAAATGCTTCTTTTACTTGAAGATCTTGCGCATAAAGAATGTGAACAAACCGGCCGTCCGTCTCCTGCATGGATTGAATTCCCCGGCCAAGGGCTTTCATGACGTGCATATAAGATGTATCTTCGAAAACGCTCGTATATTTACACAGGGCCAGCAGAGCAACCCCATTAGCACCCAGTTTGATTTCGTTATCATTTTTTTCATCTACTACGTAGGCGGCTGTACCATAGGTGCGATGGGATTTTAAAACGATACCCTGATCAATTAAAAATTCAACAGCCCGATCAATTGAATTTTTTAAATCAGCGCTTTTTGTTAACGTATACGCTTCGATCATAGAGTAAATGGTGCTCGCATGGCGAAGCATATTGTACCATTTGATTTCCTTATAAAAATGGGTGAAATATCCATATGTGAAGGCCCCATTTTCTTTTACTTCTCCTGCCAAAAATCGGGAAGAGCTTTCTATTACCCGAAAAACCGTATCGGCATCCGCTTCCGGCAGCTTTCTACGGCCGTGGTTCAGCCCCCCGCATTCCAATTCTTCCACGCTGCCATTTTCACAGAAAAAACCAATCGTATTAAATAAAATAACCTGTTTAATATGCGATTCCAGAATGGGGTATTGGAACCCTCTATGGGCTTTCGCATAGGTATTAATGTTTTTCAATGACAGTACATCCTGTGTTTTTTTAGTTGATTTTAATATAAAGGCGTTGCTCAACACTTCCTGTTCCATAAAAGCGAGATTAAACTGCTCATCAAAGGAGATTCCTTTACGCAGATAATTTTTTTTCGTTTTTGTGGAAAGCGTGAAAAACTCCTCTAAAGTCATCGGCTCCGGTGAAATGACGGCTTCCAGTCTTACTATTAAACGTTCTGAAGATTTGAGATTTTTGCTGCACAACTGCTGAACCATTTTAATACCGGCCTCCAGCGTATTAGCAGAAGCAGAATAAACTGACGCACGCGTACTGCCATCGCTGACAGAAAGAAACACGATAAATTTCTGTTTCCTTCCAAAAAAACCACGGTTTTTTTCAGCTATATCTTTTTCTTTGGAAAGCAGGCTCTGTTTAAGCAGCGAAAACCCCTTAAGTTGTTCTTCAATTTTCCAAGGCATGCCTGTTCCTCCTTTTAATTGAACGAAACGATGTTCTATGTATGTACTTCCCCCAAAAAATGGGGGAAGGAATTATTTACTGCCATTTATTTCTTCTATTTAATGCAACTTTTGCTAAAATACCGGCCAATGCAATACCAAGTCCTGCTAATCCAATGGTAAAGATATTTGTAGCAGTGTCAGGCAGCCTTTCGCCATCTGCTCCGGCCTGGCCACTATCATCTTCTGCAGATGTCTCTCCACCGGATCCACTATCATCGACGTTAGTTCCTGCGCCGGTACCATCTCCGTCCGCGTCAGCGTCTCCATCCGCATCAGCATCTCCATCCGCATCAGCATCTCCGTCCGCATCAGCATCTCCATCGGCGTCTGCGTCTCCATCGGCGTCGGCGTCTCCATCGGCGTCTGCATCTCCATCGGCGTCCGCATCTCCATCGGCGTCGGCATCTCCATCGGCGTCGGCATCTCCATCGGCGTCGGCATCTCCGTCCGCATCAGCGTCTCCATCCGCGTCGGCATCTCCGTCCGCATCAGCATCTCCATCGGCGTCTGCGTCTCCATCGGCGTCTGCGTCTCCATCGGCGTCAGCATCTCCATCGGCGTCGGCATCTCCGTCCGCATCAGCGTCTCCATCCGCGTCTGCGTCTCCGTCCGCATCAGCATCTCCATCGGCGTCTGCGTCTCCATCGGCGTCTGCGTCTCCATCGGCGTCTGCGTCTCCATCGGCGTCAGCATCTCCATCGGCGTCGGCATCTCCATCGGCGTCTGCGTCCGCGTCAGCATCTCCGTCCGCGTCGGCGTCTCCATCTCCATCATCTAATACTGGTATTTCAACTTCGACAGAGGCAGCAGTTTCAGCAAAAATACCTGCTGATAATAAGTTCTCATTTACTTGTTCTCCACTAATAGTATAAAGACCATCTAAAGGACGCTCGTTATAGAAAATCGTGAAGTCTACCATACCTTCATCATTCACTGCTATATCGAGAAGAGAGCTGTTTACCGGGAAGAATATGTCATTTCCTTCCAAAAAGGCTCCTTCATCTACTGAAAATAGTGAGACGCCACTATCATTGGATCTTCCATCTAGAGAAACTGTCTGAATATCACCATTCACGTCGATATATTCAATCCGATCAATATTTTCTAAAAGTTCCTCTTCAAAAGTTAACTTATAAAAGGATTCTTCTAATAAATTCACTTCAGCTAAATATTCGACATTATACATCGAATTCAGGCTTTCATTATCTGTGTCATACTCTCCAGTGATAGCTGCATCGGCATCAATCGCAAGATCTATTCCTCCATCACCGTCTCCATCGGCATCTCCGTCTGCATCAGCGTCTGCATCAGCGTCTGCATCTCCGTCCGCATCAGCATCTCCATCGGCGTCAGCATCTCCGTCCGCATCAGCATCTCCATCGGCGTCGGCATCTCCGTCCGCGTCCGCGTCTCCATCGGCGTCGGCATCTCCGTCCGCATCGGCATCTCCATCGGCGTCGGCATCTCCGTCCGCATCAGCATCTCCATCGGCGTCGGCATCTCCGTCCGCATCAGCATCTCCATCGGCGTCAGCATCTCCGTCCGCGTCGGCGTCTCCGTCCGCATCAGCATCTCCATCGGCGTCCGCATCTCCATCGGCGTCCGCATCTCCATCGGCGTCCGCATCTCCGTCTCCATCATCTAAAATAGAGAAAGTAAAGGTTTCTACAGTGTCTGCTAATGCTTCAATGGAAATTAAATTTTCATTTAATTGTCTTCCTGTACCTTCATAAGTTCCCGCAGCCGGCGTCTCTGAGTAGCTGATTGTGACATCAAAATCAACACCGTTAAGCACACCAATATCAGCTAATCCGCTTGCTGGAATCAGTATTCTATTGTTCTCTTCATCCAAAAATGCTTCATCTTCTGAAGGATCTAAGCTGACATTTATTGCTCCACTACCTGCTTCGATTATTTCAATATTTTCAATGATAGAAGAATCAGTGAATTCAGGAGGAAGTTCAATAGCATAAAATGTTTCATTCAATGCTCCAACCGTAGCTAGATAATCTACTCCGTAATTGATATTAAGCTGATTAGAGCCTTCCACATACTCTCCGGACGCATCAGCGTTTCCTACAGCAATAACATCTAGTCCTCCATCTGCATCTCCGTCCGCATCGGCGTCTGCGTCTCCATCAGCGTCTGCGTCTCCATCAGCGTCCGCGTCTCCATCAGCGTCCGCGTCTCCATCAGCGTCCGCATCTCCATCAGCGTCCGCGTCTCCATCAGCGTCCGCATCTCCATCAGCGTCCGCGTCTCCATCAGCATCCGCGTCTCCATCAGCGTCCGCGTCTCCATCAGCGTCCGCGTCTCCATCTGCGTCCGCGTCCGCGTCCGCATCTCCGTCTCCTTCTTCTACATCTTCTACTACAACTTCGGTTGTACCAGCATTTGTCGTTCCTACTGTTACATCAACTAAATCTCCATCAGTTGAAGCAGCTGATATAGGGTATGTCCCCGGTGCCAGCGGCTCATCAAATGTAAGACCTAAATCCACTTGCAGATCCGGGCTTAATTCTAGTTCTACTAGAAGATCAGCAATATCAACTATTCCCAGGTCTACTGCCAGAGCGTTGATCAAACTGGCATTCAATATTTGAGAAAAATCAACTCTGATCTGGTTGCCATCTACAACCGCCTCCGGACTGCCCGCATTTACACTAAGAAGACCTCCCGATACGGTAGGTGTCCCCACTGTGGCATTGTCCAGAACACCTTCAGGAAATTCAAAAATCACGACTCCGTCTTCAAGTACGCTGACATCCGCAAGTGAGCTGGCAGAATAGCTGAGATCCAGGGTTTGACTTTCCGGCGTGTACGTAGAACTTAAAGAATTATTCTCAAAAATACTGACATCAATCGCTTCTGCACTCTGTGTACCTGATAAAATATTACTCATTGAGCTGATCGTATTTGAACCTGTCTTTGCTCCATAGTCGCTCACTGCTCCGCCCGCAAATGGCATAATAGTAATCGATGCAGCGGTCATAATTGCTATTGTTTTGTGTTTATGTCTTTTTTGGCTTCGATCCATTTTTTTCCGATAATCGATATGTTTATTCTGCTTTTTCTTCATTTGGTTCCCCCCTGTTTTTTAATAAAGAATGATTCTTGACCAGGCTTTTAGTAAATGTACTTGCTGAATTCAAATAAGAACACTCCCTCTCTTATGACGAAAGATTACTATTGCATTGTAAAATATTAATAAGTCTGAAAATTTAAACATATTAATATTTTTTGCAATAACTAAATATGCATATGTTTTATACAAAAAAATCCGTTTTTCCTTAATTAAGGAAAAACGGATTTTTTCTGTAAGCTTATTCAATTGGAAAACGAAGCACAAAGATAGTTTCACCAGGCCTGCTGCTTTTTAGCGAAAGGTCTCCATTTAAGCTCTGAGCGATCATCAGACTGAATGCAAGGCCAAGCCCCAGCCCGTGTGTTTCATATTTCTTATTTTCTCCACGGAAAAACCGTTCGAAAATATATTCTTTTTCTTCTTCCCCGATTCCTTTTCCGCTGTCTGTAACTTCAATGTATGCCTGTTCTTCTTCCTGTTTCATATTCACGCAAATAGTGCCTTCCATCCCTGTTCCAAACGACTGCTGGGCATTATTAAGCAGATTAATCATAATCTGCTGGAGCCGGGCGGAATCGATTTGAACGTATACTTTTTCATCCGGAATATCTAGTTGAAGAGTCGTCCGGCTTTCTTTATTGGTGACTTCCCACTGGTGAATGACTTCCTGCAGCAGAGCCCCCATCTCTCTTTTCTCCATTACTACGTTAACGCCATTGGCGCTGAACGTATTAAATGCCAGAAGATCGGCTACCATTGTTTTCATCCGTTCGGTTTCTTTTAAGGAAATATCGATAAACTCTACAGCTTCCTCGTCGGTCACTACATCATCTTTTACCGCCTGCAGCAGGCCGCTGATGGAAGTTATCGGTGTTTTCAGCTCATGCGTTACTCCTGCAAGCAGTTCGGTCCGTAACCTTTCCAGCCGCTGAAGCCGGGCGGACATTTTTTAAAAGAGTTCACCAGCTCATAAATTTCTTTTTCCCGGACATTCTCGGGAAGGGTAAAATTATAATTCTGATCTTTGATAAGTTTAGCTGCACCGGATACACGCTTTACCGGGTAGGTAAGTCTTCGGGACAACACATAAATCGTCAGCCAGCCTAAAAGAGACAGGGCTATCACCATAATTGCCACCAGACTGTATTCCTGGTTTAACTGGGCTACTTCATCCACCGGCTGAATAATAACTACCCAGCCAATGTTTGCACCCTCCTGGATAATCGGCGCTTTCACTAAGAAAGAATTTCCCACCATATCTATATTTAAACGCTGAATCGAATCCTGTTTTTCCAGCACACTGGCCGGAAAAGCAAGTTCCGGTTCAAATCCCCGGATCGCGTTGCTTGTAATAGAATCCCCATTGTTATCGACAATATAAATAAGCGGATTCGTTTCAATATTAAGAACGCTCTGCCTGTCCTGAAAAAAGTCGGGAACTTCTTCCCTCGGCAAGGTTCCGCTGCCGCTTTCTGTAGCCACACGATCTGCCATCTCCTGAGCTACCAGCTGCGTTACGTTCAGCCTGTGATCTACTGTCGTCTGGCGGATCCAGAACAAAGACAGCACAGCGATAATAAGCAGCCCTATGAGCAGCGTCAGTAAATAAAGAGTAGTCCAGTAGCGGAGAATAGAGATTTTCCGGTTTTTATTCATAAAACAGAACTGATACCCCAATCCCCGCAGCGTTTTTTATTTCTCCTTCTTTGGAAGGCCAGTGTTTTAAAGACTGACGGATTCTTTGATGGAAAGATCAACTGCCCGGTCGCTTCCTTCATAATCCATGCCCCACACGTGATAAATGATCTGTTCCCGCTCCATCGTCTGGTTGGGGTGGCCGGCCAGAAAGAGAAATAATGATAAATCCCGCGGGGAAAATGTAATATCCACCCCATTTAACGTCACGCGGTGTGCTTTTGTATAAATAGTCAGACTCCCAAAGTGCTGGACGTCTTCTTCAGATAAAGTAGTACCCGAACGCGACAGTACCGCTTTCACACGGGCCACTACTTCTTTTCCGTCAAACGGTTTTGGTATGTAGTCGTCCTCCCTCATCAAGGCCTTTCAAGCGGTAATCCATGTCTCCCAATGCGGTCAGCATAATGACGGGACAGGCGCTTTTTTCCCGTATATGTTTCAGAATCTCCCAGCCGTCAATTCCCGGAAGCATCACATCGATTAAAGCCAGATCCGGCCGGTTACGATCAAAAGCTTTTATGCCTTCCTCTCCATGATAAACCTGTTCGGTGTCGAATCCTGCTTTTATTGCTTTAAGTACTTGGCTGATCGACGCTTCGTCTTCAATAATAAGTATTTTTTCCATTTGGTTCCCCTCACTTTTCCAGGTATAACAGCTTTTTATATATTGCCTGCAGTTAAAAAATAATAAAAGAAAGAGCCTCCGATGGCGTTCGGAGACTCTCTCTTATATATTATTTAAAAGGGGTATGCTTATAATATATAGACCCAATGTGTCCGGTGTATGTCGAATAAAAAAAGTTTTATATTTTTTTAGCTGCCCAGAAAAGGATGCCATACACAATGGAAAGAATTATCACGAAAGCAGGATGCACTTTGCCCTTTTCCATCAGCAGATAACTGCCGACGAGCAGAATAATCGTCTGCACGGCCCCGGCTCCTTCCAGTGCGCTTTCCAGAAACTGAAAGGTCAGGATGCCAAGCAGAACAGCGATAATCGGCCGTACATATGTCGTCAGCCTTTTTACTTTCGGTGACTGCCGGTACGCATACAGCAGTCCCATTAAAAGCAGCATTAGAATAAGAGAAGGTGCAATAGTGGCAAACAGGGCGACTGCTGCTCCGAACACCCTCCTGTTTCGTATCCAATATAGGCCGCCATTTTTGTAGCAATAGGACCGGGAAGCGCATTTCCTATTGCGAGCACCTCACTGAACTCACCTACGCTCATCCACTCATACCGCTCCACCACTTCATGCTGAATCAGCGGAATCGAAGCCGGGCCTCCGCCGTATCCGAGAATTCCCGGCAGGAAAAAAGCTATAAAGATATTCCAGTAAACGATCACGCCGACCCCTCCTTCTTTTTATCGTTGCGCAGAAGCGCTGCAGCAATTAAAAGAACGATAACGATCGCAGGATGGACATTCAGCACACTGATAATCAGCAGGCCGAATATGATGAAAAACAACACCCTCACCCAGCCCAGATCTTTTGTAGATTTTTGGATAAAGCTCCAGGTCAGGACACCCATCATAACCGTGACCACAGGAAGCACGCCGTTTGTAATGCCGTTTACCCAGGCGGCATCCTGAAAATTGGCAAGCACGGCAAACAGAGCAATCATTAACACTGCTGTCGGTCCTACTATTGCAATAACACCGTTAACAGCTCCAAGTACTCCACCTTTTTTATAGCCGATGTATCCGCAAGCTTCGTCACAATCGGGCCGGGAAGCGTATTTCCAAGCGCAAGTACATCCCCGAATTCTTCATCTGTCATCCATTTATAGTGATCAACCACTTCTTTATGAACTAAAGGAATGGAAGCCGGTCCACCACCGTATCCAAGCATCCCTACCCGAAAAAAAGCTAAAAAGATCCGCCACTGCATATAACCGTCCCTTACTTTTGTTTTCATTATTCTAACACACAATAACTAACCGTTGTATTTTATCCAATAATAATGTCTTTTTTTATAATTTATGCTGATTATTTACTTTATGGTAGAATGAATAAAAATCTTAATCAAAGAGAAGGAGAATTTGGATGCTGGACAAAGTAGACCAGGGAATTATTGATTGTTTAGTAGAGGATGGACGTATGTCCTATGTGGATATTGGAAAGCGTTTAAATATTTCCCGCGTATCGGTTAGAGACCGGGTGCAGCAGCTAAAAGAAAAAGGCATTATCGAACGGTTCAGCGTCGTTGTCAACTCGGAAAAAACCGGGAAGACGGTTTTCTGCTTTTTTTGAAGTCGACTGCGAACCCGCGTCGCTGGTAAAGGTTGCGGAAACCTTAGTAGAGAATCCAAGTGTGGCCAGCTGTTATCAAATGACCGGGCCGAGCACTCTGCACATGCACGTACTTGTGGATGATTTTAAAAGCCTGGAACTGTTTATAAATGAAGAGCTGTACGCGCTCGAAGGTATTACGAGAGTGGAAAGCCATATTCTGCTGAGGCGTTTTAAAAGCAGATCCGGCTTGAAACTGTAAAGCTGCCCGCATTTGAGATGTGGCATCTTTGTGAATTGTCGTTTAAACCTCCTCATTTAAGTGAAAACATAAACATAGGAATACTTACAAAGGGGAGAAGAACATGTGGAGAAAAAATATGCTGTTTCTTTTTGCAGCAGCTTTTATTTTAATTCTTGCTGCCTGCGGAAGCAGTGGAGCAGAAGATGAAGATGATGAAATTGCTTCAGAAGGAGGCCAGTATACCGCTGCAGTTGATATGATAAACAGCGAAGAAGAAGAAGCCGGCACGGCTGAGATTATTCAGGCTGAGGATGGGAACGTCACGATCCAATTGGACCTTTCCGGTCTTCCTGCTGACAGTACACATGGCATTCACCTTCACCAGACAGGCGAATGTACCGCGCCGGACTTTGAATCAGCTGGAGATCATTATAACCCGACCGACGCTGAACACGGCACAGATTCAGAAGGTGGACCACATGTAGGAGACCTTCCAAATATTGAAACAGATGAAAATGGTGAAGTGACTACAGAACTTGATGCCTCTGATGAAATTGTTGTAGACCGTCTGGAAGATAATTCATTATTTGACGATGATAATACGGCTATCGTTGTGCATGAGAATGCCGATGATTATGAAACACAGCCTTCCGGAGATTCCGGAGACCGTATTGCCTGCGGTGTAGTTGAATAATAAAGCTTAAGCAGACTGCCTTTTAAAAGGCAGTCTTTTTTTAATATCCGGCTAGATCATCAAAAGTCGCCATGTTTTTAATCATTGCAGCCGAAGCTTCTAAAATGGAATGGGCAAGCAAAGCTCCCGTTCCTTCTCCGAGCCTCATTCCCAGTTCCAGAATGGGATCAAGCCCCAGCTTTTCGATTGCAAAAGCATGACCTTTTTCCGCAGAACGATGTCCTAAAAAAAGATACGACTTTATTTCCGGATGCATGGTAACAGCGGCCAGAGCTGCTGTCGTATTAATAAATCCATCGACAATAACAGGTATTCTTTTCTCTGCCGCCTCCAGCATAGCTCCCGTCATCCCGCTATCTCGTATCCTCCTACTTCAGCCAGTACGTTCCATATCAGAGGGATCAGGCTTTCTCTCTGCCAGGGATTCACGAATCACTGTCTCCTTCTTTTTTATGCCTTTTTCATCCAACCCCGTTCCCGCACCGGTCACTTCAGCAGGATCCACCTGATACAACGCAGCCAGCACGGCACTGCTTGAAGTAGTGTTGCCTATCCCCATTTCGCCGGTAATAAGGCACTCAGTTTATTTGTTTCAATAAAGGCGGCTGCTTCCTCTCTTCCAATCTGCACCGCAGCCTGCACCTGCTGTAGGGTCATCGCTGCTTCTTTTCCTGAAATTTTTTGTTTCCTTTCCTGCTTTTCGGCTGATCCCAATAAAATGCGTATCCAGATCATCGACCATACCAATATCAATCAGCTGAAACGCAGCGTTTTTCTCTCGTGCAAAGACATTAACGCTGCCCTTCATGCTGAAAGTTTTTAGCCATCTGCCCGGTGATACTCTGCGGAAAAGCAGAGACCCCTTCTTCGGTAATCCGTGATCAGCAGCAAATACGAGTACTCCTGATTTTTTACAGAAGGAGCCCGCTTTCCGTTATACCGGCAAGCTGAACGGCTATATCCTCCAATTGCCCCAGGCTCCCAGGCGGCTTCGTCAAAGTTTGTATGTAGTTTTCTTGCATCTTCGGCCGCCTCTTCATTAACGGCGGAATCGTAAATGTCTGCATATCGGGCATGCTCCTTATCTTATAAGTGTAGATTTGCTATAACCATTGTAGCAATCCTTTTCTTATCTGGCGGGATTCTTTTTTCACCATGCAAAATTCATTATAAATACTTATATTCACTTAATTAAACTTGTGATAATATTAGTATATCACTTACTTTCACTTATCCAGGAGGCAGCCATGTATCAAGAAGAAAGACTGATTGCGATAATAGATTACCTTGAAAAGCACGAGCGCGTGTCCGCAGCGGTTATATGCGAGTTATTCGATGTATCAAAAGACACTGCCCGCCGTGACCTTGTCCGCCTGGAAGAAGAAAAACGAATTATCCGGACAAGAGGCGGGCCATTCTGCCGAGCTGCGAGCAGGCACGATCAGGTAGGCGATTATCAACAGCGTCTACAGACGGTGTCTACAGAAAAAAAGAAAATCGGGCGCACCGCGGCTTCTCTAGTATATGATGAAGATAAGCTTATACTCGACGCTTCCACTACGGTTCAGGCATGCGCGGAATATATAAGCGATCAATCCTGTACGGTTATTACAAATTCCACCCATCAGGCGGCCATTCTTTCGTCAAAACCGAATGTCCGTATTCATATTCTAGGCGGAGAGCTGCACAAGGAGCAGCAGTTTCTTCATGGCGAATCTGTCACAGATAAGTTAAGTGAGTATTTCACCGATACGGCATTTCTTGGAGTAGTCGGTATTTCTGAACACGGCCTGACTATTGCACATGAAGAGGACGGCATGGTAAAGCGCAGGATGATCAAACAGGCGAAACGCCGCATTGCGCTGGCTGACCATTCAAAAATAGGGGTTACGTCTTTTTATAAGTTTGCCGACCTCTCTGAAATGGATGTATTGATTACCGACAGGCCCCCCTCCCCGTCTTTTCAAAAGCTTCTAAGCCAAAACAGGGTGGAACTGCTTGTCAGTCAAGAAAGGACAAATAACCAATGAAAAAATTAGTTGCTGTTGATTTAGATGGAACCCTTTTAAACAGCTCCAGTCAAATCAGTAAGGAAAACCTGGATGCCATCCGCAAAGCCCAGCAGAATAATATAGAAGTAGTCATAGCTACAGGCCGGGCTCATTTTGATGTGAAATACTTGTTTGAAGGCACCGGCATTAACACGTGGATTATTGCAGCCAATGGCGCTACCCTCCACACTCCTGATTACGATGAACATACAAAAATTCCACTGGATAAACAGGAAGCTCTCTCTGCGCTGGAATGGCTGGAAAAAAAACCGCTTCTACTATGAAGTATTCAGTAATAATGCTATTTATACAGCACAGAACAGCCGGGACATATTAACAATTGAAATGGATCGTATTGCAAGCGCTAATCCTGGAATAAACAAAGAAACACTTTTAAAATCGACGCGCAAACAGTACAGTCAGTTTGGATTTTCCTTCATTAACAATCATAAGGAACTCGCGGACGACTCCATTGACCTGTTTAATATTCTTGCCTTTTCTTTCGATCAGGAGAAGCTCGAGCTCGGCTGGAAGGAGTTTGAAGACCGCAGCGACCTTACTTTAGTGAGTTCTTCCAAACATAATTTCGAACTCGAACACCATACTGCCTCCAAAGGAAAAATGCTGAAACGCCTTGCTTTGGAACTGGGAGTACCTATGGAGCAGACCACTGCGATCGGTGACAGCTTAAATGATGTATCGATGCTTACTGCCGCCGGACGGGGGTTTGCGATGGCCAACGCCCTTGAAGAAGTAAAGCATATCAGCACAGAGGTGACGAGGAGCAACGATGAGCACGGCGTGGCCCACGTCCTGCATCAATTGATCGATTAATAGATAACCCCGGCGCAGTTGAGGCACCGGGGCTTTTTATGCAGTTTTTGGCTCTCCCCGGCTCCCGCTTCCTGCTTTTTTTACAGTAACTACAATCGCTCCGGCCCAAAAAGCCAAGATCGCAAGGTGAATTACTACGCTCCATTCTTCCGGCACGTGAATGGTGGATAAAAGCGTCCTGGCATTGGTCAAAATGATAAATCCACCTACCAGCACACCCAGTAGATGCGCGGGTACAATCCGCACCAGATAGGCAGCTATTGGGGCAGCTATTACGCCTCCAATTACAAAAGCACCAATTAATGCCCAGTTCAGCTGGGACCATCCCAGAAAGATGAGAAAACCGACAGATGCTGAAACGGCAATGAAAAACTCGCTTGTGTCGACTGTGCCAATTATTTTTCTTGGAGTCAGTCCCCTCTGAGATAAAAGAACTGGTGTATTAATAGGTCCCCATCCCCCGCCCCAACAGCATCGAAGAATCCGGCAACCGCGCCCAGCGGCAGCAGAAATATTGTTTTATTCCGGCCCGGCTTTATGGTGACCGCTTTATTTTATCTTAAAAAGAAACCGGTACATAATATAAACGCCTAGCGATAATAAAAAAATAGAAATAAATGGCTTAATAATGTCTCCCGGAATGCTGCTGAGAAGCGCAGCTCCGGCGAAAGCACCTCCAACGCCCGCAGAATAAGCTTGAACAGCATTTCTTTATCCACATTTTTAAAATACAAGTGCGATGCCCGGATGCGGCAGTCGTTGCTATTTCTGATAGGTGAACGGTTGCTGAAACAATGGCAGGGGCCATGCCGAACGTAAGCAGAAGCGTAGTGGACGTTGCGCCATATGACATACCGAGTGCCCCATCTATAAGCTGGGCTAGAAAACCTACAATGGAAAAATGATTAATTTACGCACCGCCATTCACTCCTCTATTGTTTTCTGTTTTAATCTTGACTATCCTTATATGTTTTATATGATATTAATCTGGTTTATAAATATAGCTATAGGTCTTTGTTCGCGTTATTTAATAAAAATGAACAGAAAGATATAAAGTTTTATGTAATACGCATGTTCTCACCATTTCAAAAACAAAAAAGCCGCTTCCCCTCTCGGAGAAACGGCTTTTGCTTTTCGTTTATTAGTTAATATCGTTCTTATACTGCATGTAGACCACATGCGTTTCCAAGTGTTCTTCGAGGCCGTGCTTTCCGTCAGCTCCACCGAGTCCGGACTGTTTACGGCCCGCGTGGAAGCCTTGAATTGCTTCGAAGTTTTCACGGTTTACAAATGTTTCACCGAACTTCAATTCATTGGCTGCTCTCATAATTTCATGAATATTTTCGCTGAAGATAGAAGATGACAGGCCGAATACGGTATCATTGGCCATCTTAATAGCATCATCGAAATTCTTGTACGTCATAATCGGAAGAACCGGTCCGAAAATTTCTTCCTGAATAATTTCCATATCCTGCTTTACTGCGGTTAAAACAGTAGGCTGATAGAAAAAGCCTTTATCCGACTCTTTACGGCTGCCACCGGTTTCTACTTTTGCTCCGGCTTTTACTGCGTTGTCCACCATTGCACTTACCGAATCAATCTGATCCTGGTTAACGAGAGGACCTACATCGATATTCTCTTCTTTCATAGAATTACCGACCTTAGCATTTTTCATTTTTTCGGTAATTTTACGGGTGAACTCTTCTGCTACGTCTTCATGCACATATACGCGCTCTGCGTTTGTACACGCCTGGCCATTATTAATCGTCCGGGACGCATACACATTTTCTACAGCCAGATCCACATCAGCATGCTTGGATACGATAGCAGGTGCCTTGCCGCCAGCTCAAGATTTACTTTTGTAATACCTTTTGCAGCTGCTTCCATTACAGCAGAGCCGGCATTAAAGCTTCCCGTCATGGAAATCATGCCCATTTTCGGATGGGAAGCCAACGTATTTCCTACCGTAGAACCTTTACCATGAACAATATTGAATACGCCTTTTGGCAGATCCAGCTCGTGAATAAGTTTGGCAAATTCGCCGGCTGTGTTGGCGTAGCCTGTCCCGGCTTAATAACAATTGTGCAGCCTGTTAATAAAGCAGGTGCTACTTTTCGTGCCAATATGAATACAGGGAAATTCCATGGAATAATGCCGCCGACTACGCCAATCGGTTTTTTAAACACCATAATATTTTCATTCGGGCGGTCGCTTTCCAGAATCTCACCCTCGTACTTACGAGCCCAGCCCGCCATGTAACGGAAGTAATCGATAGCTACAGTTAATTCAGCTTCGGATGTATCCATTGTTTTCCCCGTTTTCTTCTGTCAGGGTTTTAATAAAGTGGTCTTTTTTTTCTTCAAGCTTATCCGCAATTTTCATTAAATAAACGGCTCTATCTGCAACAGGAGTAGCTGCCCAGCTGTCAAACGCTGCATCTGCGGCTGCTACTGCTTTTTCCGTTTCCTCTTTTGTGCTGATGGGATAGTAGAAATAACTTCTTCTGTTGCTGGATTTATTACGTCTATTGTGTCGTCATGGTCTGATGGAACCCATTCTCCGTTAATATAATGCTGATACGTTACGTCCATAATAATAAATACCTCCCAGTATTGTTTTTGTTCGTCAGCTGCTTACTTCTTATATAAGGGTACCCTACTATATATACCACGTGTTCTTAAATTAAAACGTTTCTGAGCGAAACCGTCCGGCCTGCTTATAGAAAAAGCAGAAGCAGACAACGGAGAAGAATGGCTATACCAATAAGAAAAGCGTAACTGTTACTGTAGGCCGCTCCTTCTCCCTGCCATACAAAAAACAAGGGACTTCCAGCCAGTCTATCCCAGCTGAGAAGTTTTCCGGAAACTGCAACCCAAAGGCCCCGCCGATAAACTGGGTTAACTGCAGCAGTCCAAAACCGGAGGAGAATTCAGCAGGAGCCAGCTTTCCTGATAAATAATTGGGGACCCCCATTGTGATACAGGAAAACCCCAGACTGGAAACCAAAAAAAATAATCCCATCAGCCACGGTTCGTGTCCTCCAAATCCTGCGTACAAAATAGAGGCTGCTGTCACGCATACGGTCCGGCCCCAATAATAAAGAGAATTCCTGTTTTTTCTGCCATTCTGCCAATTAATATCATCAGAACAGCTGATCCGGCCGCACCTGGAAATATAATCCAGCCTATAGCTGCCGTGTTTAAATTGTAAACATCAGCAAGAAGCAGTGGAGTAATAAATAAAATGGCAAAATGGATAAAAAGACAGCAAAACCGATAGCAAGGCTGAGCACGTAAATCGGCTGCTTAAGAAGAGACGGAGCAATAAAAGGTTCTTTGACCCTGTTAATATGGATTAAAAAAAGAGCAAAGCTACAGCCCCTGCAAGAAAAAACAGACTGCCTGTTGATACAAAAAGCAGCGCGCTTACTGCTGCTGTACTTAACAATAAGAACCCGGGATATCAAATAATGACCCACCCGGCACTTCAAAAGGTACATTTTTTCTATAAACCGGATCATCAGCGCTCCCAGCACACTCACCATAAACAAAAAGCTCCAGCCTAAGTATTCCGTTAACAGTCCGCCCACGAGCGGCCCAAGCCCAAAACCCAATGTAGATGCCGAAGCATAAATGGACATGGCTTTCGCTTTTTCTTCTACTGGGAAATAACGTGTAATCATCTGCATACCAAGAGCTGACACGGATGAAGTCCCTGCCGCCTGAATAACTCTCGCGAGAATCAGCAGAGGATACGTTTCTGCGAATACGCCCAGAATGAGCCTGCTCCAAGAAGCAGAAGGCCGATAGTCAGCAGAAAAGGTATAGCTGCATTTGTGCCGAGTCTGCCGTAAATTACCACCCCGATTGCAAAAAAGACGGAATAACTGGTGACAATCCATGAGGCCGCGGCCGTATTAATTTGAAAGTCTTCTGTGATAACCGGAACGGCTATGTTAAACATAGAAGTATTCATCACCATTATTAACACATTTAAAAGAGGGCAAATAGAACTAATTTCTTTTTATAAACTATTGAATTATGCTTCATTTCTTCCATAAACGGGACCTCTTTTCATTCTAATGAACCACATCATACGATTTAAAGCCTTGATACATAAAGCCGTTAAAGAGTTAACCACAAAACAGTGTATCAAAATAATATGTTCAATATGCATCTAAATAGTTTATTAGAATAAAAAAACGGGGTTTCTATCACAAGAAGACGTTCTTGATAGTGGGTAATATTTACTTTCTCAGTGAATATCCAGCTGTTTTTCCCGTTTTTTCAGCTATTTCAGTAAAGACAATCGAGACTATTAGCGCATTTTTCCATATTAGCACCGTGATAAGATTATATTTATTAGAGCAGACATACTGTAAGGTGTACATAACTAAGGGGGTAATAAGCAAGTGTTAAATCAACAATCATTGTATGAAGAACTTCTTCGCTCTTCGGAGAATCCGACTAGAAGCTATATTGAACTATCGAATGCTATTTTGGATCAGAGCCATATTGATTCGGAACAGCGTCTGGTTATCATTAAGCGTATTTTAGCGGCTTATGAAGCGCTTCAGCCGGATAACAGCGTTTTTCCAGAGTTAAAGTCTTCATAATTTAACATTTGTTTATTCGTATCTATTTATTAAAAAGCCATTTCCCGGCATTAGGAAATGGCTTTTTTTCTATTTATTTAAGTGCTTTGACCAATTCTTCTCCCATCAGTTCGGAAGAAAATGGATCACGGCTTGTTACAATCTGCTCGTCCGCCCAGACTGCATGGGCTTTCTTTTCCAGGCTGCCTTTATCGTAGTCTGCTGTTTTTGACAGCTCCTGTTCCAGACTGAACGGCAGAATATCAAGCAGACCTTCCGGTTCGATTTCGTCAGGATATCCTGTTACTTTTTTCCCCTCAATCAGGCTCGTACCGTCAGCTTTTTTTGCCCAAATCAACGGCGCGGGACCATGGCACTCTGCGGCAATAATTCCTTTGTTGGTGTGAATACCCGTAATCACATTGTGCAGCGCCTTGTCTTCTGCTAAATCATACATTGCTCCGTGGCCGCCTACAATTAGAAGCACATCGTACGCTGATGCGTCCACATCGGTCAGTTTCATCGTATTGTCCGCACGACCGGATTCATACAATTTTTTATACTTTCCTTCCGGATCATAATCTTTTAGTAAAACTTACTCGTCCAGTACCGGTTTGCCGCCTAATGGGGAGGCTATTTCTACGGTGTGTCCTGCTTTTTCCAAAAGCTCAAGCGGTGCAAACAGTTCTTCCGCCCACCAGCCCGTTTCGTAATTATTTGCTTCGTCTTTATGACCACTTGATAATACTGCGAGTACTCTTGCCATTCTAAAACCTCCATTATAAATCATTCGTTACATACTAAATGTAATTACCCTGTTTACCGGATCAGGAAACATCCTGCTTCGCAATAGACCGGCCTTTGCTTCAAGACCAATACCGGGTATTCATTTTTAATAGGAAGGTGGTGCACTTATATTTAAAGACATCTGCTGCCCTCCATGAAGGAGCCCTGCGTTCTTTAATATTAACTATTTTCATCATTTCCTCCCGATGAAAAAAGAAGACACCCCGCAGGGTGTCTTTTTTAAATCTGGATTATTGGAAATCCGTTGGTATCGTGGACAAGTCAATGCCCCACATAAGAGGAAGCAGGTACATGACGGCCAGCGTAA
This sequence comes from Sinobaca sp. H24, assembly GCF_023845525.1. Taxonomy (NCBI): domain Bacteria; kingdom Bacillati; phylum Bacillota; class Bacilli; order Caryophanales; family Sporolactobacillaceae; genus Sinobaca; species Sinobaca sp. H24. The sequence continues at coordinate 147,228 of NZ_JALBWT010000003.1, forward strand.
TAATGATGACGGCGACGACGTTAAGCCAGAAGCCATTTTCACCATTTCAAGAATCGTTAACTTCCCGTACCAAATATGATTGCGTTTGGCGGAGTTCCCACCGGAAGCATGAAAGCACAGTTTGCTGCAAGCGCACATGGAACCATTAAAGCGTACGGGTGTACATCCAGCGCTACGGAAAGTGCCGCAACAACTGGAAGAATCATAGTTGCTGTCGCTGTGTTTGAAGTAATTTCTGTTAGGAAAAGAACCAGCAGCGCAGAAACAAAGATAATCAATAACAGGTTGGCGCCTTCGAGTACTGTCAGCCCCTCTCCGATCCACTCGGAAAGTCCGGTGCCGCTGAAGCCTGCAGCAAGTGCAAGACCACCGCCGAATAGAAGTAAAATACCCCATGGAATTTCTTTGGAGTCCTTCCATTCCAGAATTCTGCTTTCATTTTTCTTTGAAGCAGGAATAATAAACAATAGACAGTGGCTGTCATCGCTACCATCCCGTCCGTAAGTTCAGGAACAAGATCGGCCCACAAAAAGGAACGTGTTACCCACATAAAGGCAGCGAATGTGAAAACCGCCAGTACGGCTTTTCTTCATATGCTGTCTGCCCAAGCTTTTTCATTTCAGAATGAATAAGATCACGGCCGCCCGGCAGCTGTTTTAACTGAATCTTATAAACAAACTTCGTCAAAAATACCCATGTTCCAAATAACATAATAACAGCGAGAGGCGCCGCAAATGCCATAAAACCGGCAAAGGAAATCTGTACGCCGTATAGTTCATTGACTGTACCTGCCAGAATGCTGTTTGGCGGCGTACCAATCAACGTACCCAGTCACCAATTGTACCGGCATAGCCGATACCGAATATAATAGCTTTTTCAAACTTTTTTAAGTCACTTTCGTGTCCTTCTTCATTTTTCAATGCCTGTGTTACCTGATACACGATGGCAAGACCAATCGGTATCATCATCATAACGGAAGCCGTATTGGATACCCACATCGATAAAAATCCTGTGGCAAGCATAAAACCGAGGATAATTCGATTCGTGCTGACACCAATTAAATTGATAATAAACAGGGCGATTCGTTTATGGAGATTCCATTTCTCCATGGCTGTAGCAATAAAGAACCCGCCGAGAAAAAGAAAGATAATATCATTACCATAAGCGGAAACGACTGTTTCATTGTCCATTGCCCCGATAATAGGAAGCAGGACGATAGGAAGCAAAGAAGTCGCAGGAATAGGAATGGCTTCTGTAATCCACCAGGTTGCCACCCACAGCGTTACCGCCAGAACGGCACGACCTTCATATGCCAGATCAGCAGGATTAAAGAAAAACATAGCCATTAAAAATAATAAAGGACCAAGAATAAGGCCGACAAGCTGAGCTCTCGTATAGGCTGGTTTAGGTTCATTACCATCCGGCCCTCCTGTAGCAGCCGAAGCAGTAGCATCTCCTTTTTGTCTGTAGAAGCTGCTATTTCCCCTGCTTTATCGACCTGGGAAAACTTTAGGAGCCGTTTTGTCTGATAGTGTGACTTCCAAAGACTTTTCCACATGGATTGTGCTGATTCAATCATGATACCCACCCTCTCTTTGCAAAATGTAACCGTTTTCTTTTAATTTACCGGATAGAAGTTCCTTTGTATACCTTATGTAACTAAACGAACCCTTTTGTAACTAAAGTAAGTAATAAAAGCGAGTCCTTTTGGTCACCTGCGCCGGATTTTGGAGAGGACTCGCAGAAAAGCCTGCTTTTCAAGCAGTCCTTGAAAAATCTCCAGCAGGTAAAGGACGCAGCTGGATAAGAAAGGCGCAAGAAGGCGTTCTGTCTGTCGGATTCTGGACGGGCTGCAAGGAATGCCTGCATTCCGCTGTCTGACCGGAAGCACTCCTAGAGGACAGCCTTCTGGAGCTGGACAGGAAAAGCGGGTCCTTTTGGTTACCTGCGCCGGATTTTGGAGATTCTTTTCCTCTTATTCAGAGCATTGAGCAAACATTCTTACTTTTCATTCGGGTCGTTAAAAAAGGCAGCTCTTTCCGGATTTGCCTTATACTGTCGCAGCGGACGCCCTGTTCCTTCGTAGCTTGCATCGATAAGCAGCACCTCCTGGCTTTCCAAATACTGTAGATATTTACGTAAAGATACTCTGGAAATTCCGGTATCCTCGGCAAGCTCTCCGGTGGAAAACCAATTTCCATTTTTATGCTCTATTTGTTTTATAATTCGCTGAAAAGTAATTTTTGTCAAGCCTTTTGGAAGCGGCTGGGATTTATGGTTTTTATTTGTACGATTAATAATAAAATGATCCAGCGCTTCCTGTTCTAATGACGGAGCTTCCCTCATCCACGCTGTTTTTTCCTTATAACGGACCAGCGCTTCCTTAAAGCGGTCAAAATCAAAGGGTTTGATTAAATAATCGGCTGCCCCATATCGAAGGGCCCTCTCAATAGAGGTCCTGTCATTGGCGGAACTGACGACGATAACATCAACAGGCACTTCTTTTTTCCGCAGGCTGACCAGCATATCGATGCCATTTTCTCCTGCCATATAAACATCCAGAAGCAGCAGATCGATAGAGTGTGATTCAAGAGCTCTCCAGCCCTCTTCCACGCCGGAAGCTTCCGCCGCTACTTGAAAACCTGGAATTTTTTCTGTATATATTCTATTGAACTTCGCCACCATTGGGTCATCTTCAATAATCAGGACCTGAATCATCTGGGGCCTCCCTAAATGGTATTTTCACGTGAAAAACAGAGCCCTGCTGTGGTTCAGAAGAAACATCAAGTGTCCCTTCAACCGCATCCAATGCATTTTTTAACAAATACAACCCGTATCCTCTGTCGGTGCCCTTTGTAGAAAAGCCTCTGACAAACAAATCATCCAGCTCTTCTTTCTCAATACCGGAGCCGTTGTCTTCTATAGAAAAGTGAAGCACACCACTCTGATAGTCAATCGCTATAATGATCTCTGCTTCGTCAACATCTTTTACTGCTTCATATGCATTATCAGTCAGATTCCCGATAACCGTTATAACCGTATCAAGATAGGCTGGCTCTTCTAGCAGCGGCCACGGCTCGTCCCCTTCCATCGACACAAGCACGCCGTTTTCCTGAAAGTAGTTGAGCTTGTTCATTAAATAACCCGCAATGACAGGATCACTGATATATCTTGTGACCCAGCCCACCTCCGTCTGGTACGTGTGCGAAATTTGATCAATATAGCCTTTCAGTTCATCATACGATTCTGTAAATACCATAGCCGACATAACATGAAGCTTGTTCATAAATTCATGAGTCTGTGCACGGAGTGTTTCAGCATAGGCCTTTGCACCGCTCAGCTGCTTAATAACAGCCGTAAGCTCCGTTTTATCCCGGAACGTTGCGAGCGCTCCAACAAGCCTGCCTTCTGCATATACAGGAACCCGGTTAACGACGATATCCATGCCATTTAAACTCTGTTCTTCATCGAATTCTGACCTTCCATGAACTAGCACTTCCGTCAATTTGGAATCAGGAAGAAATTCTTTCACATCACGGCCGAGTGGATCTCCATAGATTCCCGCCTTTTTAAACATGGCAGCGGCAGCACGATTGGCCAATATGATAGAGCCGTCCTGGTTGATCGCTATGATACCTTCCCGGACTGAAGCAAGCATCGATTCACGTTCTTCCACCAGCTGGGAAATTTCGGCAGGCTCCATGCCGTGCATGGTTTTTTTAATTCTCCTGGCCAGCCATACAGCTCCGGCAACACCGATTAAAAGACCCGCTCCGCTCCCGATATAAATATCACGCTGGCTTGAAAGTACTTCACTGTTGATATTGTCCATAAGTATCCCTACACTTACGACTCCCACCTGGGTACTTCCATTCCATACAGGAACAAACGCACGCATCGATTCACCGAGGGTTCCCTCCGCAATGGACGTATAGGTTTCTCCATCGAAGGAATCATCCTCGTCATTTCCTACAAACCGCTCTCCAATCCGGTTTTCGTTCGGGTGGGTCAATCGTATATGATCCATGTTCATTACTACTATGTACTCCACCCCCGCCGCCTCCTGCACGTCCAGCGTATACTGCTGAAGTTCGGGACTTTCTTCTACGCCGTCGGCCAGCGTCTCCACGGTAAGAGGCGACCGTGACACGGAAACGGCCAAATTGGAAGCCTGGTCTGCCTGGTCTTCTCTTGTAGTCGCAGCAGCTTCAACTGCTACTAAAATACTCGTTACGCTTAAAGATAGTATTAATACCGCCAGCACAAGAAAAGTAATCCATGTTGTTAATGGCAGCGGCCTTCTTCCATTTGATTTACGCAGCATCTCCCATCGCACCTCTGCTAATGTAATGTTTCTATTGTACCACGCCGATTTTTTTCTTAAAAATAAATGTTATCACTATCTTTCTGACGGCACAAAAAAACGCCGGGTCTGTAAAGACCCAGCGTGGAAATAGAAATTATGCTGCCTGTGTCTGGTTCTGACGGCGGACTTTCTTCACATTAAAGCGAAGGAGAATCGCACAGCCAAGAGCGACTATGAGCATGATATTTACAATATAAAAGGAAATGGCGTAACTGTTTGTTGCTTCTACTACAGAAGACACAATGGTTGGTCCGGCAATACCGGCCATAGCCCATGCAGTCAACAGGTAGCCGTGAATGGCTCCAAGCTGCTTTGTGCCGAATAAGTCTCCAATATATGCCGGCAGACAGGCAAACCCGCCTCCGTAACAAGAGATAATAATACATAGAAGTATACCAAAGAGAACAACATTCGTAACGAGCGGCAGAACGAAAAATGCGATTACCTGAATAGAAAAGAATATAGTAAACACATTCGTCCGTCCTAAATAGTCAGAAGCCGATGCCCAGACAATTCGTCCCAGTCCATTAAAAAGTCCCATGATACCTACGATCGTCGCAGCAGTCGCTGCCGTTGATCCGGTAATTTCCTGCGTCATGCTTGAAGCTACGGCTAGCAGCATGATACCAGCTGATATATTGATAAACATAATCAGCCATAACAGGTAAAAACGAAGAGTCTTAATGGCCTCGTTGGCTTTAAGCTGAGATAAATCTCCCGCAGGCTCTTCCTTTTTCTTTTCTTCTTCTGTATCATTTGTGCCTTCTTCTTTCTCCTGCTTCTCTTTTTCAATCATTGCTGCCGGTTTCCAGCCTTCCGGCGGTCTCTTCAGATAGCTTGCGCCTGCTACCATCATAATAATATAGGCAGTACCGAGAATATAAAATGCACCCGGTATGCTGACTGCTCCCATTAAAAACTCGGCTACAGGACTCGTAATAAGCGCCCCGGCACCGAAACCCATTACGGCCATACCAGTTGCCAGGCCTCGTCTATCCGGAAACCATTTTACCAGCGTTGAAACGGGAGTTATGTAACCAATGCCTAGTCCAATTCCACCAATTACACCGTAAAAAGCAATAAACATAGGAAGACTTTCAAGCTGAATACTCCAGCCTGCTCCCAGTGTTCCAATTCCAAATAAAGTTGCTGCCACAAAACCTGATATTCTTGGGCCATATTTTTCTACGAAAAATCCTAAAAATGCAGCGGACATTCCCAGAAAGAAAATGGCTACAGTAAATGCCAGACTGACATCTGAAACTGCCCAGCCTAATGTGTCGTTCAGTGGATTCTGATAGACGCTGTAGGCGTACACCGATCCAATAGACAGGTGGATAGCTACTGCTGATAAAGCAATCAGCCATCGATTCTTGTTGGTTTCCATCTTTCATCCCCCTTAATTAATTAACTATGTTATTCTTCCCTAATTTCTTTTTTCTGAAACGTTTTTGTCACATTTGACGTAACTATTTAATAAAAGAGGCGTTTATTTTGTAAAATCATTAAAAATAAACGTACGAGGCCTGTCCAGTATCCTCTTTAAGTAAAACATAGTAAACTTACAGGCAGTAAACCAAATGAGGTGGTGAGTCTAATTGGATTTATCTAACACGATGAAATGGCTGACAGGTGCTTTTGAGCTTCTGCTGGGTATTCCCCTGCTTGGAGCGTCTATTGTTCTTGGATTCGGCTACGGCCCTTTAGGCATTATGCTGATTCTGCATATTATTACTCTCTTAATATGCAGAAGAGAGATGACGGGCACAACGGGTAGTATATTTGGTATTGTCACTTCCATTATTGCGGTTATTCCTTTTGTAGGAATGGTTATGCACCTTATTACCGGCTGTATTCTTTTAATTGATGCAGCACGTTCAAGGTAAGACAGAGGCTTCAATATGTAAAAGGCCGTCCCGGGAAACCCGGGACGGCCTTTTTGTTACACAGCAGATGGTGCTTTTTATTTTCCGGCAGGGAGTGGTGCTTTTTCTGAAATAAGCCCGCGGTCTTTTAAGTCGGACCAGAAAGAAGCCGGAATCTCCTCTTTTGTCGCTTTAATATCTTCCGCCATACGATCCGGACGGCTTGAACCAGGGATAACCGCTTTGGTTACCGGGTGGGCTAAAGAAAACTGCAGCGCAGCGGATTTCAGTTCTATTTTATGATGGTCTGCTATTTCCTGCATCTGTTCGACTTTCTTTTTAATGTCAGGAGTGATCTGCTGATAATTATAATGGGATCCACCTACAAGCGCCCCTGAATTATAAGGCGCCCCAACTACAATACCCACATCTTTTTCTTCCGCAGAAGGCATCATGCGTTCCAGTGCATCATTGTGATTAAGCAGCGTATACTGAGTAGCCTGCAGACATAGATCAGGCAGCGTATCTTCAAGCTCTAAAGCCATCTCAATAGGTTCTGTTGTATTTACGCCCAGTCCCCATGAAGAAATTACGCCTTCTTTGCGAAGCTGGGTCAACACTTTAAAAGCACCTGTTTTAGCTGTTTCAAAGTGTTCCTTCCAATCCTCACCGAGAAAATCCGGAGAGAGGTCATGTACATAAACGAAGTCCAGCCTGTCGGTCTTCAAGCGTTCCAGGCTCTGTTCAATAGAACGCAGCGTTGCATCTTCACTAAAATCTGTAATGATTTTATTTGGGTTTCCAAGCTCGAAAAGTCCGCTTTTCTCTTCTGTCTCATCAGAGATAACACGGCCTACTTTCGTGCTCAATACATATTCATCGCGCTTATGCGCAGTTAATGCGTCACCTAAACGGCTCTCGGAAAGTCCAGCACCATAAAAGGGCGCTGTATCATAATAGCGGATACCCTGACTCCAGGCAGATTCTATTGTGGAAGTCGCTTCTTCCTCCGAAATTTTACGGTACATGTTTCCTAACGGGGCCGTACCCAGCCCGATTTTTCCTTTTATATCGTGTTTCATTTTTTGTTTCCTCCTTCATTTTGTAAATCAATCTTTGATACTTATTACCTTTACTTATTAAAAATAAACATTGGACGGCACCTGCTCCGGTCAGCCGCCTTTTATATTTCAAGTACTTCGGTAAATGATTAAACACAGATTAATCGAAAAACTGGAAAAGGATCTCTACAGACAGAAACCCCTCATTACATCTGAGGGGTTTTTCCATGCTGTTTAAAAAGAAACGGCATCTTGTATACTACTTATTTTTTAAGCTTTTTCCGAATGAAAAAAAGCGGGGAGATAGTCTTTGTGGGCTTCGAGCATATCATCCAGAAGATGTTTGGCGATGGTGTCGGATGGAACGAGCGGATTAATTGCCATGGCGGTCAAAGCGTTGTAATAATCTCCTGACACAGCAGCCTCCACTGCTGTTCTCTCAAATGATTTAATCTGCTGGACCAGCCCCCTCACTGCAACAGGAAGCTCTCCTACCGTTATTGGCTTTGGCCCTTCTTTTGTAATGATGCAGTTTACTTCTACGGCAGAATCATATGGAAGACCGGCTATCGCTCCGCAGTTTTTTGTGTTGACCGGCTGCACGTCCTGTTTGTTATTGTAAATGGAGTTAATCAAGCTGCAGGCAGCCTCGCTGTAGTAAGCCCCGCCCCGCTTTTCGAGCTGTTCCGGCTTTGTCTGCAGTTCCACATTTTTATAGAGATCAAACAGCTCCGTTTCCACTCCTTTTACTACATCTGCCCGGGTTCCCGTCGTTTCGAAAGCTTCCAGCTCTTCTGCAAGCATTTCATCGGTTTTATAGTAATAACGGTGATACGGACAGGGCAGCACGCCGAGGCCTTTAATAAAATCCGGCTCCCAGCCCAGCGCTGCAATATTTTTCATCGACGTCTGTTTTCCGGGATCTGACGCTGCTGCGAGGGCTTTTTCTTTAATGCTGATGCCGTCCAGAAATACATCGAGCCCGTAAACCATATGATTTAAACCGGCAAACTGTATTTCCAGCCGATCCGCTTCCACTTCAAGCACTTCTGCCAGATCCATTTTCATTCCGATAGGCACATTACATAAACCAACCACTTTTTTAACGTTGGAATGACGGAGAACAGCTTCTGTAATCATTCCGGCAGGATTAGTGAAATTAACGAGCCATGCTTCCGGACAGAGCTCGTCTATGTCTTTTGTAATCTCCAATATCACCGGAATGGTACGCAGTGCTTTAAAAAGACCTCCGGGCCCGTTTGTTTCCTGACCGATCACTCCGTATTTTAATGGGATCGCTTCATCTTTCTGCCTGGCAGCGAGCAGACCGACCCTGAACTGGGTCGTCACAAAGTCAGCTCCGGCAAGTGCCTGTCTGCGGTCTAACGTTAAATAAATAGTCATATCGATTCCTGCTTTTATTACCATCCGCCGGGCCAGCTCCCCGACAATATTTAATTTCCCTTCTCCTTCCGGAATGTCCACAAGCCACAATTCCCGGACCGGCAGCTCATGATGCCGGTTGATAAACCCTTCCACTAATTCGGGGGTATAGCTTGATCCTCCGCCTATCACAGCTATTTTCAATCCTTTTTCCATCTGATTCACCCTCCCGCTTTTCTCTTATTATAGAGCTGTTTTTCTACTTTCAGTGTATGAAGAAAACACTTTGAACTATATACATTCTTTTTCCACTTTCCACAGGAAATCATTGAATCAGGACGGCTGTATAGGTCCAGATTACTGTTCCTTCCAAATATTGAAACTTTTATTTTGATATGCCGTATCTTTTCATTAAGAACGAAGTAGCTTATACTTGCATTTATTGTATATTTTCATATTTTATGTGAAAGATTGGAGAGTACCTACTACATATGAGCAGACCTATGATTATTTTTGGAAGCATCTTCATCGCTCTGCTGCTTGCCGGCGGTGGATATGCTCTTTATTTGTACGATCAGCTGAGTCAGACAGCTGATGATATTCACGAACCAATAGCACGGGAAAGCGAACTAAGAGAGCCATCTAATACGGAAGAAAACAGCAGCTCCGGGGATAATGCCGAAAGCACTTCTACAGAGGAGGATGAAGAGAATCCACAGCCATTGTCCTTTCTTATTATGGGCGTGGATGATGAAGAATCCACCAGCGGACGTTCCGATACGATGATCCTTTTGACCGTAAATCCGGGGAAAGAATCTATTAAAATGGTGAGCATTCCAAGGGATACATTAACGGAAATATCCGGCCGGGGCACAGAAGACAAGATCAATCATGCCTACGCGTTCGGCGGAGCAGAAATGGCAATGGACAGCGTGGAAGGACTTCTTGATGTGCCGGTTGATCATTTTGCCACGGTCAATATGCAGAGTTTTGAAGACATTGTAGATACATTAGGAGGCGTAACCGTTCAAAACAATCTTGCCTTTGAAGACAACGGTCATTCCTATCCGGAAGGCGAAATTTCGCTTGATGGAGAAGAAGCTCTCTCTTTTGTACGCATGCGCTATGAAGACCCTCAGGGAGACCTGGGAAGAACCGAGCGGCAGCGGCAGGTGCTTGATGCTGTTATCCAGGAAGGTGCAAGTATTTCATCCATCACCCGTATTCAGGAATACTTAACTATCGTAGAGGACAATGTCCGGACCAGCCTGACATTTGCCGACATGCGTGAGCTTCAATCCGACTACAGATCAGCCCGCCACGAAATTGACACCCTTCAGCTGGAAGGCGACGGCATTATGCGGGACGATATTTATTATCTGGAGCTCAACGAGCAGAGAAAAAACGAAGTATCCGATCAATTGAAAGACCATTTGGAAATCTAGCACTCTATCTCCCTGCCGACAGAACATTAAAAAATGGTTCTGAAAAATTATAGAAACCCGGCAGGGAAAAATCAGCGAATAGGAGAAGCGTATGAAAAAATTCTTAATTATTACTGCTGTCATATTTGGTGTTGTCATTATCGGCATCGCAGCCTACCTCTTTTACTTATTCCAATCCACGGCCAGCACAGCCGAAGAAATGCACGATCCTATTGGAAGAACCAGCGAGCTGCGGGAAGGCGAACCTGACCTGAGTAACGGTGACCCCTTCTCTATGCTGCTTCTAGGTATTGATTCAGAAGAAAGCACGAGCGGGCGTTCCGACACGATGATCGTCATGACGGTTAACCCAGAACTCGAATCTATAAAAATGGTCAGTATCCCCCGTGACAGCCGCGTTGATATTGAAGGCCGCGGTCAGGATAAAATTAATCATGCATATGCGTTCGGCGGAGCAGAACTTGCTATGGATACTGTAGAAAATTTTATTGATGTTCCAATTGATTACTACGCAACGGTAAACATGGAAAGCTTTATTGATACAGTAGATATGGTAAACGGCGTAACTGTCAATAATGGGCTTTCCTTTGAGTACGGCGGCTATACGTTTCCTGAAGGCGAAATTGAACTAAGCGGAGAAGAAGCGCTTGCTTTTGTAAGAATGCGTAAAGAAGACCCACAGGGCGATGCCGGTCGTAACGAACGCCAGCGCCAGGTTATTGATGCTGTGATTAATGAAGGAGCACAGCTTTCCAACATTACAAAAATCGATGACTTTCTCGAGATTCTTGGAGACAATGCCAAAACAAGCTTCACGTTTGAAGAAATGAGACAGGTGCAGTCCAACTACAGAGTCGCACGCCATAATCTGGAAGAAACGCAGATGCGCGGAGAAGATGCAACCATTGATGGCATTTATTACATGGAAATTCCAGACCAGACTATTCAGGGAATCTCTACAGAATTAAATGAACATCTTCAGGTCCAATAAGCTTTTACTGCCCTCTTTTCTCATTGAAAAGAGGGCTTTTTTATATTCCCCGGCAGTTTCCTGCTATACTAAAACCAACCTGCACCGAAAGGAAGATTCGATGGACCTAAGCCTCGACTACGCAAAAAAAATGGACGAAAACGACTCCCTTTATTCATTTCGAGAAGAGTTCTACCTTCAATCCGGGCTTCAATCCGGCGTCTCGTCTTATATATGGACGGAAATTCACTTGGGCTGATGTCCAGACGCTCAGAAACAAAAACGCTGGAGCTGATGGAAAGCTGGAAAACGCTCGGGATTAATGGATGGACTTCCGGCAGCCATGCCTGGTACTACCTATCCGAACATATAGGAAAGCAGATGGCCGGGATCACCGGAGCACTGCCCCATGAAGTTATTGCAACAGGGTCAACTACGGTTAACCTTCACCAGCTGCTGGCTTCTTTTTATAAGCCTCAGGGACAAAAAACAAAAATAATAGCAGACGCGCTTACGTTCCCCTCTGATATCTACGCCATTCAAAGCCAGATCGAACAGAAGGGGCTTAAGGCTGCCGATCAGCTTCTTCAAATAGAAAGCCGGGACGGGTTCACGCTGGAGGAAGATGATATTATCGCTGCAATGACTGAGGAGACTGCTGTCGCCATTCTTCCCGGTGTGCTCTATCGGAGCGGGCAGGTGCTTGATATGCAGCGCATTACTGAAGCCGCCCGTAAGAAAGACATTATTATTGGATGGGACCTCAGCCACTCGGCCGGTGCAGTACCTCATCAGCTCCATAACTGGGGAGCCGATTTTGCCTTTTGGTGTACGTATAAACATTTGAACGGAGGCCCTGGGAGCGTCGGTGCATTGTTTGTGCATGAAAAATACAGCGGCCGGATGCCTGGTCTCGCCGGGTGGTTCGGCTCGGCTAAAGAAAAACAGTTCGATATGGAGCACACGATGACGCCGGCTTCCGATGCAGGAGCCTTCCAGATCGGCACTCCGCACGTGCTCAGTCTGGCTCCGCTGCTTGGCTCTCTTGAAATCACTGAAGAAGCAGGTATACAGGCAATCCGGAAGAAATCTCTTCAGCTGACGGATTATATGACCAGCCTGATAGAAGAAAAGCTGGCAGAACATGGCTTTACTATTGTCAGCCCGGTGGAGCACCATCGGCGCGGAGCCCATCTTTTTATCGAACATCCGGCAGCCGCCGGAATCTGCAAGGCTTTAAAAAATGAAGGGGTCGTACCCGACTTCCGCATGCCCAACGGCATCCGCCTTGCTCCCGTCGCGCTGTATACTTCTTTTGAAGATGTATGGCACACCATTGTTATTCTGGAAAACATTATGAAAACCGAAGCATATAAACAGTACGACAACACCCGGGATATTGTCAGCTGAGGATTCTTTACACAATCTTTATATTTCCTTACCTTCTCTTCATACCAGCTTGATTTTTAAGTTGTATGATAGCTTTAGAAAGATAGACTAGAGCTGAAGGAGGAAAAGAATGAAATTATATTTTTCATCTTCGTTAATGTGGGGTAAACCATTTGCCGATATTCTTCAGGAAGCTTCCCGTATCGGTGCAGCGGGTGTGGAAGTCTGGGCGGAGCAGTTTTGGCTCCAGCAGGAATCCCCTGCTGCTATCTATTCGCTCAAGCAGAAACTTGGCCTTGAATTCACGCTGCATGCCTGCAGCTGGGATATAAATATACATTCCATCAATGAAGGTATCCGCCGGCAGTCCGTCCAGGAAATTTCTAAATCATTCGCACTCGCCAAACAGCTGGGCGCTCACAATGTTACTGTCCATCCCGGACGCCAGAGTACACCCGGCTTGATGAATCACAGCCTGAGTGTGTATATCGAGCTTGCGATGAAGGCAGCGGACTATGGATGCACGCTTTCGCTTGAACAAATGGAGGAAACGCCAAAGGAACTGTTCTCCGAACCGGAGCAGATCAACGCATTGAGCCATTTTCTGCCGGAAGAAGTCAAAGTGACCTTTGATACGGCGCACGTTCCTTTAACCATTAATCCATATGATTACCTGAAAAAATTAGAACGGGTTAACAAGATCCATCTCAGCGACACATCGCTTGATAAATATCACGTCGCACTCGGCGAAGGACGCCTCCACCTGCCGGATATGCTCAGCATTCTTTCCAAAACCAGCCTCCCCGTCGTCCTCGAAGGGCTCGATCAGTCCGAAAACAACGATCTGTTGTCCAGGCACCTTGACTATCTGCAGAAATCCGGCCTGCATTCCCTTCCCGAGCAGCGCCGTTCCTTTGTTTCCTCTTAATATACAAACAGAGCGCGAAGCCAATGCTCCGCGCCCTTTTTTCGTTTATTTTCCCTGTTTTTGTTTCCACAGGCGGAAATGATCGACTTCGTCAGTCAGACGATTTACGATAAATCCAATAACCGCTGCATCATCGAAGAACCCAATAACCGGAATGAAGTCCGGGATTAAATCAATCGGGGAAACAAAATATAGTATTCCTGCTATTACCATGATGATGGATTTTTTATCAAGCTCAGTATAATCTCCTTTGATCCAGGAACGGAACATCTGCAGCATCAGCTGAAGATCCTCCCATACGTCGGATAAATTACGCTCTTCTTTTTTATCCTCTGCCTTGCCTTTTGCTTTTTTCAAAAGGCCTTTTGATTTATTTTTATCTTCGTAATATTCTTCGGCCTGTCCTTCAAACTTCTTATATCCTTTTTGATAGTCCTCTTTATTGAGATCTTTTTCCTTTTTTCCTCTAAAACGATCAAACATGCCGCAGAACCCCCTGGTATTTGTTTTATTTTTATATATTTACCTGAACTTCATGAATCCTTACCTCAACGTAACCTCTTCTACATATTCCACATTTATGATGAATATAAACGAGGAGGTTATACATATGAAAAAAGTTCTTTTTGCATTTACTGCCGGTGCGTCCCTATTAACACTTGCTGCCTGCGGCGGCAGTGCAGAATCGGAAGCTGACAGCGGGGACACTAACAGCTCAGGGGAAGAATTATCATTTTATACATCCCAGCCCGACGAGGACGCCAATGCACTGATCGAAGCCTTTAATGAGGCCCATCCCGACATTGAGGTGAGCTTATATCGCTCCGGAACTGAAGAAGTCGTAAGCAAAGTACAGGCGGAAAATCAGGCTGGAGCCGTAGAAGCCGATGTTCTTCTTCTGGCAGACAGCGTCACATTTGAAAGCCTGAAAGAGCAGGATCTCCTTCAATCCTATGATTCGCCGGAAGCAGAAAATATATCTGAAGAGTTTATAGACCCGGATCAAATGTATTACGGAACTAAAGCGATGGCCACTATACTGGCCGTTAATACGAATGAAGTGGAGGAGCTGCCTTCTTCCTGGAAGGATCTTAGCGCTGAGGAAACAGCGGGTCAGACCGTGATGCCGAGCCCTCTTTATTCCGGCGCTGCCGCCTATAACGCTGGAGTGATGAGCCGGGAAGAAGGTCTTGAATGGGACTTTTTTGAAAACCTTTCTGATAACGATGTAACTATTGTGCAGGGAAATGGCGGTGCTCTTCAATCTGTGGCCTCCGGTGAAAAATCTTATGCAATGGTTGTTGATTTTATTGCTGCCAATGCTAAAGCCGAAGGATCTCCAGTGGAACTTGTTTATCCGGAAGAAGGAGTGCCGGTGATTACTGAACCAGTCGGCATCACAGAAGCATCAGATAATGTAGAAGCTTCTCAGGCATTTGTCGATTTTATTCTCTCTGAAGAAGGACAAACATTAGCTGCTGATATGGGCTATACACCACTTCGTGATGACGTAGAGGTGCCGGAAGGTCTGAAAACGATGGATGAGCTTCAGATAATGTCTCAAGATGTTAAGACGCTGCTGGATTCTCGAGAAGAAGATAAGACAACGTTTAGTGATATAACGGGAGCTCAATAATCAGCGTTAATTATTGAAGCAGATTTTATCTTCAGACAAGAAAGGTGCTGTCCTTATGTTCGATTCCACCGGCTTTAGAAAAGAGAGGGGAACGCCTTCCCTCTCTTTTCTCCTATCTGCTTTGGCAAAACGTAGAATTTTTGCCGGAATCTCTCTTTTATTATTGCTTATCTTTTTCGTACTGCCGCTCCTGCGATTAGTGGAATTAAGCTTTTCAGGAGAAGAGGGGTTCACTTTTTCTGTTTATCAGGAAGTATGGCGGGAAGCTTCCACCTGGACCACGCTTTGGAACACGGTAATCATTGTTGGGGTTTCTACTTTGCTTTCTGCAGGCGGCGGTCTGCTTGCAGCAATTATCGTGGCGTACAGCGATATCCGCGGCAAGTCAGTCATGCATCTTTTCATTCTGCTTCCCTTTGTTATTCCTTCTTATATTGTAACGCTGGCATGGACGCAGCTTTTCAGCAGCAATGGCTGGGTGGCTGCTTTATTGGAAAAACTCCCCGGCGATATAGCTGCGGTTAATTTGTATAGTAGGGGGGCATTATTTTCGTACTAAGTATTTCCCACTTCCCTTTGGTTTACCTGCTCACCGTCAGCGTTTTACGCCGTATTCCCCGGGAACTCGATGCAGCAGCACGGGTTTCAGGTGCAGGAAAATGGCAGACTTTCCGCACCGTATACTGGCCGCTCGCTCTGCCCGGCCTTGCCGGAGGTGGACTGCTTGCTTTTCTGGCCAGTCTGGACAATTTTGGTATCCCTGCTTTTCTCGGCATCCCGGCAAATATACCTGTGCTGAGTACAGCTATTTATCAGGAAATAGCAGGATTTGGACCGCAGGCTTTTTCGAGAGCCGCTGTCCTGGCCTCTCTTTTAGGAGCTGCAGCACTGATCGGCACGCTTTTTCAGTGGCTGTTAACCAAGAAGTCGCAGAATCATGAAACATCTTACGAAGATACAGCTCCCCGTTTCACTTTTGGGAAATACAGGAAATACGCAGAGATCATCATTTGGTCCTTTCTATTTATAATCAGCATTATCCCATTAACCGCTATGGCAGCTGCCTCCCTGTCGCCGGCTTTTGGTGCGCCTTTCCGTCTGGATACTATCACCTTTGAGCATTATCGTTTTCTGCTTGCAGGAAACAGTCAGGTAAGCGGAGCGATAACGAACAGTCTTACCCTGGCTTTGATCACTACTTTTGCTGCATTAGTTATCGGTACCACCATTGCCTATTTCCGGGTGTACCGCCCTTCCGTTTTTTCCAAAAGTGCTGAGCTTAGTATAGCTCTTCCTTATGCGCTTCCGGGAACGGTGCTTGCGCTTGCGCTGATCTTTACCTGGATGCAGCCGGTGCCGGGCTGGAATCCCGGAGTGTATGGAAGTATATGGATTTTAATTATTGCCTATATCACCCGCTTTACTATATTGCAGGGACGTGCCAGTACTACAGCTTTTATGCAGATCGGCCAATCTATGCAGGAAGCGGCCAGAAGCAGCGGAGCCGGGTTCTTTTCATTATGGAGAAAAATTATGATTCCGCTTATGCTGGCCGGTCTGGCAGGGGGCGCTTTCCTTGTTTTTCTTTCAGCTCTGGCAGAATTAACTGTTTCAGCACTGCTTTGGTCTTCGGGAAACGAAACGATCGGCGTTATGATTTTTCAATTTGAACAGGCAGGTTATACTACTCATTCCACAGCTTTTTCCTCCCTTATTGTCGGCGGCATGGCTGTTATAGGAATTGGATTGTTACTGCTTAAAAAAAGGTTGGAGAAAAGAGGGGTTACAGCATGAGTACACGTCTGCACAGTGTTACCAAATCTTTCGGAGACTTACATGCCTTACAAAATATAAACCTGGAAGTGAAAGAAGGAGAGTTTGTGGCTATTGTAGGGCCATCCGGCTGTGGAAAATCGACTCTTCTTCGACTTTTAGCAGGATTTGACCGGCCTACCCACGGAGAAATCACTATTGGAGAAACAATGGCAGCCAACGCCTCCGAAGCTCTCCCTCCAGAGAAACGTTCCATTGGAATGGTGTTTCAATCCTTTGCCCTGTGGCCTCATATGAAAGTTCATGAGCAGATTATGTTCCCGCTCCAGCATCGTTCCTCTAAAAAAATGAGCAAAAGCGATAAACAAAAACGCGTAGAAGACGTTCTTTCCTTAACGGGCATGACTGAATTCGCTGATCGAATGCCCCACCAGCTCTCCGGCGGCCAGAAGCAAAGAGTGGCTTTGGCCCGTGCCATTGTAGCTTCTCCTTCTCTTCTTTTGATGGATGAGCCTTTGAGCAGTCTGGACGCAGAGCTCCGCAGTGCCATGCGTCAGGAAATTCAACGCATTCATAAACACTCCGGTGCTACTATCGTTTATGTGACACATGATCAGGAGGAAGCTCTTGCTATGGCAGACCGGATCGTAGTTATGCAGAATGGACAGATTGAACAGGCCGGCACCCCAAGAGGTATTTATTATTATCCAGCCACTGCTTTTGCTGCCACTTTTGTCAGTAAAGCGAATATCATACCCGGCGTCTGGAACCATTCTACCTTTCACCCTTTTAATCAATCCCATACGTTCTGGGAAAAACCAAAAGTCGCTCCATTTTTTCAAAAAAAATCTATCTTCCCTGCCCGGCCGGATGAACTGATTCTTATAGGAGAAGTTCAAAAAGACGGCCTGCAGGGAATGATCAAAAATGTACAGTTTCAAGGCACCTATATTCAATACACTGTTTCCGTTGAAGAAACGGATCTTACCGTGCACGCAGACATTCTTCAAAACTTCGCTCCCGGTGATACGGTCACGCTTCAACTTAAAGAATCCTCTATAAAAGGGATCGGCCTGAAACAGGCATAATGAGTAACCCGAAAGTCTTCCTTCCAAAAGGGAGACTTTTTTTATCCTATTTTTCAGTCCCGCTCTTCTTCAACTATGTCATACGGTTCCGTGGATAAAAAAGGAAACGCCAGCTTCATAATAAGCGCTTAGCTTCATTCGCCCCGGCCGCAGTATGATAAGCCTACCATGGAATACACGGAAGGCGCGCCGCTCCAGAGAAGGTTTATCATGCAGGATACTGCTTTTGAACAAGTAATGGAAGACTACATGCCTCTTATCGGAGGAATGATCAATCGGCTTCATATTCACAAAAACAAAGAAGAATTTATTCAAATCGGACAAATTGCCCTTTGGAAGGCCTGGCAGGGATTTAACGAGAACAAAGGAACCTTTTCTACTTATGCTTTCAGCTATGTGCGCGGAGAAATGCTTACCCATCTGCGCCGGGAATCCACTTACGAACAGCAGCACACATGGCTGACGGACGAAGCGGCAGAGGGGATTGTTTCCGGATTTTCGGAAACCCCGGCCGCAGCGGAGGAATCCCTGGAGGACTATCTTCATTCTCTTTCTGCCAGGGAAAAAACGTGGGTCGTTGACGCGATTATTTACGGTAGAACCATTCAGCAGATATCCAAGCTGCACGGCGTTTCTTCTTCTACGGTAAAGTCATGGCGGAAAATGGCGCTGAAAAAATTAAAAAAAGACTGCCCCGCCTCCCCCCTTTCTCCGCTTCCGCTCTATATAGAGAGTGAAAGGAGGTGACGCACGATGAATCAGGCCATTAAGTCAAAGCTGACCATTGAGTTTTACGCAGGTCTTACAGAAGAAGGAAAAGAATCGTTTGTATCCAAATCATTTCAACAGATCCGTAACCGCGCAGACAGC
The DNA here is from genome assembly GCF_023845525.1 of Sinobaca sp. H24. Classification (NCBI taxonomy): domain Bacteria; kingdom Bacillati; phylum Bacillota; class Bacilli; order Caryophanales; family Sporolactobacillaceae; genus Sinobaca; species Sinobaca sp. H24. The sequence continues at coordinate 166,002 of NZ_JALBWT010000003.1, forward strand.
GCTCCGCTGTATGAAGCTGCCCAGGCTCTCGCTTCTCTTCAATCGCTTCCCGTTTCCGCTATTGTCCGCACAAATGAATACAGTCTTCACCATCTCGCCTAAAAAACAATATAACTATACTAAAGGAGCTGTCCCCTATAATGAATAAACGACTTGAACTGCGCTTTGAAAACGAAGAAGGTAAACTAGTAACAATTACGTTGGACCAGCCGATTGAACCAGCTGACCCAATTGCGGTGGAAGCCGCAATGGATGCTGTTATTGCATCTGCTGCTTTCACCTCCTCCGGCGGTCTTTTCGTCGGCAAGCGGGATGCCCGTATTGTAGACCGCAGCGTTGACGTTATTTTTGAAGCATAATTTGAATAGTAAAGCCGGTCCATAACCGGCTTACAATTTTCTTATTCAAACTCAAAGGAGATACAGTTGTGAATGCAGACCTCTGGATTCAAGTAATGAGTGATCACGGTATTTCAGCCGCTATTGCTTTTTACCTCCTCCACCGGATGGAAAAAAAGCTGGATATGCTGATTTATACTGTTCATCAGGCCCCTCCCCGTCCCGCATCCTCTTCTGAAACCCATCCCTCCCCCTCATCCCCATTCGTGAAAGGAGATTTTTCTTAATGACTGAGCTACAGCAATCCCGTTTGGTAATCGAATTTTATACAGGTACGGACAGCACCGGGAAAGATACGTTTAGAAAAAAAACGTTCGCAAACATTTCCAGCCTGTCTGAAGATGAAGCTCTTGCCAAAGCTGCCGCAGCCCTTATCACTCTTCAGCAGCACCTATGCTGACGATGATCCGCTCCAATGAATACGATCTTGATCAAACTAATATGTAATCAAAAACAGCCACCGACTCTAAAACCGGGGGCTGTTTTTTCACGTAAGAAAAACCGGCTTACAGAAAGCCGGCTCTCTTTTAGTTTTCCACAGCTGACGCGGTAACTACCAGTCTTTCGCGATGGGTACCGGCATCATTATCAAACTCTCCCGTACATGTAATCAGCTGCAGTTTTCTTTCATTTGATGCACCGAAAATCTGTTGAATCGGCGCATCGTCATACGGATAAGACGCAGCGGATTCCATTTCAAACGTCACCTTTTCTCCATCGTCACCGGTCACTTCTATCAGGTCGCCTGGCTTGAGTTTATCAAGGTGGTAAAATACAGCAGGTCCGGACCGGTCATTTACATGTCCCGCTATTACTGCATTTCCCTGCTGACCCGGTTTAAATCCCGGCGAGAACCAACCGGTATCTTCTCCGTTATCCGGGACTTCCATGCCTCCACTCTCTGTGTATCCCATCTCATCCACTTCGGCGTCCAGGTCAATCGCATTTATTCTGATAGCTGCGGGGGAAACGGACTGCTGCGAAGAAACAGAAATCGTCTCTGCCTGACCTGTAGTTTCTGCTGCTTCGGCCCCGTCTATTGATGCCTGCGGCGCATATTCTGTTTCCGCTTCCAGGAATTCTTCTGAACTTCCGGTCAAGAAAAGAATCAGGAAGGCAAGGACAATACTATGAAGAAGCGCCCGCGCGGCGGCGTACATAGTATCCAGCTCCAAGACCAGCTGCCATCAGCCCGGCCAGTACATACATCATCGTATTATCTGTTCCGCCTGAGCCGGTTTGAGGCATTTCAGACGGCATGCTGTCACTAGAAGGAGTTGCCAGTACAATAGCGTCAAGAGCAGGATCGCCTTCTGCAAAACCGACAGCCAGTACGGAATAGCTCATGCCTTCCTCAAGCTCTGTTCCGGCAAGGTCAAGTACTACATCTTCTGTGCCGGTAGGTCGTACTTCCAGATCATAAGAACCTGCCTCTACTTCAAGATAATCCGTTACGCCGGTAAATGGCGCGTCTTCAAACAAAATATCGCCATCTGTAACGGCCACGTCAACATTTGGTGCATCAGGGGAGAAGTGGGCCACTCTTACATCCGCCATACCTTCTGCTGTGTCCTGCTTATCTTCAAGCACAGTCAGCTCAAGCTCTTCGAGCGTGTTGGTAGCCGCAGCTGTATAAGCTTCACCATCTTCTACATCAAGAGTCCCTGCCAGAACAGGATCTCCTTCACCGTTTTCACCTGCCGCAAAAATCTCTACTTCCCGTTCGCCTTCAGGTACTTCCAAATAATCAGTTGCATCCTTAAATGCCGCCCCTTCAACTACTGCTTCACCATCAACATATACATCGACTTCCGGAGCATCAGGGGATGCGTGAACAATTCTTACCATTCCGGTGTCTTCTGATGAGCCATCATCCGTATCATGACTGTCGGCAAGCGCCGTGCCTCCTCCAACCAACCCAAATGCCAGTACACCAGTCAACATCGATCCAGCAAACTTTTTCATACCTTTCCCTTCTTTCTATTGAGATTCGTGTCTCAGGGACGGGGAATGTACAACCAACTATTAAACAATAGTTGTACATACTATATCCATTTATTATACGCTTGAAACATAAATTTTTCAATTTTCTAATAACTATTTATTTAAAATACAAAAAAAGCCTGTTCCGACTAGGAACAGGCTGATTTAATATTATTTAGAAGCTGACATAATTTCTTGGGTCTACGGCATTTGATTTAGCACCATTCCATGCGCCTTCGTGAATTTCAAAGTGCAGGTGTGTACCCGTTGATTGGCCGGTATTGCCCATAACGCCGACAGACTCGCCCTGGCCGACACTCTCTCCGGCAGAAACGTTAATGGAAGCGAGGTGAGCATAAAGAGTTTCATACGTCTGACCATTTACAGTGTGTTCTACAATGACCGTATTGCCGTAACCGCTCATCGTTGTTGCCTGCTTCACTGTACCGGAAGCAGCAGATTTAACCGCTATATTAGACTGGCCGCCGGACGCAACGTCGATACCATTATGCATGCCGCCGCCGCGTGGGCCGTATTCAGAGCTTACCGGTCCGTTTGCCGGATTAGTAAATCCAGCAGACTGGGAAGCTTCTGATGTCGACGCGCCTGCTACTTTTTCTGAAGAAGCACTTGATCCAGTGTTTCCAGCTGCTTCCAGATTCATGGCGTCAAATGTGTTATTGCCGGCAATACCGTCTACGCTTAATCCTTCAGAAGACTGAAGAGATTTTACAGCAGATTCTGTATTAGGACCGAAAACGCCGTCTACGGAACCTGCGTCATGTCCTTTTTCATTTAACAATTCCTGAAGTTCAGATACATCGGAATGATTCATTCCGTCACGTAGTGTCTGATCGCCTACTGCAGCATCTGCTCCTGCAACGGGTCCTGCTAAAAGGGCTGTGCCCACGATTGAAGTTAAGATAAATTTTTTCATAAATGTACGAAGCGTTAGAATATCAATTGGCCGTTGGTAAAACATAGTCCCGAATCCCCATAACTCGATAAATCTATGTATTTCATATTGCGGCTTTCTTGAATTAACGCTCGTTCACCTCCTGAGTTTATTTTTTGTTTCTCTGAATGGCAATAGTGTCTGTTTGACTAGTTGAAGTATAGACAGCTGAATCTCTTAATACAATAGATTTTCCACGCTTGTTAGCAGAGTGTAATCGAAATTGAAATCCCGTCATTATCTCGTTAAATATGTAATACTTTGTAATTATAGCTTCCAATTCACTGGAAGAGCATAGCTGAAAGCGCCTGTAGTGAACATTCCGGATTTTATTTCCTTGTAATATATGCTGTTTTTTCTGTTTCCTTTATTTACTAAACAGCGCAGGCAGCGGCTTTTTCTGTGCTGTAAATATTACAAACACTTTTTCAAAAAAAAGAAACCAGCTGAACTGGTTTCCGGATCGTGAATAGCTATTTGGGGAAATACCTTTATTTGGATTCGGGTTCAGGTTTTGGCAGATACTTCATAAAGTAAGCACCGAGCAAAAGAAGAACCGTAAATGCCACCCAGCTTACAATAGACGGCCATTCCAGCCAAAGTACGGCCAGATTCATAATGGGCACAAGCAGAAAGCATATGGGTGTAAGAGCACTTTTGAAATCGTTAAGGCCCTTTCTTCTGCGCATCATATAAATACAGTAGCCGACAATAACAATAATCACTAAATAAGTAATGGTCATCGCACAGGAAACAGGTTGATCACTTCCTTTCCATACTGCCTCCAGTATACATGGAGAGACCTTCCTTGTTAAACCTAGGCTTTCTGGCGGGCCAGAAGATAGAGAAAGTAAGGGGCGCCAATAACTGCTACTACAACTCCTGCCGGAATTTCCGACGGTTCAATGATAGAGCGGCCGATCGTATCAGCCGTTAAAAGCAGCAGTCCTCCAAGAAGTGCTGATGCCGGAAGCACCATTACATGCTGGCTTCCAACCAGCCTGCGTGCCAGATGCGGCGCGATCAGACCGACAAATCCAATACCTCCGCTGACCGAGACGCCTGCCGCAGCAAGCGCCACGGCGGACCCGGTCAGAATAAGACGTTCTTTTTCCACCGTAACTCCGAGACCGGTCGCCATTTTATCTCCAAAAGCAAGCGTATCAAGGTCTCTTGCCCGGAACATAATAATAACAAACAGAATAACGAGCCAGGGCAGAAGCGATAGTACTTCATTCCACGTTGAGCCGCTGATGCGACCGGCGAGCCATATAGCTACAAAGCTGTACTGTTCAGGTGCGAGACGGAGCATAAGTATGGTCATTAAAGCGCTTATGCCCGCTGCAATGGCAATTCCGTTAAGGATCATGCGATACGGCAGAAGCCCGACATTTTTCTCATAAGATAAAATATAAATCAGAAAGGCGGTTATCGATCCGCCGATCAGAGCAAGAAACGGAAGCGTAAAAGCAGAAGCTGCTTCAAAAGACGAGGCATAGGAAATATACAACACAACAAACAATCCGGCTCCTGTCGTAATTCCTAAAATACCGGGATCCGCCAGGCTGTTCCGCGAAACTCCCTGTAAAATGCATCCGGAAACTGCCAGACAGGCACCAACCAGCAGAGCGAGCACGATCCGGGGAAGCCGGAATTCAAACAAAATCAAACTGCTTTGAGAATCCCCCAATCCGATAAACGTTTGAATTACTTCTATTGGAGATAGACTCGTAAAGCCTGTATTCATGCTGTAAAAGAATACGGCTAATATGAGAAGGATAATAACCGCGAAGAAAAACAGCTGTTTTTTCCGCAGTCGTTCCTGAACAATCGATTTCATAAGCTTTCTCTCCTTTCTTTACGGGCGATATAAAGAAAGAACGGAACGCCGATCAAGGCAAACAAGGCGCCGATGGGCGTTTCATATGGAGGATTGATCATTCGTGCGCCGATGTCCGCCATTGTCATAAATATTCCCCCTACAATAATTGAGCCGGGGATAATCAGCTGGTAATCCGCCCCGACAAAGTAGCGGACAATATGAGGAATGACGAGGCCCACAAAAGCGACAGGTCCCACAATCGAAACCGCAAGTCCCCCTAAAATAAGAACAGCGATTACGCAGCCCAGCTTAATCCAGCGGACTCTTGCCCCAAGTCCAGCTGCAATGTCCTCCCCCAGACTCAAAAGCGTAATGGAACGCGACAGCAATACTGCCATACCAAGGCCTGCAGCAAGCCATGGCAGGGCGGGAAGCAGCTGCTCCCACCTCACGCCGGCCACTCCTCCTGCATACCAGAAAGCCAGATCCTGGCTTAAATCATAATAAATCGCGATGCCTTCACTTAAAGCAGTAAACAGAGCACTGATAGCCGCCCCCGCCAGAACGAGCCTGACCGGAGACAGGCCCCCTTTCGTCATCGCGCCAATACCAAAAATCATGCTGAGACTCATCGCAGCACCTGCAAAGGAAAATAAAATAAGATTGCTGTAGGACATTCCCGGAAAAAAAGCAAAGCATACAGCAACCATAAAAATAGACCCTGCATTAATACCAAAGATCCCTGTCTCCGCCAGGGGATTGCGTGTCATGCCCTGAAGAACAGCACCTGCTACAGCAAAGGCGGCACCGACCACGACGTCAGCGGTTGAACGGGGCAGGCGCAGTTCCTGAATAATCACATGCTGATTATTGGAAGAGTCATAGGAAAACAGCGATGCCCATACCGTTTGCAGGTTAATGTCTGCTGCCCCTACAGAAATGGAGAGCATAAACATTAAAAACAAAAGCGGCGTTCCAATAATAAAAAGGAAGGCCGCGGAAAGCGGTTTGCGCTTTACCTTTTCTGTCTGGTTTTCTTTCATATGTAACCCTCATTGTTTTTTATTATTTTAAGTGAGAATGATTTTCAATCATAAAAAGCTTAGCAATAACTACAGCAAATGTCTAGGTGTTTACTAATAATAAATAAGTTGCAAAATCAATAAAAAAAATATACGATAATGATAATCTTTATCAATTAAACAAAAAAAAGGAGATTTATCATGCAAAAATGGATACATAGAAGCATGTTTACTGCTTCGGCAGCAGCACTGACGCTTCTGGCTGCCTGCGGCGGCGGTACAGATAGCTCTGAAGAAACAGACTCCTCTGAAGAAGAAAATACACAGGAAGAAAGCTCCGGTGATACCGTAACCTATGAAGGACCCAACGGCTCCTTTGATATTCCAGCAGATCCGCAGAATATAGTCGTGCTCGCCCCTTCTTACGTCGGATATTTTCTGGCTTTGGATGAAAAGCCAATAGGAGCCACGACTCAGGCGTTGGAAAACCCCTATTTTGACGAAGAAATGACAGAAGGAATTGAGGATTTAGGAGACGGCACTTCAGTAGAACAGGTACTGGCCCTCGAACCTGATCTTATTGTTACATTAAGCTCTGATGAAAACCTCGAACAGCTTCAGGATGTGGCTCCTACGGTAACGATTGATTATGGCCAGCTTCCTTTTAAAGAACAGCTGCAGGAGTTTGGCACCATGACAGGCGAAGAAGAAGCTGCCGAAGCATGGATTACAGAGTGGGATGAATCGATCGAAGCAAACCGCGCCTCTGTAGAGGAAAGCGTAGGCGACCGGACAATTTCTCTTATCCAGCCATTTGAAAAAGGCGTTTACGTCTTTGGCAATACGTTTGCCCGCGGCGGCGAAATCATCTATGATGAATTCGGCCTGGCTGCCCCTGATGCTGTACAGGAGGATGCTATTGACAGCGGCGAAGGCTTTGTCAATGTCTCACTGGAAGCGCTGGATGATTATGCCGGCGATATTATTTTCACAAGCCCATGGCAGGAATCGGAAACCGGATCGGCAGATGAAGTATATGACAGCAATGTGTGGCAGAACCTTCCCGCCGTGCAGGAGGATAACGTATATGAACTGGATACGGCTGCCTCTTTCTTTAATGATCCCGTTTCCCTTGAAAGCCAGCTTGATTTTGTCGTAGAAAGTCTCGAAGACAGCGCAGAATAATCCCCTTTCTTTCATCATAAAAAAACACGATCCCCACACAGGAGGATCGTGTTTTTTTACTTCGTAATCGATCCATTATCTCGTTCAAGCGCCCGGATCGAGGCGAGATTTTCTTTATACTGTTCTTTATATTCTTTCCAGCGGCGGCGTTCCTGCTCTTTTTGGTATTCCGCCTCCTGTTTCTCATTCTGGAGGTCATCTACCTTTTTCTTTCTTTCCAGCGCTGCTGCTTTTTTGTGGGGTTCGTACGCATGCTCTGCGTCAATAAACTCATCCACCATCTTCCGCATTGCCTCGTTGGCTTCACGCTTTTCTTTTTCGTCCATATACGTTGTTACGTGAGCTGCCGTCCGGTTCATCATGCTTCGAAATCCGGCGCGCGGGTTATGCTTCCGGCGCTGGCGTTCAATTTCATTCAGACGATTCATCGCTTCTCTGTATTCCCTGCGGTGTGAAGAAAACGTATCGTTAATATCCCATTCTTTTAAACCGCTCGTATACAAAGACAGCCAAATATCGTTTTTTGCTTCATCAAGAGCAGACATACTTTTATCCATTTCCTGTTTTAACGATTGAATTTTCTGCTCCTGGGAGCGGATCACGGATTCCTGCGCGGATATTTTATTTTTTAACTGTTCCGCGCGCTCCAATTCATCGTTATAAAAGGCCGTACGTTTTTCCCAGGCTTTCAGCAGCGGTTCACACGTCTCTTCTTCTACGGTCGAGGAAAGCAGGGAAATGTACACGATAGTACTTGGCACAAGCAGTTTTTTAAAATAAAAATGCTGGGCTCCCTGCGAGAAAAAGCTGTTTCCCAGGATGACAGGCAGGAAAAAGAAAGGTGATGCAAAAGCAGCGGTTAAATAAGAAGTGTCTGTCTGCTCAGCAAACGGCACCCTTACTCCCTTTCGTTTTAAAAGAACTGGAAGCATTGTTTTTACTCCCAGATAAGAAGAAACTCCTTCTATTCATGCCGCAGCAGAAAAACAGCGTGCTGAGCTCAGAGCGGCGGATAATCCGCTTCACTTCGGCCGTGGTTGTAACAGGCTTTCCAATTTGATAGGCCAGTTCCTGTTTGGATTCATCCGAAAGCGTATCCAGGTAACCGTCATGAAGAGCTACAGCCGTTGCTTCAAGCTCCTCTTCCGAATATTCTTTTGTTTCCGTATCGATAATATCTAAAAGCGAGAGCATAATAAAATGAATCATATGATCTAATTTTGTGCCGCCCGTCTGCACGTCAGCAAATTGTTTAAATACTTTATTCTGCTTTTCCAAATACGAATAAGCATGTTCCAGAATACTGTCTGCCTGACTTCTAATTGCCGCCTCGCTCGTCAGCGGCGGCTGTATGACGTTCATCAGGCGGCCGAGTTCTGAAAAAATATCCAGCTGCAGCGTAGCGTCTTCTTCGCCTTCGAGCTGGCTGATTTCTTTTTCCAGATGCGAGCCGAAAGCATCTTCGCTTTCAGCAGACAGCGCTTCTCTTCCCCTCGAAATTAACAAATCAATGGTATTTGTTCTCTGCAGAAGAGCATATACCAGACGAAGCTTGTGTCCTTTTAAAGAGACCAGCCCTTTGCATAAAGAACTTTCATCCATCGTATTCACCATCCCATGTCCTAAGAATTGCATCATTTAAAGCCATAAGGATATTTTATACAATTTCGGGCTTAGATTCTATCCATTTATGAGAATAATTGTTTATCATGCCTGAATTTGATGATATTAAGAACCTTTTTTCCATTCTGCCGCTTGTTTTCCGTTTCTGACTTCCTGAAAGTGGTCCGCTAATTCTGTTAATGCGTCAGCTGCCTGGGGATATAGGCCGAGCTTATCAACAAAAGCATGATCCATTCCTTTATATTCCCAAAGGCTCACAGGAACGCCTGCCGCTGCTACTTGTCTGGCATATTCCTGCCCTTGTATTTTTAAATAATCATACTCTGCCGTTATAATAGCCATAGGCGGCAGTTTGTGTTTATTTTCGCTGAGAATAGGTGATACAAGCGGCGAGTTCGCCTCATTCAAATCCTGAAGATACAAAGATTGAATAAACACGGTGGACTGCTGCATACTCGTTAATTCTTTCCGTATCAATGCTTCATCGTTATAAAATTTATACTGGTCTATTTTCCACTGCTCTCCGGTAAAGTCTGCAAGATCAACAAGTGGATAAAGAAGGGCTATATGCTTAATATCCCATTTTTCCTCCAGGCTCAGTTCACTTACTCCAAGAGCAAGATTAGCCCCTGCGCTTTCGCCTGCCAGGCTGATGTTATCTGTATCTACCTGCAGCTGATCTGCCTGCTCCCATACCCATCTGATTCCTTCGAGGCAGTCATTTAATCCGTCTGCAAATGGATGCTCCGGTGCCAGACGGTACCCAACGGAAACTACCACTGCATCTGCTTTGTGTGCGAGCCACTTGCATGGATTTTCCACCATGCCGATGTTTCCGCTGAAAAATCCGCCTCCGTGAAAATAAAGCATCACCGGCTTTTTTTCCCCGCCTTCATTATAGATACGGATAGGAATGCTTCGGTCTTCCAGATCAATGGAAAGTTCCCGGCTTGATACAAAAGGAGCGATATCTGTATTTGGGAAGCCTTCGTGCTCACGGATCTCTTCCAGATCATCTACTTCCAGAGGCCTTCTCGTTTTATCAGGCTCTGATGTAAGCATCCATTCCTTTACTCTTGGATCCAGCCCTCCGGTTTCTTCCTGGTCCGGGATGTGCTTAATCATCTTTTCCATATTTCCATAAACCTGCCGCGTTTCTTTCTCGCGCATCTGCTTTCTCAGCTGATCGTGTCCTGCCATTTTATGCATCTCCTCAAAGAGAACGCTGCAGCAGTTTATATCTGCCTGCAGACTCTTCTATTTATATGAAAAAAACCTGTATTTTTAGTCCTTCAGTCCCTTTCCCGTAACTACTTATTTTTAATCAGCTGTAGTGAATTTTCTTCATACAAAAAACCATCTCCGTAAAGGCAGATGGTCTAATCGTCAGTATACTGTTTCTTTAAAATGCCGGGAAATTTCAGAAATGGCATCAGCTGCCTGGGGATAATAGCCCAGCTTTTCAACAAAGGCATGATCCATGCCTTTATATTCAATATGGCGGACAGGAACGGCAGCATCTGCTATCTGCCGGGCAAATTCTGTCCCCTGAACCTTTAAATAATCGAATTCAGCCGTAATAATGGTAACGGGCGGAATATTCTGCTTCACTTCACTCAGTACCGGGGATACGAGAGGCGATATAGCCTGTTCCAGATCGTCCAAATAAAGAGACTGGATAAAAAAAAGAGACTGTCTCATATTAATAAGTTCCCTTCGTATCAATGCTTCATCTTCTGAAAAATCATACGCTGCCATGTTCCATTTTTCGCCTGAAAAATCAGATAGATCAACGAGCGGATACAACAGGCCCAAATAAGAAATGGTCCAGGGTTCACCTGTGCTCAAATGATTCACGCCAAGTGCCAAATTGCCTCCTACGCTGTCTCCAACCAGCCCGATGACCTCACGATCTATAGAGAGCTCATCGGCAAAATCATATACGTACCGTACTGCTTCCAAACAATCCGTCAGACCAGCGGCATAAGGAAATTCCGGAGCAAGCCTGTACTCCACGGAAATAACAACAGCTCCCGTTTCCTGAGCCAAAAGCTTGCATGGATTTTCCACCACGTCCATATCTCCTTCAAAAAATCCCCCGCCGTGATAATAGACGATAGCCGGTTTTTTCTCTTCTCCGCGGTTATAGACACGCACACGCAAGGTACTGTCTTCCTGAAAGATATTTCTGTTTTCCGTGCGGATCCCCTGGCTTAAATCAGCATTTTTGAAACCACCGCTGCTGCGGATTTCTTCCAGGTCCGCCAGCTCAATCGGTTTTTTTAATTTCGTGCTTTCTTCGTCCAGCATAAGCTGCTTTACTCTCGGGTCCATTCCTTTTTTATTTTCATAAAAAGGAATTCCTTTGTCTATTTTTTCAATGCCATTCTGACGGACAACGGCATTTGTTTTTAAACGTTGTACTAATTCTTCCTGTGTGTACTGCATAACCGGTCCTCCTTATAATGACATGGTGATTGTTCTCTATATATCAAACAACGACTTCCTGTTCACTATACCTATTGATTCCCGAATTACTGCTTCTAGTAACATATGCTTTTGAAGAAACAAAAAAAGAGCCGGTATCGGCTCTTCCATCCATTTGATTTATACAGCGAAGTAGGAAACAAAGGGAAACAGACCTTTGGCTTCTGCCTCTATTTCGTGATGATCCATTATTTCTCCGACAATATCATCCTGCGTTTTTCCTTTTACTTCTATGTTAAGAACGTCTGCTGCCTGCTTGAGCTGAATGGATTGAATATCTTTTATAACATCAAGCGGCTCTTTTTGCGCCGTGGTAACGTTATATTGGCTGGCTGCCTGCTTTAAAACAGCGGTTTCGATCTCCTCGACAACATCCAGACGCGCTTTGTTTTCTACATCGATATTATACTGGGAGGCAATCTGCTTTAATGCGGTCTGCCACTGAAAAGCGAGGGTGTCATCTACTTCCCTGCCTTCGAGGGCCGCAGACTGGTCTGCCGCTCCAGCTGCCTGGGCGGGAAGAACACCGGATGTGCCTATAGCAAAGCCCATTGCTGCTGCAATCATCCATTGATTGTTCATATAGCCACCTCCCGAAAGTTTGTTCTCTTTCTTTTTATAGTAAGTGTCTTTGCCGGTGCTGTCCAGTGCCTCGGGGCTTATTTATTCACTAAATACTTTTTTATTTAAGCATACTATAAAATAGAAACACGTCGGCTGCGTGTTCAAACCTGTATTTTATTACTTCATTCTATTTTGAGTGTTTAGTCCTATTTAAGTTCTCGTAAAATGTAAGCGTATAAGGTATAATAAGTGGTAGCGTTTTTTGAACGAAAGCTGTGTGAACTATCTGATATTAGTCAAAAAGCGTTCACATATTATTGACAACATCCCGAACTCTTTCTTGATTTCGGGATTTGATAGTATTAATATGATACATTGGTTACATAACATTTCAACTCAAGGGGGAAGGAGAAGCAGATGAGAAGTGAAAATATCGAGCATAATGCTCAACAGGACTCTCTCCTCGTTCCGCAGCAGGCACTCCGTAAAGTACTTGCTGAGACGATAAAAACCGGAATCATTAAATCCAATTTAATTGTCATGTTCGCGGGGATCAGCCTTGCACTATTTATAAATGGAATATCTTTTTTCGACCAGATAGGAACAATTATTCTCGCAGTCATCGGATCAGCACTCGTCATTGGTGCCGCCGGTACATTCAATAATGTATATGACCGGGATATTGATAAAGTTATGGACCGTACAAAAAACAGACCGACCGTCACCGGACGTATGAATTCCCGGAACGCTCTTATTCTCGGTACTATAATGTCTCTTTCCGGTATCGGATTTCTGGCCTTTGCTTCACCACTTGCTGCTCTTATGGGCTTTTTGGGGCTCTTTCTTTATGTTGTCCCCTATACGATGTGGACGAAGCGCCGCACTATTTACAATACAGAGGTTGGCAGCATCAGCGGAGCCGTGCCGCCATTAATCGGCTGGGCCGCTATTACAAATGACTTTATGCACCTGGAAGTACTGGGCCTGTTCATTGTTATGGTCATCTGGCAGATGCCGCACTTCTATGCAATTGCGATCCGCCGTCACGATGAATACAAAGCAGCCGGCATTCCGATGCTTCCTGTCGTAAAGGGTAACCGCCGGACGTATATTCAAACGAACGTTTACCTTATTGCGCTCGTGCTTTCCAGCTTTCTTTTCATCCAGCTCAGCTCTTTTATAGTAGCTGTCGCTTTTATTTTAAGCGCCGCCTGGTTGATTACAAGCATTGCCACCTATAAAAAAATGGTTCCGGAAAAATGGGCAAAAACAATGTTTATCTTTTCGCTGAACCATATGACGCTGTTATTTGCTGTTATTATCGGTTACGCGCTTATTATGCCGTTTTTCCAGTAGACTATATGAAAGACCGGAGGGCACCCCCCTCCGGTCTTTTTTTGTTACATAATATCTGTTTTTTTCTCAGTTAAAGTGAAAAAGGCAATCAGGCCGAGCATCGTTGTGCTGAACATAATGGCTCCCATTGGCACCGCGGTTGTTTCATCAATTCCTGCAAGCGGAGAGACGATAGACCCGATCAGCAGCGGCAGCATGCCGAGCAGCGCGCTTGCGCTTCCTGCCCGGTGACCCTGTTTTGCGATCGCGAGCGTAAAGGAACTTGTTAATATCATCCCCATCGCTGTCATATAAATAAAAATAGGTATGACAATGAGTGCCAGCGGTCCTTCTATTATTGTTATCGTAAGAAGAAAAGCCGTAGCACCTGAGGCAACCAGAACCGCGGTCCGCAAAAGCGTCCGCTCTGTGACGATACCAGAGAGCCGTCCAATCAGAAAGCTTCCTATAATAATAGCAATACCATTAATCCCAAATAAAATACTGAACACCTGCGGCGATACGTTGTATATGCCCTGGTACACAAATGGCGTGCCGGACACATATGAAAAGCTGCCGCCGTGCACAAACCCGAGAGTAAGGGCGTAGCCGATAAATGCTTTGTCCTTCGTTAAGTCAAACAGTGTGCCGACGGACTGCCTGAGCGTGCTCGGCAGTCTTTTTTCCATAGGAAGGGTTTCTTCGAGCCGCAGGCTGATAATGATGACGATGATCAGGCCAAGCAGGGCGAGAAAAAGAAAAATAGTCGACCAGTTGGCAAAAGGCAGCAGCAGGATAGCGCCGCCCGCAATCGGGGCTGCCATCGGGGCTGTTGCGTTAATGACCATCAGAAGGGAGAAAAATTTAGTCAGCTCCCGTCCGCTGAATATATCCCGTACGACTGCACGGGAAAGGACAACCCCGGCGGCTGCGGTGAATCCCTGCAGAAACCGGCCGATGATCAGTGTCGTAATATTCGGCGCGACTGCGCAGAGAAAGGAAGCAACCGCAAATAAAATCAGCGAAATAATCAATGGTCTTCTTCTTCCTTTGGCATCACTGATCGGCCCAACAACGATCTGGCCGACGGCAAGTCCAATCAGGCAGGTGGTTAAACTGAGCTGGACCATGGAAGCACTGGCATTCAACTCTTCGGCAATGTTTGGAAAGCTGGGCAGGTACATATCAATATTAAGCGGACCAAGAATAGCAAGCAGGCTGAGAAGCACTGCTAAGCCAAGCCGCTGTTTACCCTGCGGATTTTGTATCATATACGTTGAACACCTTTCTATTCATAGCATCTTATTTTCCTTCTACAAGCATACCTGTTCCCTTCTGCCAGGTGTAGCCCTTACGCCGGAAAAAAAGAAGTAAAAATAGTCGGAAAACAAAAAGATAGAAACAGGACCAGGCGGAAGCTTCCGGCAGGCCATGCCTCAGCTGAAGAGGAGGAGAAGAGCACCCTCTTTCTCTTCACCGATGGCTGTTCTGCCCGGAGTCACCGCCTGGCCTTTTTAAATTTGCGACAGCCCTTCTTTTCAACAGAAATGATCATTATGATAAAGAAAAAAACCTCGTATTCCTTTTAAAAGGAATACGAGGTTTTTTAATGGACCTTTTTTCATTAAAGGGGAACAATATAATCTACAAAATAGATTTTGGGACCACCCCTGCTGATTATTCTTCTGTTTCAGATAATTCTTCACCCGTCACCCACTTGTGATTGGATACTTCGTCTCCCCCGTTGGTCGGGGTAAAGGTGATCATATAAACTGTCGTATTTTCCGCTGAATCAACTTCTGCTTCTGCTCCCATCATACCTTCCATATGATCGGTATTCATAACAGCTGTATCACCAGGCTGAAGAGGAGCTTCTCCGGGATCCTCCAGCTCTTCATGTATCACCCATTTATGATTTTCTACAGGATCTCCGCCATTTTCCGGTGTATAAGAGACGGCATAGGCGGTCGTATCATATGCGCCTTCAATAACGGCTTCCGCTCCTTCCATGCCCTCCATGTGGCCTGCTTCAATTGTGGCCCTGCTGCCTTCTCTTCTTCAAATTCAGGATTTTCAGCTTCCTGTAAATCTTCCGGTACTTCTCCGGAGCTGGAATGATTCATATGCCCTTCTGAATCTCCGCCCATCATTTCCTGTTCGGACATATTATCTTCCATCGTCTCCTCATCCATCATGTCTTCATCCATCATATTTTCGTTTTCCTGTCCGTTTCCGCAGGCTCCTAAAGCCAGTACAACGGTTAATAAGATGCTTCCTGCTGTTATTTTCTGCATATGTAAGACGCCTCTCTCTTTTGTTTATTTTTATTTGAATACATTCAGCTTACCTTACAAGTATGAAGAATTCGTGAAGAACAAATATATTCTCCCGAAAACCTGTTGACAGATAATTAAATTCGTATATAATTCTTTATAAAGAACTTTACATACTATAAAAAGAAGGTGGTTATCGATTGAACCTTTCCAACGACACCGTGATTCAATTCATTTATGTTCCCGCTGACCCAAAGACAAAGCAGCAGGTATTGTTTTTCGATACGGTAGAAGCGCTGCGAACTTCTCCCATTCTGGACGAGAGCCTTAACGATTGGGATGGTTTCGAACTTGGGGAAGAATTTAACATTGGTGCCTATGAAACGAAAGTGACCGCCATCGATACCACACCGCATTCTAATAGATCCTCCATTATTTCCTACTATATGATGCCTTCAAAACTTTTGATCTGATGAAAATTCTTTTCAACAAACAATTCTCCTTCTTTAATAGAGGACGAGAATTGTTTATTTTTGTATAATAGAATGGTGGTTAGTATTTTTGAAAAGGAGTTACTACATTGATTACTATAAAAGAGATAGCATCTTTAGCTAATGTCTCAGGAGCAACAGTATCAAGAGTTCTGAATAGTTCCGGTTATGTCAGCGAAGATGTACGTTCCAGGGTTTTAAAAATAATCGAAGAACATCATTACATACCAAGTGAACACGCTAAGTCTCTTAGAACAAAACAAACGAAAGTAATCGGTGTTATAATACCAAAGCTCAGTACAGAATCAGCAAGCCGTGTAGTGGATGGCATTAATGAGGAACTGGCAGCTCATGGCTATCAAATTATTTTAGCTGCCTCTAATCTGGACCCCCAGAAGGAAATTGAATTTTTAAAACTTCTACGCAGCAGGCAGGTTGAGGGCATCATATTAAATGCTACTAATGTGGATCCTTCATTAGTTAAAGAAATTAAAAGAATAAATATTCCTTTCGTAGCTGTCGGCCAGAAGTTTGCCGATGAATCGTATATTGTTTATGACAATTATAACGCCGCTAAAGAATTAACTTTATATCTAATAAAACAAGGTCACGAGAATGTAGCTTTTATTGGTGTAAATGAAAAAGATGAAGCCGTGGGCTCCCTAAGAAAACAAGGGTACAAAGACGCTATGAAAGAAAATAAACTTCATGTAGAGACCGGTTTAATGAAAGAAGCATTGTTTGGCATTCAACCAGGTTTTAACGCCATGCAATCCATCATGGAAAATGCTGTCACCAAACCGACAGCGCTTCTGGCAGTAACAGATCGTTTAGCAGTTGGTGCAATGCGCTATTTAAAAAAAGCGGGATATTCCATTCCAACAGATGTAGCAGTTGCGGGTATCGGGGCTTCCGAAATTTCTGAAAACGTTGACCCTGCTTTAACTACAATAGATTTTAAAAACGAAGAAGCCGGACGGCAGGCAGCAAAATTAATCCTAAATAAAATTCGGACAAAAGATAACACGACTAAAAAAATTGTTTTAGGTTATAGACTTTTAATTAGAGATAGCGTATGATCACAATATGTAACCGATTACACATTGATGTCAATGTGTAATCGATAACATGTTTTGCTTCACTAATTAATTAATTATATTTTTTATTTTTTAAATGTGTAATCGATTACACATACTGGTGTGACAACATTATTTTACACACAAGGAGGATTTCAAATGAACAAGGCGATTGCTGCCCAAATTATCGAGGCCGTTGGCGGACAGGAAAATATTTCTTCAGTATCACACTGTGCAACCAGGTTACGGGTCATGGTAAAGGATAAAGAAAAAATTGATCAGGAAAAAGTCGAAAACACAGAAAAAGTTAAAGGAGCGTTTTATAATTCCGGCCAGTATCAAATTATATTAGGCACAGGAACCGTTAATAAAATCTACGAAGAAGTCGTAAAGCTTGGAACCCCTGAATCTACGAAATCACAGCAAAAACAGGAAAACACAGAGCAGGGAAATATGTTTCAAAGAGCGATCCGTTCCTTTGGCGATGTGTTTGTTCCGATTATCCCTGCCCTTGTAGCTACCGGTCTTTTTATGGGACTACGTGGGCTGGTTTTACAAGAACAGATTCTGGCCTGGTTTGGCATGACTCCTGATAATATTTCCGCAAATTTTCTATTATTTACAGAAGTCCTTACCGATACCGCTTTTGTATTCCTGCCGGCATTAGTTGCCTGGTCTGCCTTTCGTGTGTTTGGGGGCAGTCCGATTATTGGACTGGTGCTGGGTTTAATGCTTGTAAGCCCTGCCTTACCTAATGCCTGGGAAGTGGCTGCTAATGAAACAGAACCAATTATGTTTTTTAATTTCCTCCCTGTTACCGGGTATCAAGGTTCTGTGCTTCCCGCTTTTATTACCGGATTAGTAGGTGCTAAGCTCGAAAAACAAATTCGAAAGAAAGTCCCTGAATCACTGGATCTTATAGTCACCCCTTTTATTACACTACTGATAATGATATCTCTGGCTTTGTTTATTTTGGGGCCCAGTCTGCATGCTTTAGAAAATGTTATTTTAACCGGTACGCTGGCTGTTCTGGACTGGCCGTTTGGCATTGCTGGACTGCTGATTGGTTTTTTCAATCAAATCATCGTTATAACGGGCGTCCATCACGTATTTAATTTATTGGAAATTCAAATGCTGGAATCTACAGGGAGTAATCCTTATAACGCCATTGTTACTGCCTCTGTAGCAGCTCAGGGCGGAGCAGCTCTTGCAGTTGCAGTAAAAACCAGTTCGAAGAAATTAAAAGCACTAGCCTATCCTTCCTCTTTTTCCGCTCTTTTAGGAATAACTGAACCAGCTATTTTCGGAGTGAATCTTCGTTACGGTACACCTTTTATTATGGGACTTATTGGAGGAGGCGCCGGTGGTTTCCTAGCTTCTTTATTAAATCTCCAAGGGACGGGAATGGCTATCACTGTTCTCCCCGGAGCTCTTCTTTATTTAAATGAACAAATTTTTTCTTATATTTTAGTTAATATCGTGGCTATTGCTGTGGCATTTGTTTTGACTTGGCTCTTTGGATTTTCCGATAAAAAAAATCTCGTTAAAAATGAATCCAATGCTCTTTAATTTTTATAAAGAAAGGAGAATATTCCTTTGATTTCAAACAACCAGGATCCCCTTACTGATGTCTACCGTCTTCAATTTCACCTCACCCCTTCTCAAGGGCTTTTAAACGATCCAAACGGTTTTATTGAATACGATGGTATATATCATCTTTTTTATCAATGGAACCCATTCACCCCTACACATGAAATGAAACACTGGGGCATTATACATCTAAAGATTTGGCTCACTGGGAGCGGCAGCAGCCGGCACTCTGCCCGGACAGCTGGTATGATAAAAATGGTTGTTATTCAGGAAGTGCCATAACATTTAATAAATCTCTCCTTCTTTTTTATACTGGGAATGTTAAAGATCACGAAGGCAAACGTTCCACCTATCAGTGCCGTGCAATTTCTTCAGACGGAAAAGCTTTTCAGAAAGAAGGCCCTATTATTACTTTGCCTTCTGACTATACTTCCCATTTTAGGGACCCGAAAGTGTGGGAACGAAACGGCGTCTGGTATATGGTTATCGGTGCCCAGGGAAAAGACTTAACCGGTAAAGTAGCTTTTTTCAGCAGTACGGATCTCGACCATTGGGTACACCATGGCTCTATCGCAGGCTCTTACGTTAATAATTTGAATTATTTTGGTTATATGTGGGAATGTCCGGATTTGTTTCATTTAGAGGGAAAGGACGTTCTCCTTGTTTCTCCGCAGGGGTTGGAAGCGCAGGGAGATGAGTTCAATAATTTGTTTCAGTCCGGTTATTTTACAGGAATGATGGATTATCAAAATAAAACTTACACACACGGAGCTTTTACTGAATTAGATAACGGATTTGATTTTTACGCGCCCCAGACTATGATCGACAGTAAAGGAAGGAGACTTATGGTAGCGTGGATGGGCATGCCGGAAGAAACAGAAAAGTACCATCCTACACTTACAAACAATTGGATTCATGCTATGACGCTCCCCCGGGAACTCAAGCTGGTAAATGGTAAAATTCATCAACATCCTGTGAATGAGTTAATGTTGTTACGAAATAACAAATGTTTGTATCATTATCCTTCTCTTTCTACTACCGGAACGGCCTTCTCTATTTCTGAGAAGAATACATTAGAGATGCTTCTCGAATGTCCTAGCGCTTCATTTACGATCAACATCCGGAATACAGCTGAAATTCATTATGATACTGTTCAACAAACGTTTACTTTTGAACGTACCAACCCTAAAAACAATAATAAAGAAGTAAGAAGAACTGCTATTGAAAAACTGAAGAATCTTCACATCTTTTTAGACACTTCTTCTATAGAAATTTTCATTAATGATGGAGAGAATGTTTTCACTTCGCGCATCTTCCCTTCTGAAAATTCCCGGGAAGTATTCCTCCGCCCATTTGAAAAGTCCCCATTCACTATTACTACGTGGGAACTGGAAAATATTTGGGCATAAAAAAACCGTGCGGCCGCTAAGCCGGACGGTTTTTAGGTAAAAGAACGAATCTGAATGCCCTCTTCAAGCAGCATGTGACGAAGCGATCTTGTAAAAGCCAGTGTCTGGGGATTGTCTCCGTGAACACATAATGTGTTTACTTCTAATGGAATGATTGTCCCATCTACGGCAGTGCAGGTGCCATCCAAAATCATCTGCTTTACGTGGCGGACCGCCGTATCAGCGTCATGAATAACAGCATTATCCCGGCCTCGCGGAGTGAGGGAGCCGTCCGGCTGGTAGGTGCGGTCTGCAAATCCTTCCTTTGCCACGCGGAGTCCTTGTCTCTCCCCCGCTTTCACAAGCTCACTTCCGGAAAGCCCAAACAAAATAAGCCTTTTATCCACATCGTAAACGGCTGAGGCTATCGCTTCAGCGAGCCCCGGATCCCTGCCCGCCATGTTATATAAAGCGCCGTGCGGCTTTACGTGCTGCATGGCTGTGCCTTCTATGCGGCAGAAACCCTGAAGCGCGCTGACCTGATAGACGGTCAACTGGTAGACTTCTTCCGGGCTTATCTGTATTTCCCTGCGCCCGAAACCCTGCAGATCCTGAAACCCCGGGTGTGCACCTGCCGCCACGCCAGCGACGGCAACCTGTTTAACGGTCTGCGCCATTACCCGGTAGTCTCCTGCATGATAACCGCAGGCTATATTGGCTGATGTGATTTCTTTTAATACCTCTTCATCGTTACCCAGTACATAAGGACCGAAGCTTTCTCCCAGGTCGCAGTTTAAATCAATATAGTGCGCCATGCTTTTCCTCCTTTAAAACAGCTGTGGAAGCATATTTATCATCGTATAAATGCCCAGATACGTCGTCAGCCCGACTACAAGGGCACCAAACATAGTCATCCAGATTGGATGCTTGTAGTCTTTTACAATACTGACACGGTGGGCAGCCAGCAGAACCGATCCTAAAGTGAGCGGCAGAATCAGGCCGTTTACAGCTCCTGCCAGAACAAGCAGCGTTACCGGTTCCCCTACAATAGCCAGTATCGTTGTCGAAAGTACGATAAAAGCTACTGTCCAATAATTTTTGTACCGCTCCACGCTTTTATGAAAAGTAGTCAGAAACGATACCGACGTAAATGCTGCTCCGATGACAGAAGTAATACCCGCACACCAGAGCACAAGACCGAATATCCGGTAGCCGATGTCCCCGGCCGCTATTTGGAAAGCAGAAGCTGTGGGGTTGCCGGCGTCCAGTGAATGCCCGGCAGCGACTACTCCAAGGATAGCGAGGAAAAGAAGGGTACGCATCACCGAGGCTACAATGATGCCGGAGACAGCCGTTCTCGTTACATATGTTAAGTTTTCCCGGCCGGTAATTCCGGCCTCCAGGAGACGGTGACCGCCGGCAAAGGTAATATACCCGCCAACCGTTCCTCCTACAATCGTAATAATCACGAGAAAGTCGACTTCGAGCGGAGCAACCGTGCGAAGAGCAGCTTCCCCGTAAGGCGGATTACTGATGATCATAATATAGGCCGTAAACCCAATCATCACAATGCCCAGATACCGGACGATCTGATCCATGGCAGCGTTGGCTTCTTTTAATAAAAAGATCACAATGCAGATAATACCAGTTAACACAGCGCCTACCGTAGGATCTACGCCGAGCAGGGCATTGGCGCCAAGCCCGCCGCCTCCTACATTTCCAATATTAAAGGCAAGCCCTCCCAGAATAATGAAAAATGCCACCAGGTAGCCCAGCCCTGGGAAAACCGCGTTTGCTATATCCTGTCCTCTCATTTTAGCCACCGCAATAATCCGCCAGATATTGATCTGTGCACCGATGTCTAAAATAATCGACACGAGAATAACAAAGGCAAAGCTCGCCAGAAGCTGCTCGGTAAAAACGGCAGTCTGCGTAAGAAACCCCGGTCCTATCGCGGAGGTCGCCATCAAAAAGACCGCACCGATCATTGCGTTCATCCGGCGCTTCGGAGACATATACGCCTCAGCCAGCTTGTCATTTTTCATGGGTACCGACTCCTCTCTTTTAGCCTAGTATAAACAAAAAAAGCCGGTTTTGCCGACTTGATTTGTAAAAAATGACATTTGATCTTTCTTTAAAAAAAAGTAGAGAACCACAATCCCATGGCTGTCGCTATATAGTTACCAATAATATAACCTAGAGTACCTATAAGCAGTATCGGAACAATTAAATCTTTCCATCCTCTTGCTATAGCCATGGCTGCTGCCGTAGTAGGTCCCCCTACATTAGCATTCGTTGCGAGAATTATTTCTTCCAGACTGAAGTTGAAGAACTTTCCCAGAGTAAAGGAAATAAGCATATTAATAATCACTACAATAGCCACAAACACTAATAAAAGTGGAGCATTTTGAAAAATAATTGGTAAAGATGCCGGGATGCCGATAACAACGAAAAATATATAGATAAAATAGGTTCCAAATTCCTGACTGCCATTCATCGCTTCAAATTTCCGCGGAAACCACGAAACCGCTGCAATAGTAATCGTAGTTAACATTAAATAACTGTCTCCGAGCACTCCTCCAAGTACTGCATAAAACCAGAAGACGTTTTCCCCGGAAGGAATAATCGAAGCGAACCACTCTGCCAGTTTAAAAGATACAACGACCAGCAGAAATGCTGTGCCTATAGATAACGCAATGTCTTTAAGGGAAATGTCCTTTCTTGACCAAAAACTTTCCGAAATTGTTTTACCTTCTGTATTTTGCGCTTCTCTTTCTACTTCTTCTATATAAGGAGTCCGGTAATTCTTTCTAAAAAATCCGATTGCCGGTATAGCAATAAGAACGAAGAAGTAGCTTGCCATCATTAAGTTATCGGCGACTACTGTCGCGGAAACCAATTCGCCGGGTGTTTCGAATTTAGCTGCCATTGCAGCAAAGTTTACTCCACCTCCAATGTAGGAACCTGTAATAATAGCCCCAATTTTATCAAGTTCAGGTATCACATCTTTTAATGCTAAAAAAGCCAGTGTGGTGCCCGCTACTGTTCCAATAGAACTAATAAGAAAAATGAAAAGAATCCGGCTGCTTTCTTTCCATATTTTTTTCAAGTTAACTTGAAATAATAAAAGAGGAATCGCCAGCGGCACAATGTAGGACCATACGGCATCATAAACAGGAGATTCTACGGGAAGCACATTAATGTTCGTAAGTATCATCGCTCCCAGCAGGGCGATAATAGCTCCGGAAATCTTAGATGCCCATTGATATGTTTGTTCTAAATAAATACTCACTGCAGCCCATATAGCTAAAAATCCCCACAACACCCAGTAATCATCTGGACTAATCAATGCTTCACCCATTTTATTCTTCCTCCATTTCTTTGCTTACAAATTAGTTGGAAAGGCGCTGTACGCTGCTGTTTCTTCAAAAGGATACATAGAGGGACGAATATGCTGATAAGAAAACGAAAATAAATTGTTTGTACTAAGTCCCGGGGAATCTACGGTAATCATAGAGGCAGCCAAAGTACTGTAATAATCCCTAAAATGATGGCTCGATTTCAGGCCTGCTGTTCTGCAGGCAGTAACATCAATTCCATGCAGTAAGAAGACCTGATCATCAAACACCTGAGCCCGCCGGGAACATACAATAACGTCTACATTTCCTATCTGCAGTCTAGCGGTTTTTCCAATGTTTCTTTTCATTCCTTTCCACATTGCAGAAGATTGAATGAATTTGCCATCGGTTAACGATTTTACATAGCCTTTAATTTGAAGAGGACGACCGTGTTTTTATCTATTTTTGCTCCGATAGAGCACTCGATATATTCACCTGCCCCCGCTTCATGAGCCAGCTGCACTACTTCAGGATCATTTATAACGCCAAAGCAGCTGTTCTTTATGTTTTTCTCAAGCATTTCTTTTAATAAAAAAGTGCCGTCACCCGGTGTGCCTGCACCGGGGTTATCTGACGTTTCGTTGATAATAACAGGCGATACCCTGCTGGAGAAGGCGGCTTCCACCCCCTCTTTTGGAGAGTAAAAAGATAGAAAGAATTGTTCTCTAGCCTCCCAAATGGCTGAAGCAGCCGTTATGGCTGTTTCCTCTGCTAAAATATTATCCGCATCAGTAATACAAATAACAGAAACACCGGCACTTTTCACGTCGGCATAAGGAAAGCCATGAATGAAGGAACAGTCCAGTACCCCTGCCAGCTTTTCCAGTCTTCTGCATGTTAGAACAAGTGTTTTGGCAGGCTCGTGCATGGTAGTAAATGTGGGAATAAGCAAAGGTAGTTTTTCAATATGCATGACCGGCTTAATCTTTTTTTCTACCATTTGTGAGGTAAGCTGCAGTGCTTTTTTTCCAGTCGCAAATGTATCAATATGCGGATATTCTTTTATCGATAATAAAATATCTGCGTGTGCAGCCATTTCTTCTGTAACGTTGGCATGTAAATCCAACGTCACAACAATAGGTTTAGACCCGCCTATTTCTTTTCTGAGCGTTTGTAATAGATCTCCTTCCAGATCATCAATACCTTCTACTACTCCGGCCCCGTGAAGAGCCAGACAATACGCGTCTACATCGGAATACTGGAGGCACTCCTGCAAAAACACTTTTTTGATATTCGCGTATGTATCTTTTTCAATCAGACCGGATGGAGAAGCCAGAGCAGATAAGGCAGGCAGAATTTCTATGTTTTCTTCTGATGCGCTCTCTATCATCCCTCCAAGATAGTCCTGAACTCCTGTGTGATTGACCAGCAGAGTTTCTTTTATTTCCCACTCCCCTGCTTCGAAAAAAGACAGGTCTGTCGTTTCTTCCAGAAAAGTGTTTGTTTCATGTGATAACTGTCCAATAACTATCCTCATTTTCTCTGCCTCCTTTATGAATAGGTATCAAATTGTTTACTTAAACTATATACACGCCGGTGTTTTCCTTTCGTGTTATGTGATTCTTTTCCAGTAACATCTACCAGGTCTGCTTTTTCGAGCTGTCTTAAAATCCGTTGGGCACTTTTCACAGTAATACCTATCCCTTCTGCCAATTGATTAGCGGTAAACTTCCCTTCATATGTCTTAGACAACTCATACACTTTATTAAGTGTGAGTATGCTGATGCCCACTTTATCAGCCAGTTCCCGGAAATCTGCCTGTATTGGTTTCCTTTTTATCTGCTTCACATAAGAGAACTCTTTTATAAATGGTGTCCCTGCCGTTTCTCTGGCTTCGAGTACAGCTTCTTGAAGCGTAAGTGAAAATCCAACACCAATATGAATAGGAATAGGAATAAGAGCTTCTATTTTTGTTTTTAGTGCATCTATTTCACGAATAAATTCCTTTTTTTTCGTATGTGAAAGGGTAGTAATTAATATAATTTCCTCCGGAGATCGCTGGACGTGGCAGCCCTTTACTTTATCTGCAGAGGCAGACATTAACTTTTCCAGTTCAAGTTCATATTCCTTTACTGCTATGGCATGTTGATTAACGGCCCATTCGCTGTAGCCTTTTAAAGAAATACTGCAGGCTGCTGCTTGAAAAGTAGCCATCGGTTCCCTTTCACAGGACGATTCTATTTTTTCAAGAGTTTCCCGTATAACTGATTTGGGAGGCTTGATTCTTTTTACCGGCACATTCATCTGAGTTAACGCTTCGTAGCATTCTGCAAGACTCGTCAGTACGTACTCCGTTTCTCCCTGTTCAAACAACTCTTTATGAAACGATATGATACTGCTGACGCTCATGGAGCTTTCAAACTCGAGAAGATGAGCCGGGGCTTCTTCCATACCAATCTCCATAAGGGTTTCTAATATTGGTTTCTTATTCATCGTGTCCATACTGATGTTGTTGATATTTACATTTTTTAAGGAATAAAGTGCTTTAAATAAACCAGCTCCTGTAAAAGGCAGAAAGAAAGCCGGCTTGTCTGTTAAACTCATTCGTTCTTTTATTTTATGAAAAGGAACCAGTCCTCCAAAAAGGACGGCAGCTGCACTCTTATCCACTGATTGAACCACCTCAGGAATTTCCGCTTCCTTTTTATATGTATACGGAAGCAGTTCCAACAGTGGAAACGTCTCCGTCACTTCCATACAGTCAGCAATAATATCATTTGGAGCTATCACTGCTACTTTATATCGCTTCATGCCATCACTTCTTTCATAAAAAGATCTTTATAGTTCCTTTATGTTCCCTATTGTAACCTTTATAAAATTAATTTCAATAAAAATATCAGAAAAATCAATAAATTTTTGGCTGGCTAATTTTTAAAAAGGCATGTTGACACGTTATCCATGACATGTACAATGTAAGAGGAGACTTTTTAGCACTCGAACACAATGAGTGCCAAATACACATACGAGGTGACGATAAACTATGACTACAAAGCCATTTCAGGCCGAATCGAAACGTTTATTGGAAATGATGATTAATTCGATTTATTCGCAGAAAGAGATCTTCATCCGCGAATTGATTTCCAACGCTAGTGACGCCATTGATAAAATGTACTACCGTGCGCTTACGGATGATACGCTCACGTTTAATAAAGATGATTATTACATTAAGCTCCGTACCGATCAGGAAAAGCGCGAGCTCGTTATTACGGACACAGGTATCGGCATGACAGAAGAAGAGCTGGAAGCCAATCTCGGCATTATTGCAAAGAGTGGTTCTCTTGCCTTTAAAAAAGAGAATGAAATCAAAGACGGCCATGACATTATCGGCCAGTTCGGCGTTGGCTTTTACTCTGCTTTTATGGCCGCTGACTATGTCACGGTCTATACAAAGTCCGCTGACAGCAGCCAGGCTTACAAATGGGAGTCAAACGGCGCGGACGGCTATACGATTGAACCTGCTGAAAAAGAAACCGTCGGCACTGAAGTAATCATTAAACTGCGCGAAAACACAGAAGATGAGAATTACGACGAGTATCTCGATGAGCATAAGCTCAAATCCATCGTTAAGAAGTATTCCGACTATATCCGCTATCCTATTAAAATGGACGTATCTGTCCACCAGCCAAAAGCAGATAACGAAGAAAAACAGAAGAAGTACAGGAAGAACAGATTGTAAACAGCATGATTCCGATCTGGAGAAAAAACAAAAATGAATTAACCGACGCAGACTATGAAGCATTTTATCAGGAAAAGCACTACGGCTTCGACAAACCGTTAACGCATATTCACTTAAGTGTAGATGGCGCCGTTCGTTACCAGGCGATTCTTTTCCTACCGGAAAACACACCGTTTGATTACTATACGAAAGACTACGAAAAAGGGCTTGAGCTTTACTCCAACGGCGTACTGATTATGGAAAAATGCGGAGACCTGCTCCCGGATTACTTTGGGTTCGTAAAAGGAATTGTCGATTCAGAGGATCTTTCCTTAAACATTTCCAGAGAAATGCTCCAGCACGACAGACAGCTGAAGCTGATTGCCAAAAACATTAAAAAACAAAATCAAAAACCCAGCTGAAAACGCTGCTGAAAGAAGACCGCGAGAAATACGAAACGTTCTTCCAGTCATTCGGACGCCAGCTTAAATTTGGTATTCAAATGGACTTTGGCGCCAACAAAGATGATTTAAAAGATCTCCTTCTTTTCCACTCTTCCAAAGAGAAAAAGCTCGTTACGCTTGCGGAATATGTAGAAAGAATGCCGGAAGACCAGAAGTATATCTACTATGCGACAGGCGAGTCCTACAACCGTATTGAAAAACTGCCGCAGACGGAAATGGTTCTCGACAAAGGCTACGAAATTCTTTACTTTACGGAGGACATTGATGAATTTGCCATTAAGACGCTCATGAGCTATGAAGATAAAGAATTCAAATCTGTAGCTGCCGGTGATCTTGGCATTGAATCCGAGGAAGAAAAAGAAAAGGAAGAATCCGAAGAAAAAGAGAACGAAGAACTGTTCACAGAAATTAAAAACCTCCTTTCCGGTAAGGTAAAAGATGTGCGGGCTTCCAAGCGTTTGAAAACCCACCCGGTCTGCCTGTCAGCCGATGGGGAAGTATCTATTGAGATGGAGAAAATCCTTCAGCAGATGCCGGATCAAAATCAGCACGTCCAGGCCGATAAAGTGCTCGAAATTAACATTAACCATGATGTATACCAGTCTCTGAAAGATGCCTACACGCAGGATAAAGAGAAACTGGCGCTTTATACGAACCTTTTATACAACCAGGCGCTTCTTATTGAAGGACTTTCTGTAGAAGACCCGGTGGCCTTCACCAACGACATGTGCAAAGTAATGATATAATATCAGGCAGAGAGCTGTTCCCGGCGTTATAGCCGCTAAAGGAACAGCTCTTTTTTATAGAAAGGTTTAAGCCGCCCCGCTTTAGGGAAAATTTGATGCAATATGTCTCTTTATGATCCGGCCTGACTGCAGGCGCGAAAATAAAACGACAACACTAGACTTCGGGAGGTTCTTATGGCTAAAGATAAAGTCGAAAGACGCTGGAACAAGGAATTGGATCACTACTTAAAATCGGTGGAAACCAACAGCTCTGTAGCTGTTGATGTAATTGCACAGAAGCTGGAAGCTGATTTAAACAGCCCGCTGAAAATCGGCTTTTTCGGCTCACCCGGCTGCGGCAAGTCCGCGCTGATGGACACGCTCATCGGTGAACAAAAAACCGATACCGGCGTGACGCCCGGTACAAACGTCACTACCCACACCTGGGGCGAAAATGACTCTATTATGTTTTGGATCTTCCCGGCTACGGCGGTCTGGATGAAGAACATACAGTAAGCGAATACTGGGAGAACTTCGAAATTGACTCCTTTGATGCCCTTCTCTGCTGCTTTGAAACAAAGCTCAACCAGGATGACGAGAACTTTTTTAAAGAAGCCATCGCGGAAGGCATTCAGGTTATCTTTGTCCGCACCAAAACAGATACCCTGCATGATGAGGAAAAAAGCAAGCGCGAATTAAAGCGCGATATCCGCCAGCATCTTATTTATGACGTATTCGGTGATGATAATGTTCTGGTCTTCACAAGTGCCCGCACAAAGCTTGGCATCGATAAACTGAACTTTGCCATCATAGACCATCTGGATACCGATAAAAAAGCAAAATACTACCGCAATGCCAAAGCATATTCGGACTTGTTCCTTGAGGAAAAAGCAAAAGCGGCGCACCGGGTCGTTATGTATTATTCCTTTATATCTGCCGGAAGCGGCGCAGTACCCGTTCCCTTTCTTGGGGCAGCCATTGATATTCCTGCGGTTATGCGGATGACAAATCAGATCGGCCGCCAGTTCGGGATTACCGAACGCCGCCTGCGCCAGCTCACTTCCGAACAGGAAGACAAACTGAGAATATATGAACAGCTGATCCGTTTATGGCTAAAGGCTCCAACCAGAAAATCATGACAAACTGGCTTTCCAACAATGCTGCAAAAGAAGCAACCAAAAACTTCTCCAAGCTCGTGCCTATTGTCGGCGGTGCCGGACTTGGATTTGGCTTAACGTACTATACAGGCCGGGAAGCTATTGAAGGCTGCCGGGAGATCGCTTCTGAAATACTCGAAGCAGAAATTCACAAAAAAGATCGTAAACCATCGCTGCAATAGAGAACAAGGGGGTTTTGGATGGTGGGTGTGAAACGAAAGAATCAATGGGATAAGGAATTGGAGCAGCTGTTTCAGGAGCTGCAGGTAGAAGAGGATACACCGGTCGAGGTTATTGCTGAACGTGTCGAATCCGAGCTCAGCACATCGTTGAAAATCGGCTTTTTCGGTTCGCCCGGCTGCGGCAAGTCCGCACTCATGAACGCAATGATCGGCGAACGTAAAACGGATACGAAAATCACGCCGGGCACGAACGTTACGACTCATATCTGGGGCGAAGACGACACGATGCTGTTTGTTGACCTTCCCGGATACGGCGGCCTTATAGAAGAACATACGGTGGATGACTACTGGGTCAACTACGACATTGAATCATTTGATGTACTGCTCTGCTGCTTTGAAACAAAGCTGAACCGCGATGATGAAGCTTTTTTTAAAGAAGCGAAAGAGCACGGCATCCAGATTATTTTTGTGCGCACAAAAAGCGACAACTTATATGATCCGAACAAAAGCCGGCGCGAGCTGAAACGTGAAATCCGCCGTCACTTGATTTATGACGTATTCGGCCGCGACAGCAAATTGGTTTTTACGAGCTCCAAAACCAAGCTTGGTATTGGTAAGCTCCATGACGCTGTTACAGAACGACTCGACGCCAAAAAGCAGGATATTTTTTACCGGAATGCGAAAGCATACTCCGAATCGTTCTTAAAACGAAAATCCAAAGCCGCCCACCGGGTTGTTTTTAAATATTCATTTCTTGCCGCCGGCAAAGGGGCCGAGTACGAAGATGTGCTCGATACCGCAGTAGATGTGGATGTCACAGTCAACAGAAATGAAACGTGTCGGATCAGTTCGGGCTCACAGAAGAAAGGCTGCAGAAAATGATGCAGGAAGACCAGGAAGAAGTGGAAGACTTCGACCAGATTGCCGCTCTTTCTTCTGAAGATGACATCAGCGAGCAGATGGTGCTGGAGTACATGGCTAAATTTAAAGGCCAGCAGCGTGTCGCCAATATTACAAAGGTTGTTCCCGTAGTCGGCGGTATGACAGCCGGCTTTGGCCTCTCTTATTACACGGGCCGGGAATTTATCCGCAGCTGCGAAGAAATTGCTGAACTGATTCTTGAAGCGGAGATCCAGGAGAAAAAATAAATGCATGCATAATTTATACAGGCGGACGTTTCCGCAGGCCGGGCCTCACAAAAAGACAAAGAGCGTCTCTTTATCTTTACCGATGGTTGGTCTGCTGGATTCGCAGCCTGATATTTTTGATTGATGAAAAAACTACGTGACCAAAGCGTTCAGGGGGGCTTTCGATGAAACCTAAAATAGAGGATGTAGCCAAGGCTGCCGGTGTTTCTCCAACAACTGTTTCCCGTGTATTAAATAACAGGGGCTATATCAGCGAAAATACGAAAAATAAAGTCTATCAGGCGATGACAGATATTAATTACATACCCAATGATCTGGCGCGTTCTCTCTATAATAAAAAAACTAACATTATCGGCCTAATTGTCCCTACAACGAAAAATCCTTTTTTTGGGGAAATAGCTGCAGAAATTGAAAATGCCTGTTCCAATAGAGGATATAAAATGCTTGTATGCAACAGTTTAAATAATATAGAAAAAGAAAGAAAATACTGGGAAATGCTGCGCCGCAATCAGGTGGATGGTGTGATTGTAGGAACTTATAACCGGGGCATCCTTGATTATGACCAGCATCAGCTTCCAACTGTAGCGATCGACCACTATTTATCTAAAAATATTCCAGTAGTTGGTTCAGATAATTACCAGGGCGGGAGAATGGCCACGGAGAAACTTCTGGAGAGCGGCTGCCGATATATTATACATATTAACGGACCAGGTGAATTGGAAACTCCTGCAAACTATAGAAGAAAAGCATATGAAGATACGATGAACGAACGTGGCCAGGAGCCTATTACTTATGAAATCTCCGGCGTGTTTGACCAGGTAGAGCAGGATCGTATCATCCGTCAGATATTTGATGAGCATCCTCATGCAGACGGGATATTCGCAAGCGACGATATGCTGGCACTTAACGTACTCCGTGAGGCCCACAAAAGACATATACCTATCCCTGAAAAACTGAAAATCATCGGATATGACGGGACAGAAACAATACGTACTACTGCCCCTCACCTTTCCACCATCTGCCAGCCTATTTCTACCATTGCAGAATCTGCTGTTGCTATACTTCAAAAACAGATTACAGATATGCTGCCTTTGGAAAAAAGTGAAACACGTCATCTCGTCTCTTTCCATAAGGGATCCACAGTATAATAAAACCCATCAATATTTTTTACTATTGATGGGTTTTCATTATTTTATAACTTTTTTTAAATTCCATGTATCTACGGTTGTCGATATAATATCTGTCTTTGTTGTGAAAAGGGCTGCCTCTATATGCGAAGGATTGGGATAAATCCTATTCGTTATTACGGCATCCCCTTTTTCAGTAAATACTTCAATGGAAGAAGTGTCGATAAAAATTTGAAGCGCCAGGCTGTCTTCTCTTTTCAGGCTTACTTCACATGGCAGGGCCGGAGAGCTTTCTCCCGAGTTCGTTGTATCCACAACCAATTTTTGCTTTTCTATATCATAGTAAACTAAAGTCTGCTCTTTTCTATCGTTTGAAGCCCTTAATATAAATCCAACCCTTCCTTTCCCTTCTTCTTTCTTCCATTTTATTTCCGTTTGTATCTCGAAGCTGTTTGTAAGGTTTTTATTGCTATTAATATTTCGTACGCTGTCTGCTTTAAGCATTTCAATTTGATACCTTTCATGCTCTATCCGCAGTTCTTTCATCTCCGGCACAGGGAGAAAAACAGGATGATTCCCGCTGTCCAGCGTAATTTCCCTCGGAATGGTCATGGCCCCTGCCCATCCTTCTTTTTTGGTAGGGAAATCAGTATCCCATGTGTCCATCCAGGCGATCAGAATCCGTCTGCCTTTCTCGTCCGCAAACGTCTGGGCGGCATAGAAATCAATGCCTTCATCTATCTCTTTACTAGTTTCCGGTATGAATGTACCCGAGGCATAATCCATCTCCCCAACGATAATAATATTTTTCCCATTTTCCATATTCATAGGGGAAACGATCAACGCATGTTTTTCTCCGATCGGAAATAAATCCGGGCATTCCCACATATCTCCCTGCGTTCCATCCCCCTCCAGAACCGTCCCTGTATAGTTCCAATCCTCCAGGTTTTTTGATGAATACAAAGCCGCCGCCCCATTTTCACCTTTGCTCGTGCCAACGACCATATACCACGTATTTTCATACTTCCATACTTTAGGATCCCGAAAATCATCGGATAATTCTGATGAAGGACCAGCTATAATAGGATTATTCTTATTTTTTGTAAAATGAATGCCGTCTGACGACGTGGCGGCTGCCTGCACTTCTTTAGGTTCCCTGCCTTCTACATGACCGGTATAAATCAATACCAGTTCTTCCCCGTTTATTACGGCACTTCCCGAGAAACAGCCAATTTCGGTTTTTCCGGCTTCGTATTCGTAGGTTTCTGAAGGAGCAAGGGCAATCGATTCATGCTGCCACGTTATTAGATCTTTACTGGTCGCATGCCCCCAGTGCATCGGCCCCCAATCTGCGCTGTAGGGGTGATGCTGGTAAAATAAATGATATATGCCTTTATGCTGAATTAAGCCGTTCGGATCATTCAGCCAGCCTGACGGCGCCATGAAATGATAACCGAGCCGGTATACAGTATTTTCTAACTGGTCTGTGTTTTTGTAGTGCCGCCTGCCCTTTTTTAAGCATCTGCTCATGATTGTATGATGTTTTCTGCATAGTAAATATCCCCTGACTAATTGATTTAGTTTTGATTATTTCTGACCTGATCCGGAACTGCTTAATCCCTGGAGCAGATATTTCTGCGCAACAATATACACAATAATTAATGGAATCGTTGAAATGGTGAGGATGGCCATCACTTGATTAATGAAAACCGGCTCTGTCGCATTAATACTCGTTATAGCGACCTGTAGCGGATATTTATCCGAATCGGTTAAAATCATCAAAGGCCAGATATAGTCGTTCCAGCTTCCAATAAATGCAAGCGTACCGACTGTAGCTACTGCCGGCTTGGACATCGGCAGCATAATCCTCCAAAAGATGGTCCAGTGGCCGGCTCCTTCCATTTTTGCCGACTCAATAACAGAATCCGGAACAGCGATAAAGAAATTCCGGAAAAGATAGATGAAGAATGCATTCGCTATCAGGGGAATAATGACGGCCAGCCGGTTATCTACGAGCCCTAAATTATGAATGATAGTAAACTGGGTAATAATAATGGTTTCCACCGGAATAATCAGCATAGCAAGCAGCAGGCTGAACATGATATTTTTTCCTTTAAAGCGGAATTTAGCAAATGCATATCCTGCCATGGCATTTACGACAATGGCTCCGGCCGTAACTAAAAGGGCATAAAAAACGCTGTTAAATAAATAAGTACCAATATCAAATCGGCTGAACAGTTCTGTGTAGGTGGACAGCCATTCCGTAATCTGAAAAGACGGCAGGAGAGCCTGGACGGAGTTCAAATCCTGATAAATACTTTCTTCTGACTTCATGGAAGAAGAAACCATCCACAAAAGTGGAAAAATAAAGAAGAATGCCAGCAGTGTAAGCAGGACGTATTCGACTAATTTTTTCACATTCTTCATTTATAAGTCCTCCTTTGCAAATCTGCGCTGTACGAACGTTACGATGACAATCAATAGTCCAAATACTACTGTCATGGCGCTTGAGTATCCCACTAACCGATCAGTGAAGCCCGTCTGATAGATATAATAGATCGGTGTCATGGTTGAATTTAACGGTCCACCCTGAGTCATGATCATCGGCTGAATAATCAGCTTGAATGCTGCAATCAATGTGGTAAAAACGATCAAGGTCGTTGTCGGCCTAAGTAAAGGAATTGTTACGTGCAGAAAACTTTTCCATTTGCCGGCTCCATCTATCCTGGCTGCTTCATACACATCACCAGGAATATTCTGAAGGCCCGCTAGAAAAATAAGCATCTGGTACCCGGCCCCCTGCCATACAGAAACGAGGATAATAGCGTAAATAGCCTGGTTGGGACTGGTTAAAAATGGCTGAGCGTCAATTCCAACGGCCAGCAGCATTGAGTTTACCAATCCATCTGTCGGGTTCAACAAATAAAGCCAAAGAACGGAAATGACAACGAGTGACATCACAACGGGCGAGAAAAAGGCTACTTTTAAAAAGATGTTTCCTCTTCGCTGCTTGTTAATTAGTAAAGCAAGTCCCAGTGACATCCCTACTTGAAAAATGATAATACCTACTACAAAAATAGTAATGTTCTGCAGACTTCTTAAAAATACCGGATCCCCGAATATCTGCGTGAAGTTTCTTAATCCAACAAACTGACGCTGGTCAGGCGTTAATAAATAATAATCGGTAAACGCATAATAAATTGTTAAAAGCGCCGGCAGAAAGAGAAATAATCCAAGAAGTATAATAGCTGGAAGCAGAAAATAAAAAGGCTGGGCCTGAAACGCAAGAGAACTGGATTTCCAGCCTTCCCAGCGCTTTAAGCGTGTCTGTTTTTTAGTAAGATCCATGTTATTCCCTTCTTTCTAATGAAGTCTGCATCTCTTTTGCTTTTTCATCAAGCAGCTCCTGCAGCCCTGCTTGATCTTCATAATAAGGAAGACCGCTTATTGTCTGCTGAAAAGAACGGGTAATCTGCGGATACTCCGGCAGTACGGGTCTTGCTTTTCCGGAAGCCTCATTTTGTTCAATCAGGGTATTCATCTGCGGCGATACTTCATCTTCTATTTCTTCAATAGCTGAATATCTTGATGGCAGTACACTGTTTGCAAGACTTATATCCACCACTGCTTCCGTAGAAGTTAAGAAGTCAATTAATTCGCCGGCCCCTTCCTCATTTTCTGTTGCTGTAGACATGGCATACTGCCAGCTGCCGGTTGGAGTCACTAATTCACCGGTGTCCGGCGAAACAGGATAGGGCATGATATCGTAATCTATGTCCTGATAGTTAGTGTCCAACTGCTCCATCGTCCAGGAGCCGCTCATCTTCATAGGATACTGACCGGTTTCAAAGCCGTTTTCAGCAGGAGAAATCGTTGTATAATCGTTATTGAGCATATGCTGTAGAAAAGACATCGCCTTCATATTGGCGTCACTATTAAATACAGTTTCTGCCTGCCTTCCATCCTCAGAAGTAATTTCTCCTCCCTGCGACCATAAAAATGGAGAAAAGGCGTACATCAACCACTCACTATTGTCATTAAGTCCCATATCTATAGCAGGAACTTCATAATAGTCGGTCAGCTTTTCGGAGAGCTGGGTAAATTCATCCCATGTCCATGGGTCATCAACTGTGGGCAGAGTCTCAAGATCAACACCTGCCTGCTCGAGCATTTCCTTGTTGTAATAGATGCCCACGCTGGATTCAGAATACCCCACCGCATACATCTCATCTTCATATGTTCCCTGCTCTACGATACTTGGCAGTAAATCATCTGTATTAGAAATGACTCCGTCCAGTGGAGCTATTATTTCTGACTCTGCATAGGCGGCTGTATTTGGACCATCGAGGGTTAATACATCCGGCAGCGTTCCGGTAGAAACCGCAGCATTCACTTTATCTTCGTATCCTCCACCGCCCCCACCGCGTGGAATAAATTCAATATTGGCGGTATACGTCCCCTTAAATTGCTCATTAAATTTTTCCACCGATCCCTGCATAGCCTGTCCTTCAGGACTTTCACTCGATGTTTGTACCCATAGACTAATTTCATTATCGCTGCCATCACTTTCTGCTTCATTTCCGCAGGCAGACAGCAGTAAAGCAGTGGAAATCATTCCTGCTACCAAAACTCTCAATTTCATCACTCCCTATTTGTAAGCGTTTTCTGACCTTAGTATAGTACCCGCTTTATTTTATGTCAACCGGATGACATAAAATAAAAAATAAAATCCTCTCTTTTAACAGAGAGAACTTTATCTTACCCCTTCCCCCATGGGAAAAGCCTTCTGCTTTTCTGCATGGGTACGGGATCATACATGACGGCCGGCTTATCTTCAATAATATGATCGGCATTTTTCTGCAGAAACCCGGTCCAGTCCGTACCGAACTCCAGATCAATGTAATCATATGCCTGTTTTAGGCGGAATGGTTCAAGAGCTGACCGCGGGGACGAAGACAGCACGTGGGAAAGATTAGCCTGCAGAAACTTTATGGCCAGCTGCTGTGTTTCTTTCCCATGAATGCGCAGGATGGATTCAGCTGAAAGAATACTGACGGCTCCGCGATTAACGAAGTAATGCAGAAATCCCGGGTTGTTAATAAACATCGGAGTAAATTCAGGAAAAATCAGAACCGGCCGATAGTTTCCTCTTTGCAGCCGATCTAAAAGGGTCTGTGCAAAAACAGCAGAAGAAAAACCGCTTAAATCGACATACACATACGATGTTTCGTTTACCGTTAAAAGCTCCTGCTCCTTCGCTCCATCTGTAACCCGTTTGCGGGAACGGATACAGTAGGCATGAAGCACTGTAAGATCCAGGTTGTTTTCTTTAAGCTGCGTCTGGAATTCTTTCTGCTCTTCATTCAGCGTCTCGGAAAAATTTTCATTTCCTCGCTTAACGAAGGGAGGAGCGTTCACAAAAGTAGTAATCCCATTTCGAACCGCTCGCTCCGCGATTCCAATGCTTTCCGCCCAGGGCTCCTCCAGCTCTTGTTTTTCCAGAACGATCTTGGAGTATAAATTAATCACTCGCCAGCATCCTCTCATATCGAACCATTTATACTTTATTAAGAACATCATACCATATTTGGAAAAAAAGGAATATCCCCACCTGTTTTTGCCGGCCGGCTGTGGTTAAGGATAGTGTAAAAAGGGAATCTTAGACTAGAGATAATATTTTGGATAGAAAAGAATTCATTCATGCAGAATGGTTCGGCTTCAGGCCCATCAAATAAGGAGGTGTTTGTTTGAATATTCTTGTACTCGGTGATTATGAAAACATTTATTCCTCCTCTCCCGCTGCCCGGATGCTTCACCAGAAAGGCTGGAACCTGGAGGCTGTTACGATTCCGGTCAAACCGGAGCAGATCCCTTCTCTTGCAGAAGGAAAAAAAGCCATTATCCTCGTCAGGGAGCGCACCCACTTGCCGGCATCGGTTATTGATGAGCTTCATGACGTGCAGCTGATCTCCCAAACGGGAAAAGGCGTTGCCCATATTGATATGAAAGCACTGGAAACTAAAGGGATTGATATTAAAACAACCCCCGGAGGTTCCCGAACTTCTGTTGTTGAATTAACTATTGGCATGATGATCGGGGCGGTGAGACAATTTTCTGCCCATCAGGAAGCCTTCAGCCGGAATCAGTGGATTCAGCATACAGGTACAGAACTGCATGGCAAACAGCTCGGCATATTGGGATTTGGGTCCATCGGCCGGGAAACCGCCCGTATAGCCCAGGCTCTCGGTATGAACGTGAAAGTCTGGCGCCCCACCGGCGGGGACGGGTCTGAAAAAGAACTTGGCATTGAGCAGATGACGCTCGAAGACATACTGCGCACGTCCAATGTGATCAGTCTTCATATGCGTCTCACGCCGGAGTGGTCAGGATTTCTAAACGAAGAAAAACTGTCTTTAATGAAACAGGGAGCTGTATTTATTAATACATCGCGTGGAGCTTTTGTAGACGAGCATGCTCTTGCCCGGCTTCTGCGCAGCCGCCATCTCGCGGGCGCGGGCCTGGATGTTTTTCAGGAAGAGCCCGTTCGCGAGCACCCCTTTCACGACTGCGATAACGTTATCCTCACACCGCACATCGGCTATGTAACGTATGAAGTGCTGGAACGATTTGCCGACCAGGCACTGCATAACGCAGCGAATTATTTTGAAAAATAAGGCTGGAAAAACAGGAGTCCGGTATAAGGCTTCTGTTTTTTTATGATTTTAATATGCTTCTTTCGTTATAAGTGATATACCTTAATTTCATACCAGATAGATCTCCAATTCTTCTTTTTTATTCTTTCTTCATAAAAGGCAGCTCGTTCTTTCGTCTGTTCAAAAAACGGAGTTGGTCTCACTTCCATGTTTATCAAGTCCTCTACACCCCACGGAGCTGTTAAAATCAGGTTGCCTTTCCTGTCTATTTTTACACCAACAGCTGTTGCTGTTTCAGGAAACTTTGAAATAGCATCCTCGGAAGAAGTATAGGGTGCAATATTATTTCGAACATGCATTTTTGCTTCATTTTTTACAGACCACGGTACTTCAGGAAGCATCTTTCTAAGTGAACCTTCTAATTCTTTATCAGTCTGCTGTTTGTTATTGTTTTCATCAAAATAAATGACATCTACATCCGGAGTCTTTGTTCTTATTTGATAGCCATGCAGTGTATCCCAGACCTTAGAACGAACAAACCCTGCACAAATCCACCAGTCCGGCAGATTCAACGTTGCTGCTGTTTGAATTATTTCCATCATCTGATCATCCTGTTGAATTAACTTTATGATATCTTCCCGGCTTTTAACCATTTCCTCTCTCCTTTTTCCAAAAAGAATGTCACGTTATCTGACAATTGTACTGTAGTCTTTTTCCGCTCATGATACGATGCTTTCATGAATTGCAGTAAAGCAGGTGATACTCATGCTCAAGATTTCCAAGAAAGAGCTGGCTCTGCGCTATAACGAAATTAATAAAGAGTTTTATCAGCACGGCGTGCAGAGCCAGAAGATCGAGCTTTCCGAAAGTCAGATTACGATTTTTGCTTCCGTCAGCCGGACACCGATGCTCGATACGCTTGCCGACCGGCCCGACCTTGTCCTGTTTATTGATGCTTCTTTGAATCATAAGTATAAACAACGTATCAAGGATATTCTGGCCTCGGAATTTGACCTCGCGGTTAAAGCCATTTACAAAGATTTCGACCAGGACACTAATACCTCCTGCACTGTTATTCTGCTTCATACATAATCTGCCGCTGTCAGGCACTGCGTTATTACGCAGACCCGGCAGCAGGCAGGTAACTTACAGCGCCGTTTCCCTGCCGTATACGGCAGGCAGGAAGCCGCAGCGAAGACTCTGTAAATTCCATTACAGGCTTTCTGCGGCTTTTTTGGTCCCTTTTCCCCGGAATTATCTATCTTATTTATCAGGAGGAATTATGTAATGAGAACGTTCACCCTTGGTATGCAGCATGTGCTCGCGATGTTTGCCGGAGCTATTCTGGTCCCTATTCTATTATCTCAGGCTCTTAATCTTACAAGTGAACAGACCGCCTATTTAATTGCCATTGATCTATTTACCTGCGGTGTAGCAACTATTCTGCAGAGCTGGAAAACCAAGTATACCGGCATAGGACTTCCCGCTGTACTGGGAGCATCGGTTGTTGCAGCAGGACCGATGATTGCGATTGGCGGCGAGTACGGTATGACCGCTATCTATGGGTCGATTCTAGTGTCCGGTCTGATTGTTGTGTTGTTTGCTAAATATTTAAGCCACGTGATTCACTTTTTTCCGCCGGTCGTTACCGGTACCGTCATTACGCTGATTGGCCTTACCCTTCTTCCAGTCGGTATTAACAACATGGCGGGCGGTACCGGCAGTGAAAATTTCGGCAGCCTTAACAATGTCCTGCTCGGTCTTGGCGTTCTTGCTTTAATTCTTGTGCTGCAATCCTTTTTTAAAGGCCCTCTTCGTTCTTTATCTATTTTAATCGGACTGGTGGCAGGTACAATATTTGTCGCGGTGCGCGGGAATATTAATTTCAGCGAAGTGGCCGGCGCCTCCTGGGTGAGCATGCCCCAGCCTTTCTACTTTGGGATGCCGATGTTTGAACTGGGAGCGATTATTCCCATGCTGATTGTTACGCTGATTATTTTGTTTGAATCTACCGGCGTGTTTCTTGCTCTCGGAAAAGTATGCGATGAAAAAGTAGAAGCGGCGGATTTGGAACGCGGCTACCGCGCCGAAGGGTTTGCGTTTCTTGTCGGCGGTCTGTTTAACGGATTTGCCTATAATACATTTGCTCAGAATGTTGGACTTGTACAACTCTCCCGGGTAAAAACCGTTGCCGTTACTTTCACCGCGGGCTTTATTCTAATAGCCCTGGGCCTCACTCCAAAGATCGCCGCTTTGATTAAACTGATTCCGCCTCCTGCTCTTGGTGCAGCTATGGTTGTGCTGTTTGGCATGGTAGCGGTATCCGGTATCCGGATGCTTACCCAGGTGGACCTGGAAAACAATCAGAATGTCCTCGTTATTTCGGTTGCTTTAGGACTCGGTCTTGGCACCACTATTGTACCGGAGCTGTTTGCCCAGATGCCGGAACAGATTTCTTTTCTATTCCACGACGGCATCATTACCGGCAGCCTTGCCGCTATCGGCCTGCATCTGCTGAATGTAACAAAAGAGGTATTTGCCTGCCGATTCAGAGAACAGACCACTTTTAAAAGATCGTTAAAAATGACTCTTAAAGAAAACAATGAACATGCTTAATACATTAAAAAAGGATGGGATACAAATGGAAACGAAAATTAAAAAAACAGAAGCCGTGAAGCACCAGAATGATCAAAATCGTACGATGTATTACGGAAAAGGCGATGTATTTGTCTATCGCACCTATGCTTCTCCGCTTGAAAACATTCAGCCGATTCCTGAATCTTCCTTTACAGGACGCAGCAATATTATCTTTGCGATGGACATTCAAATTGCCTTAAAAGGGGAAGCCTTTTTCAGCTCCTTTTCAGAGGGAGACAACTCGAAAGTCATTGCAACGGATTCGATGAAAAATTTTATTCTCCGCCATGCCGGCAGCTTTGAAGGGGCAACGATGGAAGAATTTCTGGAATATATCAACGGACGTTTTTATGAAACGTACAGCCATATCGACGGCATTGTGGTATCTGCGGTCCAGAAGCTGTTTACAGAAACAGACATTGGAGATGAAACCGGCATCCGCAGCAGTCCGCTCGTGTTTGATGAAAAGGAACGGGAGCTTCCGGTGGCGTCGCTTGAAACAGAGCGTACTGAAGAAAACGAGCATGCGATTGTGTCCCGGCAGAGCGGCGTAAAGGATCTTCATTTAATCAAAGTAAAGGGCAGCTCGTTTCAGGGGTATATTAAAGACGAATATACAACCCTTCCGGAAACAACAGACCGCCCCCTTTTTATTTATCTTGATATTAACTGGATTTATGAAGACAGCCGCGATTACCTGAAGAACTACGTCAGCTCCGAACAGGTGGCTGGCATTGCCCGCACGCTTTTTCACGAGCTGAATTCTCCGAGCATTCAGAGCCTGATTTACTACATCGGCCTGCGCGTGCTTGAGCGTTTTCCACAGCTCGCTGAAGTGTCCTTTGAATCAAACAATCGGACTTGGGAGTTAATTGTAGAGGAAACCAGCTCCGACGAAGGCCGGGTGTTTACCGATCCTCGTCCTCCCTTCGGATTCCAGGGTTTTTCGCTTCGTCGTTCCGATCTAAAGTCCTATAATCAATCCGAAAAGTAAATCATTACCCCACCCGCCTGTTTATAGACCGGCGGGTTTTTTCTGGTACCATAAATATTTTTAATTTGGTTCTTTTTATCCGACCAAATAACGGGATAATGAAAAGTACTAAGATGAAGGAGGAGTTATGTATGTCATCCACTGTTACGATTAAAAACCCGGCCACCGGAGAAGCTGTCCGGGAGGTTCCGCTTCATTCCAAACAAGAGGTCGAGGCTGCTGTAGCACGTCTTCACGAAGCGTTTCCCGCCTGGTCCCGCCAGGCTGCTTCCCACCGTGCCGGTCTTTTGAAAAAATGGCATCAACTTATTCTGGAAAACCAGGACATGCTTGCTTCTCTTATTACACAGGAAAATGGCAAACCGTTAAAAGAAGCGCGCGGCGAAGTCGTATATGCGGCAAACTATATTGAATACTACGCGGAGGAAGCGCGCCGCGTATTCGGCAAAACCCTTCCCGGTGCTGCCAACAAACGTTTATATGTGACAAAGGAAGCAGTCGGCCCAGTCGCTGCGATCACTCCCTGGAATTTCCCGGCGGCTATGATTACGAGAAAAGCGGCTCCGGCGCTTGCAGCAGGCTGCACCTTTGTTATTAAACCGGCTCCAAATACGCCGCTTACGGCAATGGAGCTCGTGCGTCTCGGACATGAAGCCGGTATTCCGGAAGATGTGCTTCAATTTGTAAACGGGGACGGTGCAGAAATCGGCGAAGTGTTTACGAGCAGCCCGCTCATACGCAAAATCACTTTCACCGGCTCCACTCCTGTCGGTAAGCTGTTAATTAAAAACAGCGCAGACACGGTTAAGCATGTATCGATGGAGCTTGGCGGACACGCCCCCCTTATCGTAGCAGAAGACGCGGATATTGACCTTGCTGTCGAGCATACGATGGCTTCTAAATTCCGCAATGCCGGCCAGACGTGCGTCTGCGCCAACCGTATTTTTGTTCAGGAAAACGTGCTGGAGGAATACGCGGCAAAGCTTGCAGCAAAAGCGGAGGCGCTTCAGGTTGGCAACGGCTTAGAAGAAGGAACCGATATCGGGCCGCTTATTAATGCCCAGGGCTTTGAAAAAGTGAAGGGCCAGATTGAAGATGCAAAAGCAAAAGGCGCATCTGTTCTCACCGGTGCCCGCTACGAGGAAGATGC
Organism: Sinobaca sp. H24; assembly: GCF_023845525.1. Classification (NCBI taxonomy): domain Bacteria; kingdom Bacillati; phylum Bacillota; class Bacilli; order Caryophanales; family Sporolactobacillaceae; genus Sinobaca; species Sinobaca sp. H24. The sequence continues at coordinate 209,484 of NZ_JALBWT010000003.1, forward strand.
AGAAGCCGGCACCTACTTCGTGCACCCAACGGTACTGACTAACGTAGACCGCTCCATGGATATTATGCATGTGGAAACCTTTGGTCCGGTTGCGCCTATCGTGTCCTTCTCTACGCTTGATGAAGCGATCGATATGGCCAATGATACACCGTTCGGGCTGGCTGCTTACTTTTTCACGGAAAACTATCGTACCGGACATTACCTGCACGAGCGTCTTCATTACGGCATTGTCGGCTGGAACGACGGCGCTCCGTCAGCTGCGGAAGCACCATTTGGCGGCATGAAAGAAAGCGGCCTCGGCCGTGAGGGCGGAAGCGAAGGAATCGCCCCTTATTTAGAGACGAAGTACCTTTCCATGGGATTATAATAGAAAAAGAAGCGTGAATCGGCTCAGTCACCGATTCACGCTTCTTTTTATTTTTAACATAATGCACTACTATCTATACTCAAAACATTCAGCTCGTCGCTTTCATTAACTGATAATAGTATTCCGGCCGATGCGTTTTGTTGAGGTGGTACCACGCATCCAGCGTGTCTGGTGTAAACACGTCCAGTTTCTTCAACACTTCTCTCGCAAATTCCAGCGGGGCTATTCCCGAGGCAGTAATAATGTTCCCATCCGTCACAGCCGGTTCCGTTTCGTACAGTACTTCTCCCTTATAATCCGGGCAGACCATTTGGAGATACTCCAGATCGTTGCTTGTATGCCTTTTTGTATCCAGATATCCCATTCGGGCAAGGCCAACTGTAGCTCCGCAGATAGCTGCGATGACAGCGCCGGACTCCATCGCTTCCCCAATTTTCCTCAGAACAGGCTCGTGAATTTCTTCTCCCCACGTATCTCCGCCGGGCAGAATGAAAAGACTGTCCCTTTCAAACGAACACTCATCAAAAGACAAATCCGGCTGTATGCTCACTCCACCCATCGTAGTGACTTTTTCTTTATCCGCTCCGGCAGTGATTACTTTTAACGGCATTATGTCTTTTTTAAAACATCTTCCCGTGTTCAGCTCAGCCGTTAGATATCCATATTCCCAGTCAGCCATTGTGTCGAGTACATAAAGGTAAACATTTTTTATGCGCATCCCCAGCACTCCCATCTTATTTTTTCCAGTGGTATATCTTTGCTTTAAACATACTCCCTTCTTTTCATTCAGACAATCACTTTTTTCTTACTTTATTAAAAAAAAAGCACCAGCATTTCTGCCGGCGCTTCGGGTTATTTCCACTGCTGATAGTGGGCTTTTGTTTCGGGTTTCATCTCGGTTAATGATTTAGTCAGTACTTCGGAAAAGCCGGAAATATTTGTTTCCATCCGGCCGGGGAATTCGGACTCTATAAAATCAAAATTGTCTTTTTCCGGATCGTGCCAGATGGCTCCATGTTTTTCTGTCTGGGTATAGCCATCCTGTGCCCCAAGCTCCCAGTTCGTGGCTTCGAAATAGCCGATATCGATACCTGCTTCCTGAAAAGGAGCATGGTCGCTCCAAAGACCTGTGGTGCCTTCCGGGTACTCAGGATTGAGACCGGGATTAGTCTGTATATCAATACCGGCATCCTCTGCCAGCTGCTGGGCAAAATTCCGGTACCATCCGCTTTTGCCTCCGCCTCCGTATACATACATCTGATCACCGGCAGCCAGGCTGTCGAGGTTAATCATCGCAAGCGTATTGTTTTTTTCTTTATTGGACATGTTTTCCACAAACTCTTCCGAGCCATTTAATCCGCCTTCCTCGGCTCCAAAGGCAATAAACCGGATCGTATAGGGAACGTCCATGTCTTCAAGATGCTCTGCAGTTTCAAGCATTACGCCGACACCGGAGGCATTATCATCAATGCCTTCTACATCCGCTACCGTATCGTAGTGGGCACCGACAATAATTTCTTTTTTGAACTTCCCCGGTTTCACAGCAGAAAGATTTTCGGATTCAAGCTCTTCTCCGTCTCTCGTAAATGGGAACGCTTCGGTTTTTGTTTCATATCCCATGTCTTCCAGCGCTGTCTCTATGTATGTTTTCGCTTCACGTTCGCTTTCTGTACCTGCCGGACGCTCACCAATATCCTCGGATAGATAACGCATATGTTCCATTGCCTTATCTCCATAGTCTTCCTGAGCGCCTGCCGCCTGCGGCCATATTAGTGCCGTAGATGTGAGAGCTACGGCCAAACCAACCTTTGCTTTTTTCATGAAAAAACCTCCCTCTATCCGTCTCTTTATTGAAGCATATATCCAGAATGTTTAGTATCCGTCCAAGTTCTCTTTTTATCCGGGCAAAAAAATACCCTTCGTCCCGGCAGGACAGAAAGGTATTTACCATCTGGATTTTTTAATAACAATTTCTCCTACGCCGATGTCGGCCTGAAGATAAAGCTTATGCTTCGGATCAACAGGCGTCTTGTGCTCAAAATGGGCGTTGGAGAACATACCGCCTTCCTTCTGCTTGAGCATGTTGACTTCGCCGATTCCTATTTTTGTCTGGACGTCCGCATCCCATGTATCGGGAAGGAAAATTTTAATGCCGCCGACTCCTCCTTTTATGTGCAGGTGAACATCTCGTTCGTCGATTTCCGCTTTGGCGAGATCAATGGTTACCTCCCCAATAAAAAACTGAATCGCTGTCGGCGGCAGCTTATAGGGGATTTTTGTCCACTTTATCTCCCCGATCAGCATATTTTTTTCTCTCATCGGCCTGGAATAGTGGGAATCTGCCGGCTTCTCTTCCTCTTCTGTACGCCCTCCGGGAAGGTCCCGGTCAATATCAACGACCGGATTGCGCCGCGAGTAGATAAGCATTCCTCCTGCAATCGCTGCTGCCGCCACAATGATTGAAAAGACGAGCACGAAAAACATCCCTTCCAGATGCCGGGCTAGATGAATAATTGCGAGCCCGACAAACAGCAGGCTGAGCCAAACTGACCCGCCTTTGTAAAAATAGTATGCCAGTCCAAAAGCAATAACCGGCCAGATAAGAAATCCAAGACTAATGCCGGCCTGAGAAGATAATAAATTGGCACCGACAATAATAACGACCGGAACGATCCAACACATATTATGTCTCATTTTTTAACCGCCTTTACGTTCTGTCTGGATAAACACATTCTTTGTTCTATTATACGCCTCTGCGAAAAAGAAAAGAAGCTTCAATCAGAAGTGTATTTCTTTTTCCTCCGCATGTAAGAGGATTGGGATAAACCAAGTGCGGCTAATGCATGAATGGACAACCGGGCACTGTTATTAAACATATAAAAAGCAAAAATCCTGGCAGCCAGGATTTTTGCTTTTTGCTTTAAGAATCGCTATTTAAATAATTGAATGTTTCTTCAGATAAAGTGATTCCCTCTATTCTATTTCTTTCTTCATTCATCTGTTCCAGCTCTCCTGGTACAAATACTCTCTCTACACCATCTTTGGCAGGGGCATTTCGAAGCTCAAGAATCATCTGATCCATATTTTTCAAAAATTCTTGTTTATCGGTAAAGTAGGAAGGGTCTAATGCGCAAAAGAAATGTCCTAGTTCTCTTTTCTTATCTAAATCTCCATACATTTTGTTAATATGTGGCCCAAATGCGGCTCCAGCTAGAAGTCCCGAAAAGATATCAACCACAACTCCAAGACCATATCCTTTCGGTCCTCCAAAGGGTAACAAAGACACCACGTCCCGGGGATTTGTAACGGCTGAACCATTCTTATCAACACCCCAGTCTCCTGGAATATTTTCATTTTTGTCCACTGCCTTTAAAATTTTACCCAAAGCTGCATTGGAAGTAGCCATATCGAAAATAAATGAATTTTCTTTTAAAGCTGGAGCTCCAACAGCTATTGGATTAGTACCTAAAAAAGATTCCTTACCTCCAAAAGGTACTACTGCTTTATCCGTATGAGTAAGAGCTACTCCAATTAAACCTTTGTTTGCTGCTCTGTTCACAAAATAACTTAAAGCGCCGCAATGACTGCTGTTAAAAGCGGTAACCACTCCTACCCCATTTTCTTCCGCTAAACGAATAGCTTCATCCATGGCCTGTTCAGCTACTACATGACCAAAACCACCATCACCGTCCATTACTCCCGTTACATAGCCTGTTTGTTTAAATGTAATATCAGGGCTGGTATTAAGTCCGCCGCTTTGAAGCCGTTTAATGTAGTGTTCTAATCGAAGAACACCATGAGAAGAAACGTTCCTTAAATCAGCATGTATTAATACATCAGCAATAGTAGCCGCGTGATTCTTTCCAATCCCCTGACTCCTTAGTTTTCTTTGAGTTTTTTCTTTTACTTCCAGCCATGCCACATCAGGCATACGGATACCTCCTGCTATACGTCACTTTGTTTTTTAAGAAAATAATAAAACGGCTTTTCTGACTGATTCCGGATCTTCTTGAAGCAGACGAAAAGCTTCATGTACTTCTGTGAAAGGAAATGTGTGCGACACTAGTGAATCTGCGTCTAACTCATGATTATTCAGCTGTCTTGTAATTTCCGGAAACTTGTTTGCCTGAAGTCGTGAACCTACTAATTCTATTTCTTTTTTCGTGATGGATAATGAGGTGAAGCTGGAAATAGCATCTGTAAAACCTAAATTTACTACCCGCCCGGCTTCCGAAGCCAGACTCACAGCCTGCTCTATTGTTTTCGCTGTTCCTACCGCGTCGATAACTACGTTTGCGAGTTCTTCATTAGTTATTTCTTTCAGACGTTCTTCCAATGATTCCTTTCCTGGATTAATGATATAATCCGCTCCAATTTGTTTAGCATAGTTTAATCGTTCTTGATTAAAATCAGAGATCAACACTATGGCTCCCTTTGCTTTTGCAATTTGGAGACAACTTAATCCGGTCGGGCCTGCCCCAATAATTAATACGGTATCATCTTTTTCTACTTTCCCCCTGCTTGTAGCCTGAGCTCCAATAGTAAGAGGCTCTGCCAGCACTGCCTGAATCGGGTTTATTCCGGCATCTACTTTATGCCAGTTTTTTTGAGGAGCTGTAACAAACTCCCGCATGCCTCCATCTCTATGCACTCCATAAACTTCCAGCTTTTTGCAGATATTAGGTCTTCCTTTTCTGCATGCATAGCAGACCCCGCAGCTTTCAATAGGTTCCAGTACTACCTGATCACCTTTTCGTAAAGCTGTAACGTTCGCTCCAGTCCTTCTACTATTCCTGTCACTTCATGCCCTATCACTCTTGGGTAAACTGTGAATGGATTGCTGCCATGATAAATATGCATATCAGAACCGCAAATACCTGCTGCGTTGACTTTAACTAGAACATCTTCCGCAGACTCAATCACCGGTTTTTCCATATCAACTATTTCCAGTATTCCAGGCTCTTTACACGTATAGCTTTCATTTGTATTCCTCCTATTCAAATAAACCAGGTAAAAATAACGACAAAGAGGGGATAAAGCTTACACACAGGAGTACTAACAGCGCGACTCCAAGAAAAGGGATCATTTCTTTAAAAGCTTCCCCGATCGAAACATCTGCCAGGTCAGATGCTACGAATAAGCAAACACCTACAGGAGGTGTAGATAGTCCAATCATTAATGTTAATACCATAACAACGCCAAAGTGCACTGGATCCATGCCAATAGATGTAGCAATAGGAAGCAGCACTGGAAACAAAATAGTAAGAGCGGCAATCGTTCTAAGAACATTCCTACTACAATTAATAGTAAAAGTAGAAGCAGAGTAATAAGAATTGGGTTTTCCGATACCGACAATATACTTTCAGCTACGGCGGTTGGAATACCTTCACTAACTAAAATCCATCCAAAAAGATTAGCAAAACCAACCAATAGAAGAATAGCCGCTGTTGCAATAATAGTGTCTGCCAAAATTTTGGGAACTTCTCTCCATTTCAATTCACGGTAGATAAGTCCTCCAATAACAAGCGCATAAATAACCGCAACAACTGCAGCTTCTGTAGGTGTAAAATACCCACCTAAAATACCCCATAAAATAATGATGACCATCAAAAGGGCCCAAAAGATCCTAAAAAAGATTTCAGTACTGCCTTTAATGGCTGCGCTTCTTCTTTTGGATATTGACGTTTAACCGATATAATATACGTTACAATCAGAAAACCAATGGCAAGTAGAATTCCCGGCACAGCACCAGCAAGAAACAAATCACCAATAGAAACGCCGGCTAATGTTCCAATAATGATCATGGGAAGCGATGGCGGGATCATCGGACCTACGGTAGAAGACATGGATGTAACAGCTGCAGAGAAACCAGCACCATATCCCTGCTTTTTCATAGCCGGGATCATAACAGATCCGATACTCGCTGTGTCAGAAAGGGCCGTGCCGCTGATACCGCCAAATCCAAGAGATGAGGCAACGTTGGTTAGACCCAATCCTCCTCTAATTCTCCCCACAGAAGCATTGGAAAATTGAATAATACGATCTGTAATCCCTCCGTGGTTCATTAGATTTCCTGCAAGAATGAAAGCAGGTATAGCAAGAAGCACGAAAGAATTTATTCCAGCAAACATTGTCTGCGGTACAATAGTCAGCGGAACACCGCTGATCAGCAGATAAATCAAAGAAGAAACAGCTAAGCTAAAAGCAATCGGTACACCTATGCCCATAAGAACCAAAAACAATACTACGAGTAACACTGCTGTCATGATGATTCCTCCTCCGGCTTTCTGCCATTACGCTGATCCAATATGAAGATAATACAGTAGACAATCAGCAGAACTGCCAGTAGAGGAACAGAAGCATAAATATAGCTCATCAAAACTCCTACCGTTGGAGAACTGAATAAGGTTCCTAAAGCAAAAAAGCGGATACCTTCTACAAGTAAAAAAACACTGAAGATTAATATCAATATATGGATAACGCTTTCATAAATCTTTCTGTTTTTAGCTGATAGTATTCTTAAAAATAGATCCACTTTAACAAATTCATCTCTTCTTAATGCCAAGGGTGCTGCTACAGCTATTGTATAGACAAATAGATACCTCGTTAATTCTTCGGTCCAAATAAATGAAAAAGGAAGATAGCGGAGAACAATTTGTAAAACGACAACTCCAAGAAGTATTACAAACAAACCGCCTGCTATACATTTCAGTGTTTTATCAAGAGTGTCTGCCCATTTCAACTCCCATCCTCTCCTTCCTCAAGAATCTGCCGATAAAGCTCTTGCTGTTCCGGCTCCAAATTTTCCTCAATAGCCGGAATCATCGCTTCACGAAATGCTTCCTGGTCTACGTCTTCATTAATTTCTACACCTTCTTCACGAAGTGTGTTTTCCACTGTTTCCACATCTTCTTCATAAAGGTCTCTTGCAAACTCCTGAGCATCCTCAGCCGCTTCCAGAACCTCCTGCTGCTGATCTTCCGGGAGAGATTCCATCTGCTCATTGCCTACTGTTATATATATCCATGAACGAACGTGTTCGGTTTCATTAATATAATCCTGTACTTCATAGAAGCCATTACTTTGAATTAAGTCATTCGGATTTTCCTGACCCTGAATAACCCCCTGCTGGAGCGCTGTAAAAACTTCACTTAAACTAATTAATTGAGGGTTGGCTCCTGCTTCAGACCATACATCTACAAAAAGCGGTACGTTCGGCACTCTCATATCGAACCCCTGGATATCTTCCGGGGAATGCACTGGAAAATTTGATGTGAGATTTCTAGGCGACCTTTCTATATAGAGAAGAGGTGTCAGTCCGGCATCGTCTTGAATGTCTTTTTCAATCGTTCTGCCTATATCCCCTTCAATAATACTTCTCATATGCTCCTGACTTTCAAACGCATATGGCGTAGCCATTAAGATAGCATTTGGTGTCCAATTTTGCAGCGTCTCACCAGTAATAGTTAGATCAATAGCTCCGTACTGAATACTATTAATCGTGTTTGTTTCATCACCTAACTGCCCGCTCGGATATATATCAATAATGACCTGTCCATCTGTGTTTTCTTCTACTCTTTCCGCAAAAAATTCAGCTGTTCTATGCCAATTATGACCTGTGTCGGAAAAATGATTTAACTTCCAGGTTGTTACTTCTTCTCCCTGCGTATTCTGGCTGCATCCGCTTACAATAATAAGCAGAGCTGTCAATCCTGACAGCCATCCCGCCTTCTTCATGGCAAATCCCTCCCCCGCTAAAATGTGTAAAATTACATTTGAATATTTTTTACGACACGTCTGGCTTCTTCAGCTACTTTATCCCGCGTCGATTGATATAGACTGCTTCCAATACTTATAGCAGCAGCTCCTTTATCAAGCCATTCTTTAGCATTCTCAGCGTTAACTCCTCCAGAGGGCATTAATTGAGCCTGGGGAAGAGGACCCTTCATTCCGCTGATAAATGAGGGAGAGACCGTGTTGCCGGGAAATACTTTAATAACATCTGAGCCATATTCCAATGCTTCAATCATTTCTGCGGCTGTATAACAGCCCGGCAGATACGGAATGCGATACCGATTGCATAGTATAGCTACTTCCCGGTTAAAGCTTGGAGAGACAATGAAGGCAGCTCCGGCAAGAATAGCTAGACGGGCGGTTACTTCATCAAGAACGGTACCTGCCCCGATTACTGCCTGATTTTCAAATGTGGCACTGAGCTTTTGGATGAGTGCTGAAGCATCCGGGACTGTATACGTAATCTCTAGTATCGTAATACCTCCATCTACAGAACCTTGAGCTATCATTTCTGCTTCTTCTGTTGTCTTTCCGCGTACAACTGCTACTACTTTTTGCTCCAACAGTGCCTGCAGCGTTTCTAATTTTGTTGTCATTACTCCATCCCTCTATACTCTCAGAGTACGCCATAAATCCGCCATCTACGGGAACGGTAATACCTGTAACAAACGCCGAATACTCAGGATCAACCAGCCACAGCAGCGTTCCCAGCAGATCGTCCGGCGTTCCGAATCGTTCCATTGGCGTATGATCCATTATTTTTTTAGATCTTGCCGTATAATCGCCGTTTTCATCCAAAAGGAGTTTTCTATTCTGATTGGTTAAGAAAAAACCGGGTTCTATGGCGTTGCAGCGAATATTCTCTTTAGCCATATGAACAGCAAGCCACTGGGTGAAGTTTTCAATTCCTGCTTTAGCTGCGCTGTAGGACATTACTTTTGTCATTGGACTTGGCGCGCTCATGGAAGATATATTAATAACTGTGCTTCCCTGTTCTGTAAACATGTGCTTCATGAATACTTGAGTGCTTAGTACAGCGCCTGTAAAATTCAAATCAAACACATGACGGATAGCTTCTTCTTTTAAATCAAAAAAGGAATTTTTGTCAGGATCTTCTACTTCATCCCATCCAAATATCTCTTCCGACGTAGAAGCATCAGGATGATTACCGCCGGCTCCGTTTATCAAAATATCGTAAACCGGATAATCTTTTTGAATTTCTTCGTTTACCCGTTCAATATCTTTTTTATCGAGGACATCGCAGGCATAAGCTTTGGCTTCTCCATTTGCCTGTACAATATCGTCTGCTACAGACTGGGCATTTTCCAGCTTTCTGCTGACCACGGCTACCTTCACGCCTTGTTTCCCAATGCTCTGGCCATTTCACCGCACAGTACACCGCCGCCTCCTGTAACAATGGCTGCTTTTCCCTTTAACTGCTTATGTTCTGCTGCCATATTAATTCCTCCTCTTTCTCTTTCATCCCAAATACCAAGCATGTACATAATCCCTAAAGCACGGTCATACAGTCCGTAACCCGGCCTGCAGCTTTCATTCCATAAATGGCGTCCGTGATCGGGCCGGATACAGCCTTCGAACCCGATATCGTGATAGGCTTTAATAATATCGGTAATCGGTACAGATCCGTCCTGCTCCCTGTGTGATGTTTCAATAAAGTCACCATTTGGATAACGGTAAACGTTTCGAACGTGGGCAAATGAAATACGATCTTTGAATTCATGAATCATTTCAGGCAGATCATTTTCTTCCAAAGCACCAAGCGCACCGCTGCAGAGCGTCAAACCATTATATCTGCTGTCCACCAGGCTTAAAATACGTCTCAGCTGATCGTGGGTAGATACGATCCGCGGCAGCTTAAATACAGACCAGGGCGGATCATCCGGGTGTACTCCCAGCTTGATGTCATGCTCCTTGCAGACAGGAATAACGCGTTCCAGAAAATATTGAAGGTTATCAAAAAGATCATCTTCCGTCATGCCTTCATACTGTTTAATAACTTGTTGAATATGGGCAAGCCGCTCAGGCTCCCAACCAGGCATCGTGAACTCGGGATTTTGCAGCACTCTTTCTACCAGCTTCTCTGGAGAAACGTCATCGACCAGCTCTTTTTCATAGAACAAAGCAGTGGAGCCATCTTTCATTTCTTTCGCTAAATCCGTACGAATCCAGTCAAATACCGGCATAAAATTATAGCAGATAACTTTAATTCCGGCCCCGCCAAGGTTCTTTATCGTTTCGATGTACGCATCAATATGTGCATCTCTTGAAGGAAGACCCAGCTTAATATCTTCGTGTATGTTTACACTTTCTACAACCTCTGCTTTAAAGCCGTGTGATTGAATATAATTTACTTCTTCGCGTATTTCCTCTTTTCCCCATTGTTCGCCTGCTTGCTTGTGATGCAGCGCCCATACAATTTGAGACGTACCGGGAATCTGCCGAATGTCGGCAAGGCTTACGCTGTCATTACCTCTTCCATACCATCTAAATCCAATATCCATTAGGTCACCCTCCTTAAGTTATCGAACAACTCCGCTGCCATCCTGACTTTGAATAAAAGCTTCTACGTCTTCTTTTTCTAGAACAAATGCGTCACCGTCTATAGAATGAGCTAACACGCCTGCCGCAGCTGCAAACTGAATTTGATGCTCAGACTTTCTGAGGAATAATGCAGAAATTGATATAAAAGGCCTGCCGCATAAGCATCTCCACCTCCGATTCGATCCTGAATAGTAACAGAAAACAGAGGTGAATCAGCTTCGCCTTTTTGTTTATCAATAATAGAGGCCTGCAGCGTATGTTTTGTATTGGACTCCGTCGTTCTCTTCATAGAAGCAAAACAGCTAATATTATAATCTTTCATAAAAGCAGCGATCATATTCGATTGCTCCTCTTTTTTATATCCCAGAATATGAGTTAAATCTTTGGAACTTCCAAAGCAAATATCTACATGAGGAAGAATCTCCTGAAAAGCTTCCTTTGCTTCACTGATCGTCCATAATTTACTTCTATAGTTAAAATCAAAGCTGATCCGTATACTTCTTCGGGAGGCTTCCTTGATCACTTCAACGGCTGCCTGTCTTGCTTTATTCCCAAGAGCCAGCGTTATCCCTGTTGTATGAAGTATTCCGACCTCGTCAAAAAGTGCATCCCAATCTATTGTATTCGGCGTCCATTCAGAAAAAGAGGAATGTTCTCTATCATAGGTCACCTTTGACGGCCTTTCTGATGTTCCTTTTTCCACAAAATACAATCCTACCCGTGATCCCTGGCTGGAAATAAAGGATGTATCAACACCCTCTTTCTGGAGAGCGGCCCGCGCCATTCTTCCCACTGCATTATCAGGAAGAGCTGTTAAAGTCCGCGCCTGTCCTCCAAGATTGCTGAAGGCAACGGCTACATTCATCTCCGCTCCTCCTACATAAACATTCCAGTTATCCGTTTGTTTCAGCGTCCGCTCCCCAGGGGGCGATAAACGGACAAGCAACTCTCCCAATGTAACTATTCGTTTCATATATTTCCTCCTGCATTGATGAATTTGATTTTTACTAAATCGGTTTAGTAACTGGTGAAAAAGCAGGCCCTTTCACAGGCCTAATAAATGCTGAACTATTTTGCCATACTGTATATACGCTTTTATAAATCTTCATCCAGCTTTTTACTTTTGTGAAACAGACAATCGCTCAATCAAAGAAGGGGCAAACCTATGAATTTTAGAGAGAGGTTCTTTTCCCTGAATTTGATCCAGTAAAAGAGAAGCTGCTTTTGCACCAATATCGTGAGCCGGCTGACTTATTGTAGTAAGCGCAGGTTCGTAAATGTCTGCAAAGGAAACATCATCTACACTTATAATGCTTATATCTTCCGGTATGCGCAGATTATTTTTTTTACAATAGGTCAGTACCTCTAATAAAGTTAAATCGTTGCCTGCGAAAATTGCGCTGGGCGCCGTCTTTTTATCGAACAGTTCCTTTAATCTGTTTTGCATATTATGAAGATAATCTGAAAGAATGTACTCTTCTTTTACCTCCAGATTTCTTTTCTCAAGCGCATGGCAGAACCCTGCGATTCTTTCAATACGAGGCGTAACATGGTTCAGCCTCCATTGTAATCATAGCAATGTTCTTATGGCCTTTTTGGTAAAAAGCCCCCACTGCAAGTTCTGATGCTTTGTAATTGTCTAATAATAAAGTATTGATTTTAAAATCCGGAATGATACGATCCAAAAATATAGTTGGTATTTGGTTTGCAATCATTTTTGAGTAAACAGAGGGGTTGCTGCCTGTTGGAAATATAATAAATCCATCTACCTGTTTAGCCATAAGCATTCGAATGTAATCTTCTTCTTTTTGCGGATCATCATCTGCATTACATATAATGACGTGTACTTTTTCAGCAAAGCAAATATCTTCTATAGCACGAATAATCTGGGTGGAAAAACTGTGCAGAATATTAGCTACAATAACTCCTATTGTAGAGGTCGTTTTCTTTTTTAAACTCCGGGCTAATGAATTAGGAGAATACTCCATTTCTTTGATCGCCTGTTCTATTCTTTTTCTTGTATCTTCGGCCATATATTCATATCGCCCATTTAATATTGGGAAACGGTGCTTTTTGAAATATTAAGATGCTTTGCTACATCGGATATTGTGACAGCTTTTTTTGGCTCATTATTTCCCTTTTTCATAAACCGGTTTAGTGAATTTCCCCTATCATATCTTACTCATTATGAAAGCGTCAACATTTATTTATTTTTTACCAATGGAAAAATAGCGTTTCGCATTGTAATAGCAGATGTTTTCTACATATTTCTTTAATAATGCTTCATCGTTCGGCGCTTTTCCTTCTTCAACCCAGCTGCGCGATCATATTGCACAGTATTCTTCTGAAATATTCATGCCTGGAAAAAGAAAGGAAGCTTCTGGAATCTGTGAGCATGCCGATAAAGTGATAAATCAGTCCGATGTTGGCAAGAGAGTTCATCTGTTTTTCCATTCCGTCGATATGATCGTTAAACCACCAGGCGGTACCGACTTGAATTTTTCCCGGCAGGCTGCCGCTTTGAAAATTCCCTGCCATGGACGCCAGAATATCGTGGTTGTTTGCGTTTACGCTGTAAAGAATGGTTTTAGGCAGTTTTTGTCTGTATTCCAACTGATCGAGAAGCATTGCCAGCTTTTCTGAAACGGCACCATCGCCGATGGAGTCAAATCCGGTATCTTTTCCTGCGATCTCAAGCATTTTCTTATTATTGTTGCGCTGCGGATGAAGATGAAGCTGCATTGCCCAATCCTTGTCTGCGTATTTCTCGCCTAGAAAAAGCATAATATGAGTCTGATACTGCTCTACCTCTCTTTGGGACAAAGTCTTTCCCTGTTTTCTTTTTTGAAACACAGCTGCCGCTTCTTCTTTCGTTGTCTTCTCAAAAAACACGTGCGAAATACCGTGGTCGGCGCTCCGGCATCCCATTTCATCGAACCAGTCAATACGATTTTCCAGTGCATCCAAAAGCTGATCGTAGCTTTGAATGGAAATGGCGGTGGTATGTTCCATTCTTTCTATCCAGTTCAGGTAATCCGGCTGCTCAATAAAAATAGCAGGATCGGCCCGGAATGATGGGGATACTTGAAAATCGCTGTGCCCCTGCAGTTTCTTATGGGAAAGCAGCGGATCAGCGGGATCGTCTGTCGTGCCGATAAATTCTACTTTATCTTTTTTCAGCAGCGACTGAACCGAGTATTCCGGGGACTGCAGCTTTTCTTTTGTACTGCTCCATATTTTTTCGGCTGTCTCTTCGTTCAACAGGTCCTTAATACCGAAGTAGCGCCTCAATTCCAAATGAGTCCAATGGTAAAGCGGATTGCCAAGCGTTTTTGGTACTGTGCCAGCCCAGGCCATAAATTTCTCATAATCCCCGGCATTCCCTGTGACATAAGCCTCCTCTATTCCGTTGGCGCGAAGGGCTCTCCATTTGTAATGATCTCCATTCAGCCAGATTTCCCCTAAATTTTGAAACGATTTATCTGCTGCAATCTCCTCTGGAGGCAGGTGGTTATGGTAATCAATGATAGGCAGATGGGCAGCCGTCTCGTGATACAGTTTTTTAGCTGTATTCGTATTTAATAAAAAATCTTCCTGCATAAATGTATTCATTGTATCTTCTCCTTTTCATTTGTTTACTAGACAAACTAAAAATTATATAATGACAGCAATCGCTGCCATACTCTGGCGCCTGGAGGAATGTATATGAATACCGGAGATACCCACTACATTAAACGTATGAACCGACGAATTATTATTGAAAATGTAATTAAACATGTCTCCCTCTCCCGAAGTGAATTATCACGCATCACGGGATTAAATAAAGCAACGATATCTTCCCAGGTTGGTGAACTGATGGAAGAAGGACATATTGTAGAACGAGAAACCGGCGCTTCTGTCACTAGAGGCCGAAAGCCTATTATGATCGAGATCAATGAACGTGCCGGCTTTACTATTGGCATTGATATTGATGAACAGGTTACCAATATATTGTGCTGTGATTTGAAGGGGCAGCTTATTCATCGGCAGTCCGTTGCGCTGGATACTCATTACTTTGATGAGATGACAGAGTCCCTTTTACACATATTAAAAGAAGATATTCTCCCAGCCGGCTCCCTGTTGCAGGAGATCCCATTAGTCGGCATTGGCGTCGGTATTCATGGTATCGTAAATAATGATCATCAGATCGTATTTACTCCCAAGCAGGAATGGATAGATGAAGATATCAAAAGCAGGCTGGAGCAGGAAATGAACGTTCCTGTTTTTATCGATAACAGTGCAAATTTATCCGTCTTCGCTGAGCAGGTGTACTATGAGCAAGTGTCTGATTTGTTCTGCCTGACTCTTCATTCCGGCATTGGTCTTGGCATCATCAAGGACTTCAACATCTACCGGGGATTTCAAGGCTTTGCCGGCGAAATCGGCCATATGATTGTCGAACCAAACGGCCTTCCCTGTCCCTGCGGCAACCATGGCTGCTGGGAGATGTATGCTTCCAATAAAGCCCTTTTAAAAAATCTGCATCAGGATGCGGCACAATTATCAACAGAAAGCATGGCCGCCTTATTTCATAAGGAAGTTCAGGGAAGCGTCCTGGATGACTATTTAGATTATTTGGCTCTGGGATTAAATAATGTTATTAATATCTTTAATCCGGAACGTATCGTTATTAACAGCGCCCTCTTTTCTGCCCGCCCGGAACTGCTGGCGGACTTAATCAGCCGTTTCCATTCTAAATTCAACAACTACGATGAACTGAAAATCTCCCGGCTTAATGAAGATGCCTGTGCGTATGGAGCTGCCGCATTAGCTTTTAAAGGATTTTTTGATATTACTATTGTTGATCATTCCAAGCGGCACTCCGAGCAGATGAACGTTGACCTGGTTTAATTCCCACTGGCGTTATAACAGATCAAATAATCCTGGAAGGAAGAGGCTGATCTGCGGCACAAACGTAATAACCACAACCATAATGATCAGTACGATAAAGTAAGGCACCAGCATTTTTATCACATCTTCCAGTCTGGCTTTCGCTACACTCGTTCCGACAAACAATACGCTTCCTACAGGAGGCGTAATATTACCAATACACAAGTTAAACGCGATGATAATACCAAAGTGTACCGGATCGACTCCAAGCTCTGTAATCACCGGGAAGAATATCGGCGTAAAGATTAATACGGCCGGCGTAATATCCATAAATGTTCCCATGATTAACAAAATCAAGTTAATAATTAACAGCAGCACAATCGTACTTTCTGTAAGAGACAGCAGACTTTCGCTGATGCTCGATGGAATGCCCGTATAGGACATAACCAGAGAAAACAACGATGATGCCGTAATAAGAAATAAAATCATTCCGGTAATTTCAATTGTTTCTTTAAAAATCGTTTTAAATTCCTGCACTTTCAACTGTTTATAGATAAGAGACAGAACCAGCGCATATAGTACCGCTACCGCTGCACCCTCTGTAGCTGTAAAGATACCGGCTACAATACCTCCGATAACAATGACGATTAAAAGCAGGCTGGGAATCGCATCGATCGCAATAAACGCGCGGTCCTTCCAGCTGATTTTTTCCGATACCGGATATTTCCTTTTTTTCGCATACACGTAGGCTACAGCCATAACAGCCAGCCCCCATAAAATACCCGGCAGATACCCGGCCATAAATAAAGCCGCTACAGATGTTCCACCGCTGACGAGCGAGTAGACAATCAGCATCGAGCTTGGGGGAATAAGGAGTCCCGCAGGCGCTGATGCGATGTTTACCGCCGCTGTGTATGTCCGGGAATAGTTCTGGCGGAGCGCCATCGGCGTCATAATCCGTCCCATGGCGGCCGCTGCGGCCACACTGGAGCCGGAAATAGATCCAAACAGCATATTGCCGACCACATTAGTATGAGCGAGTGAACCCGGCATGCGTCCTACCAGCACTTTCGCTAAATTAATTAATTTGAAGGCGATGCCGCCGTTATTCATGATCGTACCGGCTAAAACAAACAGCGGAATAGCCAGTATCGTAAAATTATCAACTCCTGTTGCGAGTCTTTGTGCAGCTGTAATGATAGAAACATCAAAGGGAAGCACAAGACTGATCGTTAAAACGGAACTCAAAGCAATGGATAGGGCAATGGGTACGCCCAGCAGCAGTAAGATTCCTAAGATACCAAATAGCATGAGGCTGGCTAATAAAGTCATTGACCCGTCTCCTCTCTATTTTCAGAGTATGTTTCCGGTGTCACCATATGAGTAACAGCATAAATTGTCATAAACAGTCCGGAAACAGGCAGTGCGCTGTATACGAAAAGCATGGACAACCCTGTGGCCGGTGCTACTTCTGTATACGTATAGGAGAGCAGCCAGCTGCCTCCTGCGATCATGACCCCGACTCCAAAAACAATCCATAATATGTTTACGAATGTATTCAGCCCTTTCTGCCAGCCGGCACTCAGCTTTTCTTTAATAAAAGTAATCGCTATGTGCTGCTGCTGTCCGAGAACATACGTCGCGGTGAGAAGGGTAAACCATATCAGCATAAAACGGATAATCTCTTCACTCGTGGTGCTTGGTGCATCCAGAAAGTACCGCGCAATAACCTGCCATATGGATAGCACTGTCATCGCTGTAATCAAGAAAGCATTCACAATTAAAAGTAGTTTATCCAGCGTTTTTTTGACCTGTTTCACCTTATGATTCCTCCTTTATCCTGGAATAAATATCTGCCGTATCAGGATTTTCCTGGAATTGTTCGTGAAGTGGCTGCACAGCGTCAATAAACGTCTGCTTTTCGATGTCGTAGAATGTAACACCCATTTCCTCTTCAGCAATCGTCACTGATTCTTCTACCATTTCTGCCCAGAGTTCTTCGTGGTATTCCGTCGATTCTTCTGCAGCTTCTTCAATGACCTGCTGCTCTCCTTCTGTTAAATCGCTGTACATTTCGTCGTTCATAATCAGCATATCCGGTACAATCGCATGCTCCGTGAAAAAGTAATTTTTCGCTACTTCTCCGTGGCTGCTGTTGACTAAAGCAGTCTCATTATTCTCAGCTGCGTCAATAACACCGGACTGCAGCGCTGTATAAACTTCTCCATAGCTCATCGGTGTCGGCGTACCGCCAATCGCTTCAATCATTTGCACGCTGGTCCGGCTGGGCTGTACTCTTGTTTTTAAACCAGCCATATCTTCTGCACTTTCAATCATGCGGTCCTTTGTATACATGTTGCGAACGCCTGCATCATAATACGTGAGACCTCTAAATCCAATATCCGTCGTGTTTAGATAGATCTCATCGGTTATCTCTTCGTTCGCCATAATCTGCTTAAAACTCTCCTGGCTTTCAAACATATATGGAAGACTGAAAATGGAATAGATCGGATCAAATCCCTCCAGTGCACTTGCGCTTACTTTTGCTATGTCCACGGTTCCGAACTGGGTATTTTCTATAACCTCTCTTTCACTGCCGAGCTCTCCGTTAGGATAAACATCAATGACAAGTTCCCCTTCTGACTTTTCGTCCACCAGCTCAGCAAACCGCGTCAACGATAAATGAACAGGATGATCCGTAGGCTGATTATGAGCTAGTGTTAACTCTTTTGTCTCTTCTTCTCCCGCTGCCTGTTGACACCCTGCTGTTACGAGAAGCAGCAGAAGCAGCCAAATATAATTTTTTTTCATCGTATGTTACCCCTCTCATTATGTGTGAAATAACGCTGTTTCTTCTCCATTGATCCAAAGCGCTCTCGTTTCAGAGGAAGGCATATGAAAAGCAAACTGCTGCGGCATACCTTCTGCCGTTCTTGTTTTATGAACAGAAACAGAAATGGCAGAATCACTTGTTTCCATAGTCATATCAAACTGAGCGGTTTCTTCTTTTCCGTCTGCTTCCGTACTGGTGCAGTAGGAAAAAGAAACGCTGTTCCCGGACGCTGCCGGATAAAGCTGTACCCGTACTTGTGTTTCTTCTTCTATAGGAAGAATGCTCCCGCCTTTTACCATAACCGGGGTGTACTCCAGTGGGGCAGGCACTGAAACGTTCTGCCCTCCTTCATACCATTTTTCCGTATAAAGGTCGTACCATCCTCCAGCATGTGTTGGAAGATATACCGCCCTCTCCCTCTGCTCCGGTTCGACAATCGTGCAGACAAGCAGATCCCCGCCGAGCATGAATTCATCATTCTCTTTATATGTGACCGGATCTTGTGGAAAGTTGTAAAAAACCGGCCGGATAATCGGTTCATATTCGGTTGAAGAATGATTGCCTATCGAATATAAATAACCGGCCAGCCGGCGGTGCCAATTCATGGTGCCCGACACTTTTTCCGTAATTTCCGGATACATCCACGGTTCATTCACCGTGTTGTCATCGTTCCAGGAATGAATGGTAAAGCGCGGATAATAAATATTGCTCTGAATCCAGCGCAGAAGAAGTTCCGGCTCCGGTGCCCCTCCGGCAAAACCGCCGGTGTCGTGGCCAAAGTTGTAAACACCGGAAAGACTGAGTCCAATCGCCATTTTTATGTTGTACTTTAAGGTGTGCCAGCTCGTGTCGTTATCGCCTGTCCATGTCTGCGCGTATCTGCCGATTCCTGCACTCCCCGATCTCGTAACGAGAAAAGGACGGCGCCCCGGGTCATGCTCGAGCTGGGCTGCTAAAGAAACTTTGGTCATAAGCATTGGAAAAATCGCACGATGATCCTGAAACCTTCCCTTTTTGCCGAATAAATCAATAACCGCATCCGGATCCCAGACTTCAAATTCATTGTTATCATTCCAGGTCGAGTCGATTCCGTTATGAAGCAGCTGTTCTTTTACATTTTCTTTCCACCATGCAATCGTTTTTTCATTCGTAAAGTCCAAATAAACGCCAAGGTCGTCCCAGAACTGCTGCTGCAATGGTTCATTGGCTTCATTTTTAATCGTCATTCCCTGCTCGGAGGCTTCTTTGAATTTAGGATGATTAACGAGCAGGCTCGGCTTGATGTTAGCAATAATGTTTATGCCTTCTTTATGAAAATCTTCGGCAAATCGTTTAGGCTCCGGGAATTTCTCCCGGTTCCAGTGAAAGACATACCGTTTATCCTGAATGGATGTGTAGCCGGAGGATAAATGAAAGGAAGAGCACGGAATATCGTGCGTTCTGCAGTTTTCAATAAATTCTCCAAGACGTTCCTGTGACCGTGGTTCATCTGTATATGTCATCGTTGAGCCTGAATAGCCGTAGCTCCATTTAGGCATTCTCGCGGGCCGCCCGGTTAACCAGGAGAATGTTTTCGTTACTTCCGGCACGTCCGGTCCCAGGATAAAATAATAATCCAGGAAGTCAGAGCGTGTTTCAAAATAACGATAGCTGCCATGATAGTTATCTTTTTCCTTGCCCAGATCGAAAGCGCATTCATTATAATCATCGTAGTAGAGTCCGTAGGCCATACCGCTTGATTCTGAGTACGTGACGTAATAGGGAATATGTTTATACAGCGGGTCTGTTTTTTCCGCATCATATCCCATCGCATCGATGTTAAGCATGCGGTAACGTTCCCCATATTTATTAACGTTTCCTGTTTTTTCTCCAAGGCCGAAATACAGTTCTCCCGGCTTTCTCGTCAGATAATGAGAAACTGGTGCTTTTTTGGCAATTTGAAAAAAATAAGCCTGTGTACTTCTATCTTCTGCTGCCCATACATCTTCTTTTGTTTCTTTATCTATCGCATACCATGTGAAATGCAAGTGGGCTTTATTAATCACCAGCTTAATCTTCTCTGTAGTAAGAATCAGCTGCGTATCATTTTCCTCCAGTTGATAAGAAGACCGTTCAAAAAGCTCTGAAATCTCCTGCCGGTCCATTCCTTCCAGCGGCATCTGTGTGTCCCCGGGTGCAATTGCCCAGGAATGAATGGGAATCTCCGGGGAATGTTTCGTTACCGCTGTTCTAATGACATTTTCCTTAAGCACATAAATAGAGACATATACTTCATAAAACGGAGAGTGCAGCGTAAGCGCGTTCATTTCATTTTTTATCATGTGAAAGGTAGTATCTGTAATCATTCATAAATCACCCTTTTTTAATTTGTTTACTAAACAAATTAATTATTTCCTTCATGATAATGCTTTTTGAATCGTTTGGCAACTAGATTTTTTAGACGCTTTCGTTTGAATTTGCTTAAAAAAATGCCCTGCGAAGGTTTTTCTTCACAGGAGATTTTTTATGCAGTCTTTTTTCTCGATAGTAAAAGCAAAAACCCAAGAACAGCTGCTGCCAGTCCGGCGAGCACATAAAATAGGCTGCTTCCAGCGGTATCCGGGAGTATACCGCCCTCTTTTTCAGCAGATACTGATGGTTTTTCTGCAGAATCGGAAGGAGCGGCTGAAATAATTTTTTCGGAAGCTGCCTCTTCCACAGCAGGCAGTCCTTCCATACCGCCGAACTCTTCAATAAACGCTGTATTAATAAACAAGTCAGCAAGCAGCGTTCCTTCCGTGTCGTAGATCTCTATCCACAGTACATCGATTGTCCAGCTTTCCATATCAAGCAGGTTGTTAAAAGAAAGGTCTTTTTTCTCCCCAGCAGTTTCCTCGGCAAATGAAACGGATATCTGCAGCAGGCTCAGCAGCTCATTCCACCAGCTCGTGAATGTTTGCTTCTGCTCTTCTGTCCATACCAGCTCTTCCATCCATTCTGAAAAATTACTAGAGTCGTCCAGCAGGCTGAACAGTTTTTCTTCAAACTGTTCGGTCTGCTCTGCTGTCTTTTCAAAATGGGCTGTTAGTGCATCTATTTCCGCCGACGTTAAACCAATCTCTGAAAAATCATCTTCCCATATTTCCTCTTCCCATTCTTCATCGTAGGGAAGATACTCATACAGGTCATCTGTAAACTTCAAATCCTTCAGCACAAGGCCGTCTTCTGCCAGACGTTCATCCAGCTCGTTTCTTGTCATATCAAATTCCTCTAAAAAAGCTGCCGTTGACTCTTCTGTCAGCTCTTCTCCGAGAAATTCCTGCAGTTCCTTCAGCGTTTTAAATTCATCAAGCGAAGCATCCCATCCCTGCAGATAGGCCTCCATTTCCGTTTCCGTCCAGCCCAGCTGCTCCAGGTAGGATTCATATGCTTTACCGGATGGAGCTGCAGAGGTGCTCTCTGCCGGCAGTACTGCAAATAAAAGCAGAACCGCAGCAAAAATAGTTATCAATTGTTTCATGTTTCTGTCTCCCTTACATAATATGTATTCTTTTTTATTATACTGTTTCATCATCAAAAGAGAAGATGTAAAAAAATGGTACAAAATAATAGAAAACACCCTCTCTGCTGAAAAGCAGAAAGGGTGCATAGTACAATGGTTTAATTGCTTCCTTCAAAAGGAATATCCGCTTCTTCTGCAATAATTTGGGAAAGCTCCGTGTTATCAAATACTCCATTGAATGATTCTGAACCCGGCCCGTCAGCGAAAATCGGCACCATGTTTCCAGAGTGGCCGGACGTACTCTCACTCAGCTGGGTTATGTTCTGGTTATACACGTGCAGATTATAGTGCTCCGCAATAATCAATCCGGCTTCCACCGCCTGGTAAAAGGCCTCAATTGGTTCTCCGTCTTCTTCATAAAGGCTGTTCTGAAGACGTTCCACATCTTCATCCGTCAGCTCCATATCCGCATACTCCTCGTAAGCAGCGCGCATGCTCTCTTCCGTATAGGTGCCACTCTCTTCATCCATTTCAAACTGTTCTACCATATACTCTGAGGTCGCCGTCATTCCCTGCCATGCCTCTACATCCATTACTTCTGTCATCGCCATTCCCATTGTTTCGTGGTCGGAGGCTACAACGACCAGCGTATCATCGCGCTCAGATGCCCATTCCTGAACCAGTTCCACTGTCCGGTCAAATTCGACCACTTCCTGGTGAACACCGTTCGCAGAGGCAAAATGCGCGGCATGGTCAATTCTGGATCCTTCAATCATTAAGAAAAACCCATCTTCATCCTGTTCCATTGCCTGAAGCGCTACGTCCGACATTTCACTTAGAGAAGGCTGATCTTCCTCTTCCATCTGATCAATGTCTGCTTCAAGCGCCATGTTTCCCTCAGCGAACAATCCCAGCATCTTGTCTGTTACCGGCGCATTCATTAATTCTTCTCTTGTTTGAACGAATTCGTAGCCCTCTTCCTGAAAGCTCGCTGTCAAATCTTCACCATTTTGTGCCTCTGGTAAAAAGTTCTCCAATCCGCCTCCAAACAAAATGTCATACTGGCTGTCAAACTGCTGCCGGGCAATCTCATCATGATTGTCACGGCTTTCGGTATGAGCCGTATAGGAAGCTGGTGTAGCATCTGTAACGGAATTATTTACGACGACGCCCGTCATTTTTCCCTGCTCCTGAAATGCCTCTAGAATAGTCTGTTTGCTTTCACCTTCAGGTGTTACAGAAACCATGCCGTTATCGGTTTTAAATGATGTTGCCATAGCTGAACCTGCAGCTGCAGAATCGGTTACGTGATTATCGTTGGAATACGTCTGCATCAAACCTACATTAGGAAGCTGTTCCATGTGAAAAAGATCCTCTTTTCCGTATTCCAACGCCCTTGCCACCTCCAGCTGCCCCGCTGCTAAACCGTCTCCTATCAGCACAATGACATTTTCAATGTTTTGTTCCTGTTCTTGCTGCTGCCCCGCCCCATCATCCGGCATAGAAGCCTGCACATCTCCGCCTGAGCCGGATACAGCCAAAGGCAGAACCAGAAGTGATGATACACCAATAAGCCACTTTTTTGAATACATCAAATACCCCCTGTACATGTATTAAATGTAAGTGCTTACATTTATATTCAGCTTAAGCCAGCCCTGGAAGTTCGTCAAATGCCAATAGTTGCGGATATTTATTTTCTTCTGGGTATATTTCCCTGCATTCCTGCCTTTCTTTCCCCTCCTTCCTTGTTACAATAAGAAAGGATGCTTTTAAAAGGAGGGGACGGACATGACGACGTTGAGTACCGCGCAGAAACGGCTGATTATCTTTATAGTAGTTGGAGGAAATTTTTTGTTTTTGTTTAATCAGTTTCTTTTGATTACGGCGTTCCCTACGCTGATGCAGGAATTTGCTGTTAACGCAGCTCAGGTCCAATGGCTGACAACTGCGTTTCTCTTAACGTCTGCGGTCTTTATTCCGATGAGCGGCTATTTGATTGATCGGTTTACGACTAGAGGTCTTGTGCTGACATCGTTTTTATTTTTGGCAGCGGGTACGCTTCTCGCGCTTATGTCCGAAAGCTTTGCCATACTTATTCTGGCCCGGGTCATTCAGGCAGTGGGAGCCGGAATTATGCTGCCTCTCGTACAGACGGTGCTTCTGCTTATTTTCCCTGTGAATCAGCGTGGAAAAGCGATGGGCCTCCTCGGTCTTGTTATGAACGTAGCGCCGGCCACCGGACCTGCGGTTTCGGGGTATATTATTGATGTATACACGTGGAAGCACTTGTTTTGGATTATTCTTACGCCGACTCTTCTACTGCTTCTTTTAGCCGTTTTTTTCCTGAAAAATATAACAGAACAGCGGGAAACCCGCTTTGACTCTCCTTCCGTGCTGCTTTCTACCATCGGCCTGACCGGCCTTCTCGTTGGTTCAAGCTATATCAGCACAGAAGGTCTGCTGCACTGGGTCGTCTGGCTGCCGATCGCAGCAGGGGCTGCCAGCCTGTTTATATTCGGCAGACGGCAGCTGCAGTTAACAGCTCCTATTTTGAACGTCCGGGTTTTTCGTTATCCAGTCTATGCTCTTACAACAGGCTCCGTCTTTTTTGTAGGAGTGCTGCTTTTATCCACAGAAACCATCCTGCCCCTGTTTGCACAGGACGTTCAGGGCAGCAGTGCTTTTGTTTCCGGCTTCCTGTTAATGCCCGGGACCGCTATTCTTGCTTTTATGTCTCTTGCCGGCGGTATGATATATGATAAATACGGCGGCCGCCTCTTAATAAACACAGGCTTTGTCCTGCTGATTTCATCTGTTATTCTATTTGTTTTTCTCCAGCCGGATACATCCATCTTATTTATCATCGCTGTATTCTGCCTGTTTATGGCAGGTATCGGGATGACGATGATGCCTCAGGTCGCAGCCGGCATGAATGACCTTCCCCGCGAGGAACTTGCACATGGCACCGCGCTAAGCAGTACCATCCGCCAGTTCGGCATGGCGCTCGGCGTTACGCTGCTCTCCACTATAGTCAGCGCCGGTGGCGGTCCGGATATGAACTATCAGGAGTCACTGTTTCTCGGGATACGTCAGGCTTTTATCGTCATGGTCGTACTCGCCGTTATGTCTTTTTCCCTGTACCGGCTGATTCCACTTGTCAAAAAGCTATAAAAAGATCAGCCTGGAGATATTCTCCTCAGCTGATCTTTTTATCCGGCATGCAAAGCATGTAGAGTTTTATATTCAGTAGCTACGATGCCTTCCTCGGTTAACTGCCATTTTTTCAGTTCAAATATTGATTTGGATCTCAGCCAAATTGGAAGACAATCGTCTTTTATCGTTTTTGTCACGCGCAGCGGGCGTGCTTCGAGCTGACGGACATAATACAGCTGATCTTCGCCCCATTCCCAATTTTTATAATAGGGAAGAAAAAGGTAGTTGTCGTTTAGCGCTTCGTATTCATCTGCACTGATAATCGATTGATTAAACAGACGGATCCAGCGTCCCCGGTACTTGCATTCCACATAATAAGTATACCCTCGCATGATGCATCTCCTTTGCTCATGCCTTTATTTTACCATAAATTATCCTAAAAAATAGTACTTTAGTCAGTACATTATACCTATTTATTTGTTTAAAACAGACTAGGCTTATTTACGCAAGCATAAAAAGAGAAGGCCGCAGCCTTCTCTTTTATACTGTATTCATTTAATCTTCCGGGGTAAATGAGCGCTTCGAGAGCTCCTGGTCCATCATAATAAACGCATTGCTGTCCTGATCAATCCGGTTCAGCTTCTGAATCAGGTTGTCAAAGAGTGCTTCTTCTTCCACCTGCTCATTAATAAACCAGTTCAGGAAAGTCATGGTCGCATGCTCTCTTTCATCAAGAGCAATATCGGCCAGATGATAGATACGCTTCGTCACTTCTTTTTCCTGAAGCAGGCTTTTTTCAAAGCAGTCAAGCACGCTGGAAAAGCTGTTATTTGGCGTATCGCTGCCTTCGACCATCACACGCTCACCCATGTCATTTAAAAAGTGGTAAAATTTCATCGCATGGTATCGTTCTTCCTCTGCCTGCACAAGGAAGAAATTTGCAAATCCATCCAGTCCTTCTGCCGAGCAGTAGGCTGCTGTTGCCAGATAGGCATTGGCAGAATAAAATTCATAGTTCATTTGATCGTTTAAGTTCTGCTTTAATGTTTCGCTGATCATATGATCTTCCTCCTTTTCGCTGGTTTCTTCTATTATGCCATACTTTTCTTCTGCCATTTCTTATTTTTTTCCTTAAATGCTTCATTGTGGGAGGAGACCATTGCCCGGTCCCCCGCCTCCGGCTGGATATAGAACTTGGCTTGATTGACGGCATTGGCCGCATCCTGAAAGCAGCCGGCAATCAAATTAAGCTTCGCATCGTGTTTGACGATGTCTCCTGCCGCAAACATGCCCGGCACTGATGTATGGTTCAACGGGTTACCTGCGATAAAATGGGAATCAATCATATCAATTTTCAGCGTATTGCTCTCCAGCAGCGATTTATCCCGCTCGTAGCCGTGATTGATAATCACTTCGTCAATCGGAAGCGTACTCCGCTCTCCGGTTTCCACATTAGTCAGCTCCACCTGGTCAATATTCTCCGTCGACTTTTCCGCGATCAGCTTGGAAATACATGTATTGAAATAGCACTCCGCCGAGCTGCACATCAGCTTGTCCACCTGGGCTTCATGAGCTGCCGGGCATTCCTTGCGGTACGTCAGAAAGACTTTCCCTGCAATCGGCTCAAGCGCATTGGCCCAGTCAATTGCGGAGTTGCCGCCGCCGGAAATAATGACGTTTTGCCTTTAAAACGGGCCAGTGATTTTACCGTATAGTGCAGATTGGATATTTCATATTTCTCTGCGCCTTCAAGCTCCAGCTTCTGCGGATTAAGGATGCCGCCCCGATAGCCATAATAACCGTTTTGGAGTAATGAACCTCGCCTTTGTCATTCGTAATCTCAAAAACCGCCGCATCGTTTTTAATAATGGAGGCCACTTTTTCATTCAGACAGACGGTCGGCTCGAACGTCATCGCCTGTTCCACCATCTGGGCAATCAGCTTTTCTCCGGATGTAGGAGGAAGGCCGCCGACATCCCAGACAACTTTCTCCGGATAAACGTTCACTTTGCCCCCGAGCACCGTCTGGTATTCAAGAATCTTTGTTTTCATTCCGCGCATGCCGCTGTAAAAAGCAGAATACAGCCCGGCCGGGCCTCCGCCTACAATAGTAACGTCAAACAACTCGTGCTCTGTCATATGTACTTCCTCCTTTTATATCCCGTAAATGATTATCATTATCAATTAGTGAGTTAAGAATACCATATCCCATCCAGATTTGCATAGAAAATGGTTTATTTTTGATTGGATAATCTATGGTACAATCGATGGGACTTTTTAGGAGAGCTGAGATAGATTCAGGTGAGACAGAAAGGAATCATGAACATGAGTAGTTTCGTTACAAAAGACAGCGCATGGCCGAGTTCGGCTATGTCCTGTTTGGTTCGACCCTGATCGCTTTAGCCTACAATATTTTCCTTCTGCCGTCCCGCCTTGCAGCCGGTGGAGTGTCGGGTATCAGCACGATTGTTTACGAGCTCTATCAGTTTAATCCCGCATTCGTCCAGTGGATGATTAACATTCCTTTATTCTTTCTCGGGCTGATTCTGCTCGGAAAAGATTTTGGAATGAAATCGCTTCTTGGCACTTTTTTTGTGCCGCTTGTCATCTGGATAAGTACCGATCTTCCCTTCGCGATTAATAACCCGCTGCTGGCAGCCATTTATGGGGGATCCATGATCGGCGTAGGACTTGGCATTGTTTACCGGGGACGCGGTTCCACCGGCGGTCTGTCTACGCTTGGGCAGATTGTGAAAAAGTATTCCGGTCTTTCGAGCGGATACGCCCAGTTTATTGTAGACGGCTGTGTCGTGGTGACATCCGCTGTTGTCTTCGGTCTGGAGATCGCCCTGTTTGCGATGATTTCCATCTTTGTCATGAGCAAAGTCATCGACCTCGTTCAGCTCCAGGCGTCACCTTCCAAGCTCGTTCTCATAATTACCGAGCGGGAAGCGCAGATACAGACTATTATCGGGAGGAAATTGACCGCGGCTTAACCAAGGTCCGTTCGGTCGGCGGCTACACAAACGATGAAAAAACGATGATTCTCTGTGTCATGGAGCAGCAGGAAGCTGTTTATCTGAAGAGAGTCCTGCAGAATCAGGAGCCTTCTTCGTTTGTGATCTTCCTGAATGCCTCCGAAATTATCGGCCGCGGCTTTTCCTTTTCCAAGTTTTACGGTGCAGAAAATAAAAAATCAGCACCCTGAAAGGGGATGCTGTATTTAATTCCTGACAGCTGTAAAAACGATAGTTCTGAAGTCAGCCCTTGAGGTTCCAGTTGCTTTTTACTATCTTTGTTCTATTAAAAAACCGGTTTCCTTTTAAAGGAAAGCCGTGTTTTTTAAATAATGTAAATAACTTTGCAAGTTCAGGTGCAGGCATTGGTTTATGATAGTAATATCCCTGGCCCAGTCGACTTTGTGCGTCTGATAATACTGGTGCTGTTCTTTTGTTTCAATACCTTCCACTATACACTGCATATCAAGCGAGTAGGCCAGTTCAATAATAGCCTCGACAATTTTTTTGCTTGAAATTGACGTTAGATTGGCGCTCAGCTGGCGGTCAATTTTCAGAATATCAATCGGAAAGCGATGCAACAGATGGAAAGAAGCATAACCGACTCCGAAATCATCGACTGCCAGCTTAATACCGATTTCTTTTAATTCGAGCAGATTCTCCAAAATCACAGGATTATTCTCAAGAAAAATATTTTCCGTAATTTCAAACGTAAGCTGGGCGGCCGATATCCCGCTCTCTTCAGAATATGGCGCACATACATGGAAAATCCGGATCATAAAGCTGTACTGGCGATACATTAACTGAAAGCTTCAAATCGGCATTAACTGCTTTCATTTCACTGCAGCTCTTTGCAGAACCCAGAGACCGATGGCGTGCATCGCCTCCGACTGTTCTGCCAGAGGAATCCATATATTAGGTGGGAAAAAGCCGTGCACCGGATGATGCCAGCGTATTAGAGCCTCCACACCGGTAATCGTTTCTTTTTGAATATCAACCTGAGGCTGGTAGGCTAAAGCAAGCTGGTCAGTGAAGCCTTCTTCTTCCATTGCATTACGGATCGTAAATTCCTGAACTTCCATTTTCTCCTGATCGTCATCATCTGTAAAAATAAGTCCTTCTGTTCCGTTTGAATTTCCTCTTACGGCCCGCTGCTCCGCTTTTTTCAATAAAGAGCTGAAGCTGTTAAACGTTTCGCTGTAGACTGCCGCTCCTATAATAACACGAATGTATGATGTTCTTTATTGATAACGCAGGGAGCTTCTTTAAGATGCTGTAACAGTTTTTCTGTATAGAGTTCTGTTGCCATTCTTGGATTTTCGTTCGCCGTAAAGGGAAGCATCACGATAAATTTATCCTGAGCCGCCCGGGCAAATAAACTGCCTGCCGGAAAAGCTTCATACAGCATTTTTGCCGTTTTCTGCAGCCGAAGGTTCCCCATTTCAAATCCATAGAGTTCATTGAAAATACGGGTACCACGCAGGTTAATATAAAGTGTACTCCAGGAGGTATAGTCCTCCTTTTTATTTTCAAACAGAGATGGCAATGCAGACGAAAGGTATAAACCTGTCAAGCTGTCTCTCATCTGACTCTGTTCTACTTCCAATGCTCTTGCAATAATATAGGCATACCCCTGCAGTAATGTGACCTGCTCTTCGGAAAATACAGCTGTATGATTGCTTACTAAACAGAGTGTTCCCAGCGCTTCCCCATCTCCCGATGTAACTGCCGCCCCCATAAAGCTGCCGCTTCCCGCCTGTTTGGTAAATCGGTGCTCCTTTGTAAAGCTGTGCTTGGTAAGGTCTGGTATGATAATGTTTTTGTTTGGCGCCTCAACTGCCAAATGACAGAAGCTCTCCTGATAAGGATCTTCCTTCCCTTCCGGGATACACAGCGCCGCCTGATCCAGCACTTTCCGGATGACATTCATCTTCTTATCGTTTGTCGCGAAAAATATCGTATGGTTAGGAAAATTCAGAGCCATCATTTCAAAAACTCTTTCTAAAAAACCATTGATATCCCTGTAATGTTTAATATCCTCTTGAATCATGCAAATCCCTACCCTCTTCTTGCTACTCTTTAAATGTTAGTACCCTGCTGATGGTAATGGACCGATTCACAGGCATATAAAAAGCATGCAGCTTATCTTTTTCTTTCATAATTGGATAGGTGGGCAGCTTGTCATCCACCCACTACTTCGGCAACAGTATTATTAGAAAGCTGTACTACGGCATGCTGAGGGAAGATCTCCAGCATCTCACAAAACTGCTTCATGTAGTCAATATTTATATCTCCGTGCTCTTTTATGACTATTTTTAATGCTTTCGGAGGGCTTAAAGATTCCCTATAAGGCCTTTCCAGCGTGAGCGCTGAGTATACATCCACCAGTTTCAAAATATCATGTTCTTTTTTCCAGATCTGCCTCTCCTCTCTTTCTTCCTTACTAAGAGTGCTTAACGGCTGGTGATGATATTTCAACACATTTGTTACGCCGGCACTGTATCCTTTTTGTTTCAGCAGATGAAAGCCCTCGCCTGTGTGGGCACGCATCTGCAGCATTTCTCTTGAACTGAGTTCGTTCGTTTTCATTAAAATCTTTTTTTCGACTTTAAGCTTACCTATATCGTGAAGCAGACAGGCTTTGGAAAATTCTGCAACATGCTCCAGTCCAATCTTTTTTGCCATCAACGACCCTAGGATAAACACGTCGAGGGAATGATGGTACGTATTAAGATCCCAGGATTTTAGCTGCTGAAGTAGACCATAGGTACTTTTTTCCGATGTGATTTCAACAAACAGCTTTTGCACCCAAAGATAGGAGTCCACGTCATTAATGGCATATCCAAACCGGTACTCATTGCCCAGCTGCAGCATGTCCTGAAGAAAAGTCAGAAGAGTCTGCCTTTTTTCTTCCGACAGTTTCTTCAAATCAATGTCTTTTTCTTCTTGCTTTCCCTCGTCATCTGACTGAATAGGAAGAGAATTAATCTCCCACTGCTGTAATTTCCGGATTAAAGCAGCTGTTACTATATGACCTTTTCTGACAACCAAAGATGCCCCTTTGTATATATCTTCGGCTATTACTGCACCTTCCTTTAGTTCTTTCACTGCAATATACTTCAATTTAAGTCCTCCTTAAATTGCATCTTATTACCTGATATTATATACCTATTTTATGACAATTGTAAGGTATTATGTTAAATTTCTATGTATTTACTGATTAAAAATAACTATTAAGATATGAAAAAAGATTCAAGTATACTCTTGAACCCTTCTTCTTATTGCGGAGGTCTAACTTCCTTTTCTTCCGGAAAATTTATTCGCAGTAATGGTAATAATGAAAGCTAAAATAAAAGCTGCTGCCATGGCAAGAATAAAACCCGCAACATTGTTTGTTAAAAGTGGAGCTGCAAACGTTGGCACATAAGCTGTTCCTCTAACATTAAATAATCCAACGAGGGCTCCCCCCCCCGCCGAAAACACAGCACCGGCAAAAACAAATTTATTGGAAAACATAAACGGATAGGCCGCTTCTACAAATGTACCAAAGCCCATGTTGATGAGAAAGCCCGGAGCAGCCGCAGCTGCTTCTCCCTTATCTCTTGGGGAAATTACGTTGGCAAGGGTAATACCGGCGGATACCATGACGAGTCCAACCATATCGATTGCTCCTAAAAAACTGTTACCCGCTGTTTCCATCTCCAGCAGAACAATAGGAAGAATAGCTGCGTGATATACGCCGCCAAGTATCGCCGGCCATATAAGCAGCCCGGCAAGCGCGCCAGCCATAATTGGATTAAACGCTATCGCAGATTCTATAATTGCCTTAATTCCGTTTCCAGTCTGCAGCGCTAACGGGGCAAGCAGGAAATATACAATAAGACCCGCAGCCAATCCGGAAAGCCCTCCTGCCACAATATTGACAGTTGTCATCGGAAAGCGCCACTGCACGCATTTCCTAAACAAATAATGAACAAATATTCCGGCCAGAATACCACCGATAATACCTCCAATAATCCCGCCTTCTACCGACAGGACACCAGCTATAACACCGGCGGCGATGGATACTTCATCCAAATCGGACACCTGCTTGGCTGCAATGGCTGCCAGAACGACCGGCAGCGCCTGAATCATTACGTCAAACACTTCTCCCAACCCACTGAATACAGGAATCCGGCTCAAAGCAAGCACAATAGCCATCGCTATAAAACCGGGGAGAGCTGACACCATAATTCCCCGCAGGCTGATATTTTTGAACACATTGGCCGGCTTTCCCGTTTCCAGCTGTGATCTGCTTCCAATCACCGGCTGATACGAGATATTCCAATATTTAGCTAAAGAAGCAATAAAGAAACAGCCCGGGTCCGGCTCGTCGTACCTGTTGTACCTGACTGGGAAATAACCTCCGCGCCTTTGCTGCCGATCAAAGCCATCGATGTGCCGCCTGTACCGACAATAGGAATTTTTTTATCCGCAGCGGCCTCTATTGTTAACTGATTAACCCCTCCGGATCAGAGCTCATCACAATCAGACCGTCTATGTGGCCGTTTTGTATCTGCTCTGCCATTTTTTTATCGAGTTCTGCGGCCTCCTCATTTACCTCTTCCAGACTTCCTTCAAATATAACTTCCGGCCGACCCTGAGCTCCTAATGCGAACATCCGGGCAGAAACGTTTTCTTTCGCCGTATCCATTGATTCCTCTGCTGCAATAAACTGAATGGCTCCTACCTGAAGTTCAGTACTGCTGCTTTGCGTAATAATTTCCTCCAACAGCTTTTCAGGCTTTTTCCCGCCTAAACTATATAGATTTCCTCCGCTGCTTCCAATAATAGCAATTGTTTTCATCGTACGTTTCCCTCTCTATGTATGATTATTTTTATAGTAATACGCATCTTTTGTTATTCCGCTCCATTTAGTCTATATTAAATAAGGCAAAATAAATACACCCATATACCACACAGGAGACAAGAGCTATGTATAAAGAAACGATCCACACACTCAATGAGCAGGGCGCATCCAAAAGCGCTATGTTGAAACGCTCGCCGCTGGTTTATCTGCTATCGGCGGTTATTGCAGGCAGTTATGTAGGCATAGGGGCGCTGATTATGTTTTCTCTCGGGGCGCCTTTGTATGACGTTCAGTCCCCTATTCTGGATCTGGTCGTCGGCTCTACGTTTGGCATTGCCCTGATTATTATTTTAATCGGCGGCTCTGACCTGTTTACCGGAAATAATATGATTATGACGACCTCCACATTTTCCGGAGGGACTACGTGGAAAGAGACGCTTGGCGTATGGGGCGCAAGCTATTTCGGAAATGCTGTCGGTGCTCTTCTGATCAGCCTCCTTGTTCTTGGAGCAGGTATTTTCCAGGAGATTCCAGCAGATCATTATATGTTTTCCTTAGCTGCCGAAAAAATAAGCCTTCCATGGAGCCAGCTGTTTTTTCAGGGTATTCTCTGCAACTGGATTGTCTGCCTGGCTATCTGGCTGACGCTTCGCACTGAAAGCGACACGGCAAAAATCATTATGGTGCTCGGAGTCATCCTGGCATTTGTCGCTTCCGGCTTTGAACACAGCATTGCAAACATGTCGATACTCGGCATGGCCTGGCTGCATGATTCTTACTCCATCCTAAGCTTTGGGGATATTATTTATAATTTGATCCCCGTTACGATCGGCAATATGATCGGCGGCGCCATCTTTGTGGCCGGTACGTACCTTCTGCTGAACCGCGACGAAATGAAGGATGGAAAATAATATTTAATTATAAAAAAAGAGCAGGCTCTGCGGCCTGCTCTTTTCTAATGTTCTTTATACACAAAGTAGTCAAAATCAGCCGGCAGGTTTTGGCCGGACGTATCCTGGCACTGCATTCCGACAAAGGCACCCGTAAAGAAACCACCGGAATTTACGTAATCATCGGAGAGCTTATGGCTCTGGAAATCAATAGGAATTTCCGTCCAGCTGCTGCCGTCAAAGGAGTAGGAATAACGGTACACTTCGGTATGAACGTCTACTTTCATATACACATCCTCTACGTCTTCCGGCACAGGAATTTGTTCGTTTCTCAACGGCTGGTCGAAGGTAAAGTTTTCGCATGTCACAATATCCAACACCCGTCCCTTTTCTTCATCCCATGTCACATGGAAGCCTGTCCAGTTTTTGTATTGTAGTAATTAACCAGGCCTGCTCCCTGCTGGAAAGAATCCGGCTGAAAAGATAGCTTCGTTTCCGCCGTAAACGTAAAGCTCTGCCAGCGTCTTGCGACATAGGCCTGCGTAAACTGGGAAGTGAGCGACTCTTTTCCATACAGCCGCAGGTGGCCCGGGTTATCGGTCAGTGAGAGAATCTTGTTATTCAATGGAATACGGAGCGTCTGGAAATGATGATTCAGCGTTGTCTCATCAAAATCATCTTTTTCAGGAAAATCTTTTTCCCATGGATGTTCCGCCATGTCCGGCCCTTCAATTTCAAGTGATGGCTGATTGCCGCCGACTACATACGGCCAGTCTTCCTTCCACTCCATACGCTGAATAGCTGTTTCCCGACCGAGCGGGCAGTAGCCTCTTGGATCAAGCAGCGCTTCTTCCGTCTTCGGAAGCGGACGTCCAGTTAAGTGAACAAGAAACCATTCATCCGTATGAGTGTGCACGAGCGAGGCGTGCCCTGCTTTTGCAGCGGATTTCTCGGATACGGCATCGACGTGATCAGTGGATTGTCCGGATGCACTTCGTACGGACCTTCCAATGTTCTGGAGCGGGCGATCGTCGCCTGATGGTCGTATTTTGTGCCGCCCTCTGCGGTTAATAAATAATACCAGCCATTTTCTTTATATAGATGAGGCGCTTCCGTCAATTTCACGTCGGTTCCTTTAAAAATAATGGACGGTTTGCCAATCAGCTGCTGCTTTTCACGCTGTATTCCTGAAGCGCAATTCCGTAGAAGTCGTGCTTGTAGACGCGGTTATCCCACACCATATTCACTAAATATTTACGACCGTCTTCTTCGTGAAACAGCGATGGATCAAAACCGGAGCTGTTCAAATAAATAGGCTCGGACCATTCTCCATCGATCGTATCGCACGTCACCAGGTAGTTATGGCAGTCTTTCCAGCTGCCTTCCGTAACTTTCACATCGGTGAAAATCAGCCAGAATTTTCCGTCGCTGTAGGAAAGCGCCGGGGCCCAAACACCGCCGGAATCGGGATTTC
Organism: Sinobaca sp. H24; assembly: GCF_023845525.1. Taxonomy (NCBI): domain Bacteria; kingdom Bacillati; phylum Bacillota; class Bacilli; order Caryophanales; family Sporolactobacillaceae; genus Sinobaca; species Sinobaca sp. H24. The sequence goes on from NZ_JALBWT010000003.1 coordinate 244,773, forward strand.
CCATCATATTCAGCTGACTCCACCGGTTTAAAGGACGGGCAGCAAGACGCCAGTTTTTTAAATCTTTGGAGTGATAAATGCCTACTCCCGGAAACCACTCAAATGTGGATACCGCAATATAGTAGTCCTCCCCGTTCCGGCATATGCTCGGGTCCGGGTTAAATCCTTTTAAAATGGGGTTTTGAATCACAGTCATGAAAATCCACCTTTCACTATGTTTACTCTTTTATCGGAATGCTGCCAGCTGCTTTGTAATGTCTTTTGTCTGCGTATATACCTGCTGATACAAAGCAAAAATCTGCTCGTAGCGTTTTGTTTTTTCAGGATCAGGCATCACGGACACATCGTTTTGCACAAATACGGCTGCCGCTTCCTGAAGCGATTCAAACCATCCGCATCCCGCTGCCGCTATAATTGCCGCTCCCATAGCAGGACCCTGCTCGTTGCGGAGGCTTACCACTTCCTTGCCGAAAATATCCGCCTGCATCTGCAGCCAGGCTCTTGATTTAGCACCTCCGCCGATCGAAACGATCGTGTCTACTTCCATTCCATTCTGTTCAATTAAATTCAGGGATTCTTTCAAAGAAAACGTGATCCCTTCCATAATCGCTTTAACAAATTCGTTTTTCGTATGGGAGGAATCCATGCCGACGAACGAACCACGGGCGAGCGCATCGTTGTGTGGAGTTCTTTCTCCTGTAATATACGGCGTGAACAACAGGCCGCGCGCTCCCGCCGGCACTGATTCGGTTTTCTGAACCATCTCGGAAAAATCATCATCCTTTAAAAAATTCTCTTTAAACCACTGCAGGCTGTAACCTGCAGCAAGGGTGACCCCCATCGCATAGTATGTATCAGCCGGCGCATGGTTAAAGAAATGCAGCTTGCCGTTAAAATGCGTCTTTTCTCCGCCAGCATAAGATAACAAAACACCTGAGGTTCCGATACTGCACATCGTTTTCCTTTTTCCAGAATCCCTGCGCCTACAGCTCCACATGCGTTATCCGCGCCTCCGGCAAAAATCATTACCGAAGAGGAACAGCCCGTTTCCTGCGCTGCTTCTTCAAGCATACCTCCACAGTGCTCGGTGGCTGGAAAAAGCGGCGGACACAAAGAAGATGAAAGATCGAATGCTTCCAAAACAGCAGTGCTCCATTCGTTGGTGTTCAAATCCATCAGCAGAGTGCCTGCTGCATCCGACAGATCCATGCCAATCTGTCCGGTTAAGCGGTACCGTACATAGTCTTTAGGAAGCAGAAACATTTCGGCGCGGGCAAATACGTCTGGCTCATGCTTTTTAACCCACAGAATCTTTGGAAGCGTAAATCCTTCCAGCGGGCTGTTTTTTGTAATTTCCCAGAGTCTTTCCTGACCAATCGCTTCTTCTATCTCTTTTACTTCCCGGCTTGTTCTCGTGTCATTCCAGAGAATAGCACGTCTTAACGGATTATGGTCACCGTCAAGCAGAACGAGGCCGTGCATCTGCCCGGAAAAACTGATTCCTTTTATATCTCCGCCGTCCAGATTGTTGTTTTGAATGAGCTTTTTTAATACGCTTTTTGTCTGCCTCACCCAGTCTTCCGGATCCTGTTCGCTGTGCCCATCCTGTTCATGATAAATCGGATAGCTTTCTGATTCTTCTGCGGCAATGGTTCCCTGCCGGTCTGTTAATATTCCTTTAATACTGCTCGTGCCGAGGTCTAAGCCGATGACGTATTCCAATGGAATTTTCTCTCCTTTTAAGAAAAAGAAGCTGTTTTACGCAACAGCTTCTTCTTTATTTTTATACTTTCGCAAATGCTCCTGCTTCCAGAATGTACTGATTCATAATGCCTTTAATCATTTCCTGGCGGCCGGACTCATGCTTGATAGTGTTCTCCATGGCGTAAGCTTCCAGCTCACGGAACGACGTCTTATTGTTTAAAATAGCTTCTCCGATACCGGACTGATAGCTTTCATAGCGCTTATCGATAATATTTTCAAATACGCGGTCTTCGATCATGCGGCTTGCTACTCTGAATCCAATCGCGAACGTATCCATACCGACAATGTGGCCGTGGACAAGGTCGATCGGCTCAAAGGATGGACGGCGCAGTTTTGCGTCAAAGTTCAGCCCGCCTTTACCGAGTCCGCCGTTTTTAAGAATTTCATACATCGCAAGCGTTGCGTTGTAGATATCTGTTGGGAACTCATCTGTATCCCAGCCGAGAAGCATGTCGCCCTGGTTGGCGTCAACAGATCCAAGAATGCCGTGCTCTCTTGCATAGCGGAGCTCATGTTCAAATGTGTGGCCTGCAAGGGTGGCATGGTTGGCTTCAATATTGACTTTAAAGTGATCCTGCAGGTTATAGTTCTGCAAAAATGCATATGTTGTGGCCGTATCGAAATCATACTGGTGTTTTGTCGGCTCTTTCGGCTTTGGTTCAATAAGGAACTGACCTTCGTATCCGATTTCTTTCGCGTAATCGACTGCCATATGATAGAAGCGCGCCAGGTTATCAAGCTCGAGCTTCGTATCTGTATATAGAAGGGAATCGTATCCTTCTCTTCCGCCCCAGAACACATAGTTTTCCGAGCCCAGTTCTTTTGCGATTTCCAGCTGCTTTTTTACTTTAGCTGCTGCATGTGCAAAAACGTCGGCTTTATTGGAAGTAGCCGCACCAAACATAAAGCGCGGATGATGGAACATGTTGGACGTATTCCACAGCACCGAAACGTCTTGTGCCTTCATTAACGGCTGGATCCGGCCGACAATTTCGTCCAGGTTGGCTCCGTATTCTTTCAGGTTGTTGCCTTCCGGCGCAATATCCACATCATGGAAAGCAAAGTAGTCAAATCCAAGCTTATCAATAAATTCAAAGTTAGCTTCCACTCTGGCTTTTGCCAAATCCATTCCGCTGTACTGATCCCACGGACGCTGCATGGTTCCCATACCGAATGGATCAGATCCATCCATAGTAAATGTGTGCCAGTAGGCTACAGAAAATTTCAGCCAGTCCTTCATGCTTTTTCCGTTAAACATTTCTTCTGCATTATAATGTTTGAACGCAAGGGCATTACGGCTGCCGCTTCCCTCATATTTAATTTTGTCTATTTCCTGGAAATAACTCATTAAAAAACCACCTTTTATCATATTTTATGTTTGCGCTTACATATTGCCTATTTTAAAATGCAAAACCAGTTTTCCATGGATGAAAACGAAACTTTGTTTTTACTAATAAATTAAGTATATTTATTTAAAATCTTATTGTCAATATTTTCGTTTATTATTCACGCATATTATGAAATAATGAAGATATATTAAAAATGTATAAAGCGTAATGTTTAATGCACAAACTAATGACGGAGGAATGACTATGAAAACGGGAGATCAGGGCCTGGTCAAAAAATTAATAAATCGATTGTACTGAGTAATATTCAAACCCAGAGTCCCATTTCAAGAGCACAGATATCGAAAGTAACGGGGTTAAATAAAGCCACTGTTTCAAGTCTTGTAAGCGAACTCATTGAGGAACATCTGGTGGATGAAATTGGTGCCGGCCTTTCAAGCGGCGGCGGAAGCCGATGATGCTTTTCTTTAACCAGAACGCAGGCTACACGATCGGCATCGACCTCGGTGTTAATTACGCCTTTGGCGTGCTCACTGATTTAAAAGGCAACGTGATTCAACAGGATGAAGTTGTTATCACCGATACAGATGAAGAGATCGTATTTGCCCAGCTGAAGGAGCTGGCACAACTTCTTATAGATAAAACACCTGCCTGCCCGTACGGCCTTGTCGGCATCGGCATCGGGGTTCCCGGCATGATTAACAACGAAGGCGTTATTTTATTTGCACCGAATATGGACTGGCATAACGTCCATTTAAAACAATATATGGAGCAGCATTTTAATGTGCCTATCACTATAGAAAATGAAGCCAAGGCCGGCGCCCACGGCGAAAAAATATACGGAGCGGGCAGAGCTTCCTCCAATCTTATTTATGTCAGTATCGGCATCGGTATTGGTTCCGGTATTATTATTGAAGACAAGCTGTATAAAGGGACGAGCGGTATCTCCGGGGAAATCGGCCACTTTTCTATTGAGTCCCACGGACGGAAATGTCCATGTGGCAATAGAGGCTGCTGGGAACTGTACAGCTCCGAAAATGCTCTTCTGGAAAAAACAGTGCCTCTTTTCCCAAACGAAAAGAATGTTAATTTAAGTTTTCTTATTCAACAGGCTGAAAACGGCAACCCTCAGGTTATTAACGCGTTTGACCAGATTGGTGAATATATCGGGATCGGCCTGACCAATATCGTAAATACTTTTAACCCGGAACAAATTATTATCGGCAACCGCCTGGCACGTCTTGAGCCATGGCTGCGCAACCCTATTCAACGGGTATTCAAGCAGCGCCTTCTTCCCTATTTTCAGGATTCTATTGCCCTTACATTCACGGACCGCAGTAAAAATTCATGCGCACTCGGATCCGCTGCGTTTTCTATTGAAAAGTTTTTTGCAACAAATAAAGTCACCGTTGTGTAACCTGTCACCCGGTAAAGGAGGTCAAAATGAATACGTTCAGCGGATTCATTTATTCAGCACTTGAATGGATTACAAAGTTTGCTTATGTTAATGTACTCTGGATTCTGTTTACTCTTGCAGGAGGAATTATTCTAGGGCTATACCCTGCCACAACTGCATTGTATGCGGTCGTGCGGGACTGGCTGAAAGGCAACACCGATGCTCCGGTCGCCGCTTCTTTTTTCCGTTTCTATAAAAGGGATTTTGTAAAAAGCAATAAGCTCGGCCTTTTTATTACAGCGCTCGGTCTTCTCGTACTTCTTAACCTGCAGTACATCCAGGCAAGCCCTGCTTTAACATGGATCCATATCCCACTGTTTGCTTTTGTATTATTATTTATTTTGTTTATCTGCTACGTGTTTCCGGCTTTTGTTCATTTTGATGTAACGACCCGGAAGGTCATGCATCACGCGTTTCTTCTATTACTCGTAAACCCGCTGCATACTGCAGCCATGGCACTTATGCTCGCAGCCGCTTTCTTTCTCATGAGCCTGCTTCCGGCGCTGTTATTTATTTTTGGCGCCAGCGTATTTGCGTTTATTACGATGTGGATCTGCTTTCATATGCTGCAGAAAGTCGGGCGTACCAATGCCTCCTAAATAGAAACAAAAAAAATTTAACAACTTAGTTTATCCACTGGACAAATAAACAAAGTCCTGATACTATAAGTTTATTAAAGAAAAGGGGGATTCAAATGAAGAAACTGAAAGCGGTTACATATTTAACGTCCGCTCTTGCTGCTACAGCCATTATTACTGGATGCGGAGGAGGCGGCGATGAAGCTTCCGGTGACGGAGAAACTAAGACAATAGATTTTATGCACCTTTGGCCTGAAGGAAGCTCTGCTGACCATAACAGAATTGTAGAAGATATTATTGCCGAGTATGAAGAACAGAATCCTGATGTTAATGTAGAACTTGAAGTGTTGAGCAACGAGCAGTATAAAGACAAACTGCAGGTGCTTGCTACTTCCGGCGAATTACCAGACGTGGGAATGACATGGCCGGCAGGCTTTATGGAGCCTTATATCGATGGTGAGATGTTTGCTCCCCTTGACGACATATTAGATGAAGACGGGCTCCGTGATGAATTCGTAGCCAGTACAGTAGAAGCTTATGAAGCAGACGGAAACACGTACGGCCTTCCTTTGGAACTAAATGTTGCAACCGTTTTCTATAACAAAGCTATCTTTGATGAATACGGATTGGAAGAGCCTACAACTTATGAAGAAATGGAAGAAGTAATTAACACACTTAACGAAAATGATGTGACCCAATTGCTCTTGGCAACCGCGACCGCTGGACCGGCTCTTTATGGTACATGTATTTGCCGACAGAATCGGTGGATCTGATACGCTGACAAACGCCATTGACCGCTCTGGTTCTTTTGAAGATCCAGCTCTTATCGAAGCTGCTGCCAAGACACAGGAAATGGTAGACATGGGGGCATTCTCCGAAGGCTTCAACGGACTTGCTGATGAAGAAGCAAAAAGCATGTTTATGAACGAGCAGTCCGCTATGTATCTTATTGCTACATGGGATCTGCCTAACTACACAACCAATGAAGACGTACCACAGGAATTCAGAGATTCTGTAGACTATTTCAGCTTCCCGACAGTTGACGGCGAAGGCAATGAAAACAGCTTTGTCGGCGGTCCTGGCGTAGGCCTCTTCGTTTCTGAGAATTCTGATGTAAAAGAAGAGTCTAAAGACTTCGTCAAGTACTTCACCGAGCAGTGGGGCGATACGGCAGTTCAGGATGCCGGCGTTATTCCTGCTACTACAGTTGATACAGAAGAAGTAGATCTGCCGGACATGTATAACGAAGTGCTTGATGACTTGAACACTGCTGAAAATATTACACTGTTTGCAGATGTACAAATGAGCCCGGATGTAGCTGATCAGCACTTAAACGCTATCCAGAGCTTATTCGGCAACGAAATAACGCCGGAAGAGTTCGCCGAGCTTCATGAACAGGCCCTTTCTGAAGAAGAATAACACTGTATTATGCTTTCGGTTTAAATGGGACATTTCAATCATTTGAAATGTCCCTCCTTTTTAAACCATTAGTTTATCCACTAGACAAAGATAATTTTTTTTGGTATTCTCAAACAATAATGTAAACGCTATCTCGACTCTGCCTAACGTTTGCATTATACTTTTCAAGCAGCCGCAGCGTTTAGGATTGTTTATTTTAAAAGATGGAGTTGAAATCAATGAATAAAGTCATGTCGAACAAATGGATTATTGCCATGTACGTGCTTCCCGCTTTTCTATTAATTGCTATTCTGATCTTTGTTCCGCTTATTTTAATCGGCTATTACGGTCTGATGGACTGGAACGGAATTGGCCCCATGACCTTTATCGGTCTGGAAAACTACATTAATGCCATTCAGGATTCTTCTTTCTGGCAGAGTGCTTATCACTCTTTTCTGCTCGCTTTGTTTTCTACATTGAGCCTGGCTCTTTATCTGGCGGTTTCCTTAATTCTCGCCTCCAAAATTAAAGGTGCTGATTTATTAAGAAAAATTTATCTTATTCCTATGCTGTTGTCTTCCGTTGCGATTGCGCAGCTTTGGATCAAAGTCTACAATCCGTCGAACGGAATGCTCAATACCATTCTCGGCTGGTTTGGAGTCGCCAATCCGCCGAACTGGCTGGCTGATCCTTCCATTGTTTTGTTTGCTATCTTTATTCCTATTTTGTGGCAGTATGCTGGTTTTTACATATTAATCTATTATGCTGCATTGAAGAATATACCGGAATCCTTGATTGAAGCCGCCAGAATAGACGGAGCGACGCCCCTTCAGATTGCGCTTCGCATCAAGCTTCCGCTTATTATGGGAGTTGTGAAGGTTACCATCGTTCTTGCTGTTGTCGGCTCACTGAAATACTTTGACCTGATTTACATTATGACAGGCGGCGGACCGAACGGCGCCAGTGAAGTAATGGCTTCCTATATGTATACACTGGCCTTCAGCACGAACAACTTCGGCTACGGCAGTGCTATCGGATTTTTACTTCTCATCATTACGCTTGTCGTTACCGTTATTGTCCGTAAACTTACCGCAAATAAAGAAGAAATTCAGTACTAGAAAGGAGCTTTCCCTATGCGTCAATGGCTTGGGTACGCCTTACTCTATTTATGTCTAGCTTTCGTAGCCCTCTTTCAAATTTTCCCTTTGATCTGGCTGTTTCTTTTCTCTTTAAAAGATAACGCGGAGATTTTCTCCGGTTCGCCTTTTGCGCTTCCTTCCAATCCCCAGTTCGGCAACTATTTAACTGTGTGGGAAGGAGGCATTGGCCTTTATTTCTTTAACAGTGTATGGATTACAGGACTCGCGATCGTGCTTACCGTTTTGTTTGCCAGCATGGCAACGTTTGCGATCACCCGCATGAACTGGAAACTAAACAAACTCGTTCTCGGCCTGTTTATGGTCGGTCTGATGATTCCGATCCACTCTGCGCTGATTCCGCTTTTCAGCATGTTTCTCAGCGTCAACCTGATTGATAACCCGATGTCTATCGTTATTACGTATACGGCTTATAATCTGCCGATTACGATGATGATTCTGCTTGGCTTTTACTATACCCTTCCCCGCGAAATCGAGGAAGCGGCCATTATTGACGGCTGTTCGATCCACCGGTTGTTTTTCCGGATCATCCTGCCGATTACGACACCAATTATGTCAACGACTGTAATTATTAACATGATTTACAACTGGAATGAATTTGTATTCGTTAACACCTTTATCAGCTCCGATCAGTATAAAACACTTACGGTCGGTATCCAGAACTTCATCGGCCAGTACATGACCGACTGGGGCGCCATTGGCGCAACACTCATCATCAGCGTGCTGCCGGTTATGATCGCCTTCTTCTTTTTCAGCAACAAAGTGGTTGAAGGTATTTCTTCAAGCGCCGTTAAAGGATAACACAGCAAAAACCGGGAGCAGAGGCTTCCGGTTTTTTTGATTATCTATTTTTATAAAAATCTTTATCAGGCGGCGCTTTTCATTAATATTTCCAGGATTTTATTAAGACAGTTTCTCCAGCGTGTAGACAGTATCCGCTGAGTAAATGTCTCCTGCTTTCAGCAGACAGGATTTCCCTTCAGAGGCAAAGGCATCAGGCAGACGCTGGGTTTCGATACAGATACCGCGGTATGGTGAAGCCTCTCCGTCATGGAGCGGTAAAGAACTTTCCAGCTTCTGGGACGTGTAGATCACCGCTCCCGGCTCTGTAGTTTCTATTTTTAGACGCCGCCCGCTTCCCGGGTCCATCAGTTCTATTTTTTTCGACTGTGCCGGATCCAGAATAAAGAAATGATCCACTCCCTGGTTCGCGAAAATGATTTGTTCCTCTGTGGAACCAATCATATCCCGGAGCGGTTTCGACTGTGTAATGTCAAAAAGTGTATCGGGGGCCGATAATAGCTGCCCGGTTGGAATAAGCGAGTTATCCAATTCGAGTACGGATGCTGCCGGAGCCTTTAGTTCATGATCAAGAATATGGGTGTTTTCTCCTTCTCCTAAATTAAAGTAGGCATGATTGGCCAGACTGCACCATGTGTCTTTATCAGAAACGGCTCTAATCGAGAAGGTGACGGCATCACTATGTTTATCTAGCGCGTACGTTACGCGAGCAGAAAGGTTTCCCGGATAACCCATCTCTCCATCCTCAGATAAATAAGTTAAATGCAGTTCGAGAGACTGGGACGTTTCTTTATAATTATAATCCCAGAGCACTTGGCTGAAGCCAAATGTGCCCCCATGCAATAGATTCACCCCTTCATTCTGGTTCAAGGTATAAGAAGTATTTTCAATCTTCATTTCCCCATTCGGCACTCTTCCAGCTGTTCTTCCCACCACAGCCCCTAAAAAATGTTCGTCTTCTAAGTACCCGTTAATATCCTGATAGCCAAGTATAATACTGTTTTCCGGACTGCCGGCAGGACACCAGCTTGTAATTCTGGCTCCATAATTCAATACGCGCAGTACTGCGCCGTGTTCGTTTTTGAGTTCCAATTCTTTAACAGCCGCTGTTTTGCTGTCGGACAGAAGCGTTTCTTTAAACATATGATCTTCCTTTCTGCTAATGAATGACGGTTTTTTCTTCGTTTAATATTAAAGATAACGCTTACTTTATTATATCATCTTTATTTATCGGGTATTCATAGTTTTCGTTAATTTATAATGTTCGAGATTTATTATTTTCAAATACATTGTTTAATGACTATACAAACAATCAATTGACTGATACAATAATTAAAGCGTTTACAAATTAGAAGGAGGCTGGAAAAGAGAATTCGTTCTCTATATATACTTATGAAAAATAAAACGACATATATTGTAATGATTACGCTGGTTGCCACGCTTGGAGGCCTGTTGTTTGGATATGATACAGCTGTGATTTCCGGAGCGGAAGGCTCCCTGCAGACCTATTTTGCCGATAACCTCGGGCTGAGCCCCCTTGTTCACGGGCTTACGGTTTCCAGCGCGCTGATCGGCTGTATTATCGGCGGGCTTTTATCCGGCTACTTCGCCTCGCGGATGGGACGGAAATACACGCTGATTCTGGCAGCACTGTTGTTTTTATTTTCTGCGCTGGGATCTGCCTACCCGGAATTTTTGTTCTTCACAGCGGGAGAGCCGACTACTGCCCTCTTGATTACATTTAATGTGTACCGTATTATCGGCGGCATCGGGGTCGGCCTGGCATCTGCGGTCGCACCTATGTACATTGGTGAGATTGCTCCGCCTCATCTGCGGGGAAGACTTGTTTCCCTTAACCAGTTCGCTATCATCTTCGGAATGCTTGTTGTTTATTTCGTTAACTGGGGCATTGCCCGCGGGGAAACGATGGCTTGGGTGAACGAAATCGGCTGGAGATACATGTTTGCTTCCGAAGCCATTCCCGCCCTCTTGTTCCTGCTTCTGCTGTTTACGGTGCCGGAGAGCCCGCGTTACCTGGTTTCCCGCAATCAGGAAGATAAAGCGATGAACGTTCTTTTGAAAACATACAGCACGACAATGGCTAAAGCGACTATGTTTGAAATCAAACAGTCCTTTGACCAGCGGAAAGAAAAGCTGTTTGCCTATGGAAAAATGATTATCGTTATTGGTATTCTGCTTTCTGTTTTTCAGCAGTTTGTCGGTATTAACGTCGCGTTATACTACGCGCCGCGGATTTTTGAAAGCATGGGAGCCGCCCGGGATGCTTCCTTGTTCCAGACCATTGTTATGGGACTGGTAAACGTTATTTTTACTATCATTGCGATTGTAACGGTTGATAAATTCGGCCGGAAGCCGCTTTTAATTATCGGCTCCATTGGCATGACAATCGGTATGTTCGGCGTGGCCGGTCTCGCTTTCTTTGAGCAGATAGGTATTGCTACGCTTGTTTTCATTATTATTTACACGGCTTCCTTTATGATGTCATGGGGCCCGGTCGTCTGGGTGCTTTTATCTGAAATATTTCCAAATAAAATACGCGGACAGGCACTTGCGATTGCTGTCGCTGCCCAATGGGCCGCCAACTACTTTATCTCCTCCACTTATCCAATGATGATGGAAGTAAGCGGCGGCATGACCTATGGATTCTACGGGGTCATGAGTATTCTCTCGGCCGTCTTCGTATGGAAGCTTATTCCGGAAACCAAAGGAAAATCGCTGGAAGAATTGGAAACGATTTTAAAGAAATCAAGTTCTGTTAGAGAAGTAGTCAAACGGGCCCAATAAGATAAAAAAGGCTTCCTGCCGTGGCAGGAAGCCTTTTCAGATTGTCGAGAAAGTGTTCCATTTTGTATATCTATACGTGATCTCGAATGTTTTTAAAGTCTTTTATGAAAAGAATAAAAGAAAATAAACAGGGGATGACTCCTGCAGAAAAAGCCATAAGAAAAGATAAAGAGACGTTTTTCCTCTTTAGCTTAAGGCTCGGCCTGCGGAAAGCATCCCCTGTAAAGGTTTTGTATAAAAATACCTATTTTTTTATTTTTCAACAGCCTGAAAAGGCTTCCTGCCGTGGCAGGAAGCCTTTTTTAATCAAAGAAAAACAGCTTTCCTCTCAAAGAGAAAAGCTGTTTTTGGTTATTCGTTAATTGGCTGCTGTTCGTAAGACACATAGCTGCGCCATTCGTGCTTTGGTTTCCACCCCAGCTGTTCTTTCGCCTTCGTATTATCAAGCAGGGAGTCATAGCCTTTTACGCTGTCGTTAATCGGTACGTCCGGATATCTTATTCTCATCAGTTCCCGGCTTTCCACGTTCATGCTCGTATCATCGGCTGCCAGGTTGAGAGCCACAGCGCCCAGTCCATCTTTTTCGACAGCCAGAATGCATGCGGATGCGATATCTCTTGTATCAATATAGCTCCATAAAATTCGATCACGCTGTGAAGGATCATGGATAAAAGATGGGAAATTTTCGTACATTTCCGGCGATATCACGTTACCGAGTCGGAAAGATACCACCTGCATCCCAGTCCGCCTGTTCATCGCTTCAGCGGTTTTTTCATTTACGATTTTAGACAGGCCGTAGCTGTCTTCCGGCAGCTGGGGATGTTTTTCATCAATGGGAACATATTCAGGCTCCAAAGGATTCTTCGCGAAACAGACGCCGTAGGATGATTCACTTGAAGCAAGAACGACCTTCTTTATGCCAAGTCCCGCGGCTGCCTCCAAAATATTATACGTGGACATGACATTGTTTTGAAACGTCACTTCGTTTGGAAAATCGTAGGCTCTTGGAATAGCTGCCAGATGGATGACCGCATCCGCGCCCTCCAGCACACCGTATACTTCACCGAGATTTTTTAAATCAGCAATCATCGTGTGACAGAGGGGTTTCTCCGGTAGACGCAGATCACAGTTTAATACGTCATAGCCATAGTCAAGAAGCTCTTTGATGACGGTCCGGCCGACCAGGCCGTTCCCTCCCGTTACTACTATCTTCATTATTTTCCCTCCAGAATTATTTTGTATTCGCTTACATTTTACTTTCTTGAAAACTTCGTTTCTTTGCTAAACTAAGTGTATTTTGATTAGGTCTGTTTGTCAATTACAGAAAAAAAGAAAAACCGACAGCCTGTACAGGCCACCGGTTGACTATTCGTTATTCGTCCTTCAGTCTGCGAATGCCGAAATAGTTTGTATAAGGAGCAAGAAAAGCGAGCAGAGCGGAGAAGATAAACCCTCCCCAGTTAAATACGGCCCATGGCAGAAATTCAAAGTTGCCGACTCCAAGCGTTGTTGCAATAAATACGCCGGAGACAGTCCATGGCAGAAGTGCTTCCGTGATCGTAACAGAGTCCTCCATGCTTCTTGATAGATTCACCGGATGAAGCTTGTGCTTTTTAAACGACTCTCCATAAATATCCTTGATTAAAAAGTAGGTAACAAGTGCGTTCGACGTTCCATTAATAATCACAAAACCAGAAAGCAGAGTTGTGAAAATTAAGCTGCCCGTTGATTTCAGGCGGCTGATAATTCCTTCCAGCAGGACGTGAAGCACCTGGGACGCTTCCATAGCGGATGCAAAAAAGAAGGCACAGAACACAAAGAAAGTAGCGTTATACATCGAGTAGAGACCTCCGCGGGTTAACAGCGATTCGATGTCTTCTGTAATTTCTATATTCTGCGGCAGCATGTCTACCGTGAAGCCGGATACAACGGCGGCAAATACATCCGCAAGTGCGGCTCCTTGAAAAATCATGGCGAGAAGCAGCGCCGTAATAGAGGAGGCAAACAGCACAATTAAAGGCGGCTTTTTCATAATAGAACCAATTAATACGATCAAAGCCGGCAGCAGCAGAATAACATTTAAGGAAAACAGGCTTTCCAGCGCAGCAGTCATCTCCGTCACTGCCCCGAGCTGTTCGGATGACGTATCAATCGACGTCCCCGCGATCCAGAAAATAATGACAGCCAGTATCGAAGACGGGACGGCCGTATACAGCATATGCTGTATGTGTTCGTACAGGTTGGCTCCCGCCGCAATCGCGCTCATGTTGGTCGTGTCTGATAACGGTGACAGCTTGTCTCCAAAATAAGCGCCCGACACAACTGCACCCGCAGTGATCGCAAGCGAAACGTCCATCGTCTGCGCAATGCTTATTAAAGCGACCCCGATCGTTCCGGCAGAACCCCAGCTCGTACCGGTAAAGGTGGAGACGATCGCCGTTACGAGAAAAGCGAGAATAAATAAGTACGCCGGGTCAATAATGTTAAGACCATAATACACCATTAATGGAATGGTGCCGGCAATCATCCAGGATCCGATAATAATTCCAATACTGAACAAAATGAGAATAGCAGGCAGCGCCCGTTTAATTTTTTCTCCCATTTCCTCTAAAATCCGTTCCCAGCTTACCCGGTAGAATCCCGCAAAAATAGTAAATACCACGCCGGCAAAGATAAGCATAAGCTCCGCCGGATACTGCATAATGCCAATGCCTCCGACAAAAATAAAGATCGTTATCAGGACGGGAATCAAGGCCAGTCCTACACTTGGTTTAGGTTTTTTATAGACAGTCTGCTGCTCTGACATAACGTAACACCCCTTTTTTAATATGCGGTGACAGCTTGAAATCCTTTTTCCAGGTCTTTGATCTGCATGTCTGCGCCTTCGAGTCCTACGGAAAGCCTGATCATACCCAGGTCAAACCCCTGGGCTTTGAGCTGCTCGTGGTTGCCCTTTTTTAAAGGGGAGTTAACCAGGCTTTCATAGCCCCCCCAGCTTGTGCCGATTCGAAACAACGTTAAATGATTTATAAACGCGGCAACCTTTTCAAATCCGGCATCTTTTAATTCAAAACTGAGCAGCCCGGCATACCCGAGAAGCTGCTGTTCAATCAGCACCCGGTTCTGTTTATCTGTTGCAGGATGATGAACCGCTTTGACTTCGGGGCGGCTTTCCAGATAGGAAATCACCTGCAGGGCGTTGTCCTGATGCTGCTTCATCCGAAGCGGCAGCGTGCGCAGCCCCCGGATGATCATCGCAGCACTGTCCGCCTGCAGCACAGAGCCAAACAGCTGATAGCCTGAAAAAAACAGCTGCTTAATCAAGGCGTGGCTGCTGATCACGGCTCCTCCCACTACATCGCTGTGACCTCCGATATATTTAGTTAACGAATGAATTACAATATCAACGCCAAGCGTAATCGGTTTTTGGAATAAAGGTGTGGCCCACGTATTATCCATCATGGTATAGATACCGCGCTTTTTTGCGGCGTCTGCAATATGCTTTATGTCTACTACTTTCATTTTCATAGTGCCCGGGCTTTCTAGATAAATAAGCCTGGTGTTTTCTTTTATCCCTTCTTCTACAGCCCTCGCCTGTTCGTGATCAAATACCGTATATTCGATGCCGAAACGTTCCATGTGTGCCGCAAGCTGCAGGGTCGGCCCGTAAATATTATTCATAAATAGAACATGGTCTCCGGCTTTCAGCAGCGTCATCCAGACAGCGCTGATCCCCCATCCCGGACCCGAAGCATTTGCAGGCTTCTGCCCGTTCAAGCATTGCAAGCTTTTTTTCCAATACCTGTACCGTAGGATTTGTGCCGCGGCTGTAAACGAAATGCTGGTCTTCTTCGCTTTGTTCTTTAGTAAATGTTTCAAAGGAGCTTTTGGTAAAGATTGTGCTCTGGTAAATGGGAGGTGTGACTTCGCCATATGTACTGCCTTCTTCTGGAAGCGCTCCCATACAAATTTCTTTATCTGAATAGTTCACAATATCACCTGCTGTCTTTTTTATTTATACTATCATACTATCAACCTGTATGATAGGTCAAAATTTTCTAATAACTAATTATTTTTCTTTTTTATGCGCGGTAAACAGCCTCTGTCTAGGTTCCCCAATAAAAGCGTGCTAAAATAGAAGCACGATCATGTCCCCCGGAAGGAGCACATCCGCTTGAAAGCATTAAAAAAACAACGTTTATCCGAACAGGCCGGTGAAGAAATATTAGGCTACATTAAATCTGAAGAATTAAAAGAAGGCGAGCGGCTGCCAAGCGTGGCGGCGCTGTCCGAACGTCTGCAGATAGGACGCTCCACCCTGCGTGAAGCGCTGCAGGGGCTCGAGTCCCGCGGCATCGTATCCATCATTAATGGGAAGGGCACCTATGTACGGGAGATTAACCCGTTCTATATTCAAACCACTTTTGATATTGAAAACGAACAGCATTTTCTACTGGAAGTACTAGATGTCCGGGAGGCTCTCGAACAGCAGGCCATCAAGTTAGCCATCCGTAACGTACAGCCGGAGGATATTACCATTCTGTCCGGTTATTTAAATGACTATGAAAAAGCGCTGAAACATAACGACCGCAAAACCGCCAACAAGGCAGATGCGGCCTTTCACCAGAAAATTTACCAGCTTGCCGGTAATGATTTTCTAAACAGTATTATCGAATCCGTCGCCGACCAGTTCAACCAATTCTGGGAGGAGCCTTTCGGCAAAGAGGATATCTTCGATGAAAGCTATCCATACCACCGTTCCCTGCTCGAAGGCCTGCAGGAAAAAGATACTGCTAAAGCAGTAGAAGCCTTTCATCAGCTGATTGAATCCGTGCGGACCTCGCTTCGAAGAATTAAATAAGAAAAGAGCTGTTCCGCATGGGACAGCTCTTTTTTAGGTTATCGAGAAAGTATTGTATCTTGTATATCCATACAAGATATCAAATATTTTTAAAATTTCTTATGAAAAAAAGAAGAAAAGAAACTGGGGGGTGACTCCTGCAGAACAGCCATAGGAGAAGATAAAGAGGCGTTTTTCCTCTTTATCTGAGGCATGGCCTGCGGAAAGCACCCCCCTGTAAAGATTTTGTATAAAAATACCTATTTTTTGTCTTTTTCTTATTATTCTTTTCTTGTTTCCTGATAACTTGGAAAGTATCCTAAAATAAAAGCAATACCTGAAAACAATGCGGCTAATACGATCGTTGGCTGTGTCAGCATTTCACTGCTTTGAATCATCAAGTTCCCATTTCCAATAAGCAGACCTATGATCTGGGTTACTACCATAATAAACGCCAGCAGCAGCGATAGTATTAAACATATAGTAAAAAGACGCTCCAATAATTTTTGCATACTCTTGATACCTCCTTGTTAAATTGGCAGGATGCCCATGGCAATAAGCCAGCCTATAAGAATAACCGGTAAAGCATAATACAGAATTAATATAGCGAATGTTTTTTCCGGACGGGCTCCTACAATACCTGAAGCAATGTAAATGGATCCCGAAGCTGGAGGCATCTGAGCTGAAGTGGAAGCAAACGTCATTACCACTACTGCTGAAATTAATGGAGAAAAACCAGTAGATACCAGAATTTCATAAGAAACTAATCCAACTGCTGTCAGAGTACCCGTTGAGGTTAACGGACCGGCAATGGCGGTTACACCAAATCCTATTATAAGAACGGTAATCCAGCCCGGCGCATTTACCGCGCCCATGATCTGCGCGATATTATCAGATAGTCCCAGAGTTGTTAATACTTCACTGGAAGCTACTGCAAAGAATATCAGCGAACCGATAACAGTAAAACGCGGGATCGACCTCTGAATAAGCGTAACCAATTCCCCTAGTGATTTAGGAGCAGCCTTTCCAGCCAGTAAAAATGAAATAGCTATCATCAGCGTCGGGATCCATATCACAATATCAATGCTGCCCAGTGCTTCTTCTCCAAGAGAAGGAATGCCCTCTATCCACCCGGCAAGCGGACCAATAGTTAAAACCAATGGAATAATAGCTCCTAAATAGATCAGAATGGAAGTCCAGCCATTCTTTAAGGAGGTACGTAACGGATCCAATGACTCTGCCGGAAATGCTTTTATATTTTGTTTTTTTACAAAATAACCGATCAGCAGCATCCGATGAAGAAACTGGTAAGCGCCGGCTATTAATAAAGCAAGGAAAAATTCTCCTGTAGTTATTGCTGCTGCAACCGGTGCGAATCCTAAAATGATAAACATGGAGGTTGTCGGCGGCAGCGCTGAAGCCATGCCCCCATTACCCACCATCACAGAAGCAGCAATTTCTTTATTCCATTTATTTCGAAGCATCCAGGGACCCGTAATCGATCCGGTTGCTGCGGTATTTCCTGAATCGCCGCCGGAAAGGGTGCCCATTACGGAGGAACCGACCGCATCCATAATTGCAGGGGCACCGGGCAGTCTTCCTACTAATGAATTTAAAATAGCCAAAAGCCGCTCTACAATACCAAACTTATCGATAACATATGCCATAAATACAAAAGCGATAGCAGCATATAGTACAGAGAAAGTGGAAGCAAACGTAATCCCTTGTACAAATAGAGCCGGAGCGTCCCATCCTCCCAGAGGAACGATAGCTAAAAACCCTACCAGTGCCGCTTCCCCCAAATTTCGTTTTAATACGATACTCCAAATCACTAAAACGCTTACAAATATAATTAAAGCAATAATGCCCATTGATCTCCCTCCTTCTTTTCTATTTTTGATTCATGGTGTGTATGACTTCTTTCCAGTCATTTGGTTCTTTCTCCATAAAGGCCTCTCTAATATTACTTTCCGTGATAGCTTTCAATTTATCCCGTGTTGCTCTTGTCATCACAGGCTCTACATTGTTCTCCAGCATAAAATCAGCCACATTTTCCATTTCTTTCACTCGTCTTTCGGAGTGCTGCACATTTCCGGTGATTAATCTATTAAGTATATTTTCAAATGGCTCTTTGTCCATCGTATGTGTAATAGATTGTAGAATCGTATCTTCTAAATCGAGTGCAGAAGCTGTTTCCATTAATTCATGTAAAAGAGTAGACAGGCCTTTCGTGAAAATACTTCGAATAAATTTAATATTCGTGGCATCTCCTGGAGTTTCATTTACAAATTCCAGGTTCATTTCCATTTTTCTGCCCCATTCAATAAACGCTTCTGCCCCATTTCCACTTACCATGATCGGCACTTTATGCTGGTTTCCTTTTAACGGTCCCATAATCGCACCGTCTACAAAAAACTGATTTTTTTCTATCATACTATTGCTTATTTGCTTTTTTACCTCTGCTGACGCTGTAGTTAAATCGATATAAATAGTTTCTTTATTTATATAGGACTCTATCGAAGACCAGGCTTCTTTTGTAAAAGAGGCTGGAACTGCTGTAAATAATACACTCAATGTCTGCCGGGCCACTTTTTCAGGGACGTCGAACAAAACAGCTCCTATGGTTTCAGCTCTTTCTATTGTTTTAGGATTATCGTGCAGGTGGTCGTAAACATATACTTTGTTCTTATCATTTTGAGCACGAAACCCTTTCGCCATTTCGTAACCGACTTCGCCGAATCCAATAAAGCCAATATTCATGTTGTTTCCTCCTAATGAGTGAATTTCTTTATTTTCGCTTCCAGCCAATCCGGTTGAAGTGATTTTTTATTCTTGTGATCTGCCTCTTTAACAAACTCCTTAATGATTTGTAAGCGATTCGCTTCATATTGAAGCTTCTGCTCTGCCTTCTGAAGAATTTCTTCGATTTTCTGCTGCGGAATGACCACCACTCCATCTTCATCTCCTACCACATAGTCTCCAGGAGAAACTATCGTTCCAGCGCAGGAAATTGTATTATCAAGCGAGCCCGGGCCCTCTTTACTTGGACCGGAAGGGACAAAACCTTTTGCATATATCTGGATAGTACTATCACGAAGCTCGCGGTGATCCCGAACGAAACCATCTATTACAATCCCCTGAATATGAAGTGCTTCTGCAGCCCCTGCCATTAATTCTCCTAAATAGGCGGCGCTGGTAAACCCTTTTCCGTCTACGATAAGTACCTCCCCCGGTTCTGCCTGGTAAATAGCATGATGTAAAAACAAATTATCGCCCGGCGGTAAATCTACCGTTCTTGCACGTCCAACAAGAGGCTTTGAAAAATTAACAGGTTTCATCTCATAATGCATCACATTGCTCATTTCCATTACATCAGCAAAAACGGAGGATCCGATCTTTTTCATTCTAGTCATTATTTTATTTTCTTTCATTTGCAGGTCTTCTTCCATATTCATCACCCTTAGTAATATTTATTACTTTATTTAATTTAAAAGTAATATTTATTACTATAACAACATCACCTAATAATGTAAACCCTTTCAAAAAAAATAAAATAAAAGTTCCTAAAAGGATTTCCACCTCTTAGGAACTTTACATTTTATAGAAAGATATACTGTTTTATTCTTTATCCGTTTCTTTGTAATGGTAATTCATGCTCGTTAATACGTTGTTCACCTCATCTAATCGTTGTTTTGTTTTAGTTGATTGGCTCATAGCCGTAGCGTTAATTAGATAATCGACGACTACCATGGCGGCAATAGGAGAATTATGGAAGGCAAGACTTTTAGAATCGCATGGAAGCACGATATCGGCGTATTCCACAATCGGCGCCGAATAACTGTCTGTAATCGCCACCACTTTTACTTCACGGAGCTTGGCTGCTTTAATGAAATCTATAATTCTTCGTGCATAGCGTGGGAAACTCGTCGCGATAATTAAATCTCCAGGCTGCATAGAAATAACCTCATCTACCCAGTCCACTGTATCTGCCAGTACTAGTTTACAATTCCCCATCGTTCGGTTGAGCCCATGCGTTAAGTATTGTCCTACCGGGAGACCGCTGCGTACACTCGTGCAGTAGATTTGATTGGAGGAAAGGATTTGGTTGACTACTTCGTCCAGCTGACTCTTAGAGAGCTGACTTCTTACTTGGTGAATATGATCGAGGTGATGATCGATTGTTTTCCCCCATAAATCATCACTTCCTACATTTTTCAAATTATCTTCCAGACGGTTAGGAGGAGCCGTGCGGTCTCTGAGCAGCTGCTGCAGGCCTTTCTGAAATTCGCTGTAGCCTGAATACCCCAGATTGGAAGTCAGCCTCATGATTGTAGTAGTACTTGTATTCACACGGTTAGCCAGCTGATTTACCGTTAAAAAAGCTGCTTCGGAAGAGTTTTTTAATATGTAGTCGGCGATGCTGCGCTGGGCGGTAGTCAGATTGGACACATTATTTTTTAAATCATTAAGAGGATTTGTCATAGCATTCTCCGTCTTTGCGTTTATGTCTATGATGGCATACCTTATACATTATTAAAAGGAGAACTGTTTTCCGTGATCCATATGATTTTTTACAATAAAAAAACATTGGAATATCGCTATCCCAATGCCTTTTTATTTTATGACCAGTTTCTTACCGGTTTATATCCTGACTCTTTCAAAAATGATTCTTCTTGTGCAGCAGAGAGATTTTTCATTGGGATATTTCCGCTTATCGCTGTAATGTGCATTCTGGCTGCATACTCCAGCGTCTGCAGTGCCATTTTTGCTTCTTTTAGATTGGTATCATAAACAATGATTCCATGGTTTTCCAGAAGGAGCACATTAGCAGCCGAGGCTTTTTCCTTTACCGCCTGCGCGAGTTCCTTGCTTCCCGGATGGTAATAGGGCAGCCGTTCTATCCGCTCTAGATAATACATCGCTTCTACAAAGTAAGAAGAAGGAAGCTCTATATTTGAGCAGGCAGCCATCGTGCTGTAAAAGGGCGAGGCATGGAGAATGGCTCCTATGTCCGGACGCTCTTCGTATATTCCTTTATGCATAATATGTTCTTTCGATGGTTTTTTCCCCTGGACACTCCCATCAAATGAGCAAAGAGTAAAGTCTTCTATTCCCATATCTCCTACATAGGTGCCGCTGGCCGACACATAGAAGTGCGTGTCATCTGTTCGTACGCTAATGTTTCCGGCCGTGCCCCATACAAGATCGTTCTCTTTCATAAAAATGCCTGTTTGGTGCAGATCCTTTAATGCTTCTTGATTTTCCATTCTTTCTCCTCCTATTCAAATAAGTTCAAAAGTCCAATGGATACATTTGGAACAAATACAATGATCAGCAGCGTAATCAGAACGGCGATGTAAAAAGGAATCATCCCCCGTGTTATTTGATCAAGCCTGATATCCGCGATTTTTCCTGCTACAAATAAATTCAGTCCTAGTGGCGGTGTAACCATACCAATTGCCAGTGTCACAATCATCGTAATACCAAAATGAATCGGATCAATACCAATTTCCATAGCAACCGGGGCCAAAATAGGGGCCAGAATAATAATCGAAGCGTTGGTTTCCATGAACATCCCAACTACCAGCAGCAGGGCCACAATAATCAGCAGGAAGATCGACGGATTTTCTGTGATAGATGTAAAGAAACCTGCGACCCGCTGCGGCACATTTTCAATCGTCAAGATCCAGCTGAACAGGCCCGCGCTTGCGATAATGAACATAATCGTTGATGTGGTAGTAGTAGCCTGCTTTAAAATGGCTCCAATGTTGCTGAAGGTGATGGAACGATAAAAAACAATACTAATGAAAAAAGCATAAGCTACCGCTACAGCAGCGGCTTCTGTTGCTGTAAACACACCACTGTAAATACCACCTAGTATAATAACAGGCATAATTAAAGCAGGGATCGTTCCTAAAAAAGCTTGTCCCAGTTCTTTTCCTGATGTTTTTGGTTCTTTAGGATAGTCATGCTTTTTTGCGATGATGACTACCGTAATTAAAAGTCCAAGTCCTATGAGAAAGCCCGGCACGATACCGGCAATAAATAGATCTCCGATCGATGCACCGGCAGCAACGCCGTATAAAATAAGCGGAATACTTGGTGGAATAATAATGCCAAGTGTTCCGGATACAGCTTGTACGCTTCCTGCTAACTCTTTGTTATAACCTCTTCGAATCATGGCCGGAATCATAATGGCCCCAAGGGCAGCCGTTGCAGCAATACTTGAACCGGATATTGCAGCAAAAAACATGGTCGTTACTACCGTTACAATAGCCAGGCCTCCAGTCATATGACCAGTCAGCGCGTTTGCAAAATTAATTAACCGCTGAGAAATGCCTCCATATTCCATTACAACACCAGCCAGCATAAATAAAGGAATGGCCAAAAGCGGGAACGAATCCAGTGAAACAAACGCCCGCTGTGCCAGAACAAGCAGCGGAGTATCCGCTCCTACTAAAAGCGCAATACTTGAAGAAAGCCCTAGAGCAACAGCTACCGGAACACCCAATATAAACAGGACAACTAATGAAGCAAATAATGCCAGTATCATAGGATGTCACCACTATTCTCTTTGACGTCTCCTGTTTTCCATTCCAATATGTTTGCGACTGTATTAAGCAGCATCATGAAAGAGCCTAATGGAATAGCTGCGTAGGCCCATGCCATTGAAAACTGCAGCGTTGGCGTCGACTGACCCGCGACCGTTATGGTAAGTACCGTACCAAAGTAGGTTAACGCGGCAAAGAATACTGCGCATATGATAAGTATTATTATATTCAATCTTTTCTTATTTACAGCGCTTACAATTTCGGTTAAAAAATCAATCGCTATATGCTGCCGCTGCCTCATCGCAAGTGCAGAACCGAGAAAAACAATGTATATGGTAAGATATCTTGAAATTTCTTCAGTCCATGCCAGCGGATAGCTGATCACAAATCGTGTAACTACCTGGGCAAATACCAGTGCAGCAAGTAAGAGAAACGTGGAATAAGCTGCGTATTTAATAATATTATTTATTTTGTCTATGACAGAAATATAGCCATGCATACTGCTTCCTCCTTTATTCTCTCATCTCCAGAATATCGTTATATAATTCCTGACCGTATTTATCTGCCAGCCGTTCATTTACATTTTGTACTTTGCTTCTAAATTCATCCTGATCAACTTCTATCGTTTCCATTCCTGCTTCTTCCATAATCCGCAGCGCTTCAGCTTCCTGATCGGCTACCAGATTATTTTGGTAAATTCTCGCTTCCTCTGCCGCTTCTTCTACAGCAGTCTGTTCTTGTGCCGTCAGCTTTGCGTAAGTTTCATCACTCATTAACAACTGCACGTATCCAAATACATGATCTGTCATAACCAGATAGTTTTGTACTTCCTGGAGCTGGGCGTTCGTAATGAAAGCTGCCGGGTTTTCCTGAGCATCAATGACGCCGGTTTGAAGAGAAGAGTATACTTCGCTGAAGTTCATCGGGGTAGGATTGGCACCCATTGCTTCCCAGCCTTCTACAGACGCTTCAATATTCGGCACACGGATTTTAAGACCGCGCAGATCTTCAGGAGACTCTATTAATCGATTGGAGGTCAGTTCACGGGGCGTTCTCATAAAAAATTCAAGTCCCCGGACGCCTGTTGCTTCCAACGTATCCTGCTGGAGCTGTTCTCCTCCTTCACCGTATAGAAAATCTTCTAAATGTTCCGAATCTTCAAATAAGTAAGGGAGTTCCAAAATAGCATAAGGATCGTAAAAATTGGACATAACTCCTGCTACAAGAGCAAAATCAACTGATCCTATCTGCATTCCTTCTACTAAATCGCGGTCGGAACCAAGAGTGGAACTTGGATACAGTTCCACTTCTACGGATCCATCCGTTTTTTCTTCTACAAGCTCCGCGAAGCGCTCCGATCCTAAATGCCAGGCATCATCTTCACTTTGAATATGACCGAGCCTAAGTGTCACCGGCTCATTTGCTTCAGCTTCCTGTGAGGAAGAGCTGTCTCCGGAGCAGCCCGTTATGATAAACATCAATGCTGTGGCACCTGTTGCTGCCGCTTTAAGATGTTTCATGATTATGCCTCCTATTGGTTAAATGTCACTAAGACTTTAACGGATTCATCTTCTTTTTTATCAACAATACGGAATCCTTCAGCTGCCTGTTCAGGATCCATCCGATGGGAAATGATTTTATCTACCGGTATTTCATTTTTTTCAATAATAGCCAGCGCTTCATCCGTATCCGGCGATTATAAGTCATAAGCCAATAATTTCTTTTTCATTCTGCTGCACGTGCTCAATATCTATCTCCTGCGGTCCATGGAACATAGCTACAGTGACTACCTTGCCTCCTTTTTTAATAGCTTTAATGCGTCATTAAGAATTCCCGGCACCTGCAGTGATAAATACTTTGTCAAAGATCTCCAGCCGCCGTTTTCGCTTTCTCAATCCATTCGCTGTCCCCTTTAATGTTAATCGTAGCGGATGCTCCGAGCTCCCGGGCCACATCAAGTGAATAATCAAGCACGTCGGTCACGACAGTCTGCTCTACGCCCTTCGCCCGAACCGCTGTAAGTGTCAACAGTCCAATCGGCCCTGACCCCAATACTGCGACTTTATCATCTGGCTTAACTGCTGCTTTATAGGCAGCATGTACTCCTACTGCAAGTGGTTCTACAAGTACTCCTCGCTCATAGGAAACCGAATCAGGCAATGCTACAACAAGCGACTCCGGTGATACAAAATAATCAGCCATTGTACCAAGCCACTCTCCCATGCCCGGAGCCGTTCTCTTATCAGAATAGTTGACGTTCCCCGTCATTTCGCCTTCACTCTCTCCAGTGCCGAGCTGGGGCTCTACGGTGACTCTGTCTCCCACTTTGACATTGGAAACATGTTTTCCAATATCAACTACTTCACCGGCTACTTCATGACCGATTACGACAGGCGGCTTACGGAAAGGATGAAGTCCTTTATACGTATGAATATCCGATCCGCAGATACCTGCTGTGAACACTTTAATCAGTACTTCATCTTCTTTTATACCAGGCTTTTCCACTTCTTTGAGTACAATTTTTTCTGCCTCTTCTACAAAAACTGCTTTCATGCTGTCTCCACTCCTCTTTATTTAAATAGCATCGACTTGGAATCCTGAAGATGCTTTCTCATGATATCTACGCTCTGCTTTTCCTGATTCACTAAAGCGTCATACAGCCTGATATGATCCTGGTAAAAAATCTTAACCCGCTGCGGATCGCGTCCCAGATGGCGGAGCGTGATCCGCAGTAGGTGATCCTGATAATTAAGCAGAATTCTCGTAATCTCCTGATTGCCCGCGATCTCGCTGAGCGTTAAGTGAAATTCGTGATCGAGCGTGGCAAACATTTTGACATCCAGATTCTCGGCTGCCTGCTGTGTCTGCTCTATATTTACTTTTAATTCTTTAAGCTGATCTTTCGTAATCCGTGTATATATTTCTTCACAGTTAAATGTTTCCAGCGCAATGCGCAGGTTATAGATATCGTTAATCCGCTCCACAGACAAATCGTGGATGAATATTCCCTGTTTGGAGGAAACACTCAGAAAACCTTCCGCCTCCAGACGGGTTAACGCATTTTTTATTGGCGTTTTACTCATCTGTAAATCATTAATTAATGTACGCTCGGATAAAAATTCGGAAGGACGATATTCCTCGTCCAGTATTCTTTCTTTAATCTGCTGATACGCTACATCTTTTAAAAGCATATACGCCCGCCTCACATTCAAGTATTGGATTTCGGGGAGGTGTCAGCTTTCCCCGGCGAGGAATACGTTTTCGAAAAAGTCTTCGCCGCCAAGCTGGCCGCTTTTTAAGGCAATTTCTAATCCATCAAAACGGGACTCCTCCGAATAAGCATGGCATAAGGGAGCGCCCGGAGCAATTGACTCCAGCACTTCCAGTCCGTAAATGCCGAGCTGGGAGGTAACAAACCCCGAGGTATCTCCTCCGGAAACAACGAGCCTTTTAAGATCAGCGTGTTCCATCAGGTATTTCGTCCAGATCCCCAGCTGTCTGCCGATAAACATGCCGATGTCTTCTTTTTCTACTCCCATATTACTTAAATGAGCTTTGGTTTCTGCAATTGCAGAATCATCATGCCCTTTCGCGGTGTAGAGAACTACTTTTTTATGTTTCTGCAAAGCCTGCAGAATGTCATCCATATAAGAAGGAGACAATTCTTCTGCTATCAGCTGATGTGGCACCTGTATCATATGAAATCCGGCGGCTTCGGCCTTTTCCAGCTGTTTTTTTGTTACGGCGGATACGCTCCCTGATACCACCAGCATTTGGTCCACACGTTCTGCTTTTCGACTCTGCTGTTTCTCCTGCACGATATCTTCTTTTTTCCATTTGGATGCAAACGCGTATTCTACTCCTGAAGAACCGACGATAAACTGGGAGGATCCGCCTCTTTGTTTCCAAAGTTCGTCTGCGAACCAATCCATATGTTTAGGTTCGCTGGCATCGTAAATCGTAATGTCTTTGTCTGTAAGATCATGATCTCCCGGCGCATTCTTATCCATATCTATAATCGTTCTGTATCCAATAGAGAGGTCTGTTTGTTTTTGAAGATGTTTTCCCAGGTCTGCTTCATCCATAGGAGTCACGGGATGTCTGGACATGACCGGGTGTTGATCCAGCCGGTAGACCTCTCCGTGAAAAGCAGCGAAGTGGTTGCCGAAAACCGTGTATCTGCCTAAGTCAGGGGTAGCTGCGAGCAGCGGGTATGTATCGTCCGGAAAATACTGCTTTGCCAGATCACACACGAAGCCAATACTTCCTACTTCCGGGGAAGAGTCAAAAGTAGAGCAAACCTTATAGTGGACAAAATGAGGCTGAAGCTCTCTGCATTTCTCTAAAACAGGTATGAGTTCCTGTTTCATGTCTTCCGGCTGTTTCGCTCTTGCCGTACCGGCTATGCCGATGCACTGCACATCTTGAAACTGTTCTATCCTTTTTTTTGAAGGCACTTCCAGAAACAATATGGTTCGCAGACCAAAACGATCCAGCGCTTCCATCGCATCTGTAGAACCTGTGAAATCATCTCCATAAAACGCTAAAAGCAGGCGATTATTCATACGGCATTATCCTTTCCTCTGAAAGATCTAACTTAGATCTATGTTGTATCTATTTAATAAACTATCACAAAAAATCCATCTGTACAATAAAAACGTTTACATTTACATAAAAAAGTTCACTTCTCTCTGGGAAGTGAACTTTTGATCATGATTTTCTGTTATCGTATCAGCGAGTCGTTCAGCGCTTTTTTGATTAAGGTGGTCACGACGAGCGACACAAACACGGCTCCTTTTTCGGCAACGGCTT
Source organism: Sinobaca sp. H24 (assembly GCF_023845525.1). Classification (NCBI taxonomy): domain Bacteria; kingdom Bacillati; phylum Bacillota; class Bacilli; order Caryophanales; family Sporolactobacillaceae; genus Sinobaca; species Sinobaca sp. H24. Next base: position 272,281 of record NZ_JALBWT010000003.1, read on the forward strand.
TTGTTTCTGCCTGAGAGGTCGCAATGGTGCCAATGGGAACGTTCATTTCTTCAGCCTGCTGGTAAAGGCTGTCGAGCGTTTCCTGAACTTCCGGTCCGCCGATATTCTTTTTATATCCCATATTAACGGATAGATCTGTTGGGCCGAGAAAGGCCATATCCACGCCGGGTACACTCATGATTTCTTTAAAATGTTTCACGGCTTCCACCGTTTCAATCTGCACCGTCACTAAAATATTGTCGTCCGAGTCATCCATAAACTGTCCGTTGTTTAAAAAGCCGAATCCGGCGGCACGCATGGAAAATGCCGTTCCTCTTGATCCGCGGGGAGGATATTTCGCCAGGCTGACCGCCCTTTCGGCATCTTCCACTGTGTTAACCATCGGCACCTGAATGCCGAATGCCCCCCGGTCCAGCGCTTTCTGGATACTGGAGGCGTCATAGCTTACCCTTACGATCGGAACGATGCCGGCGAGCTGGGAGGTGCGGATCATGTCTTCCATCTCCGATCCGCTGTATGCTCCGTGTTCATCGTCTATCACGATGAATTCATACCCCGCATACCCAAGCATCTCCACTAAAGCGGGGGAATACAGGCTCGTAATAGCCCCCTGGGTCAATTCCTGATTCTGGATTTTTTCTTTTACGTTATTGGTAAACATAGCGGCCTCCAATCGTACACTCTTCCTGAAGCCAGCAGGCCATCGCAGCCGTTACGGCCTGCGGCTGCTCAAGCGGGCTTAAATGGCCGCACTCTTCGATAAAAACCAGCTTGGCTCCCGTTATATGAGCGGCCATCAACTGATGAATTTGATTGTTGCACAGCGCATCCTGGCGGCCGGCCATCACCAGCACAGGACATTGAATATCCAGCAGGTCCTCCAGAAATCCCGGTCTTCCTTTGTTTGCCTCGAGCTGCTGAAAAAACCCGTCTTCCCCGATTTCTGCTGCCATTTTCCTCGTGATTTCCTGTGCCGGTTCATTTTTTTCTTTTTCATACAACACAGCCGGAATAAACTGTTCCTCCACGATACGGTCAAATTGTCTGTCCTGTATGCCCTGCTGCTGGCTGTTCCATCCCTTTATCTGCTCAAGGGTAGGCGGATTCGGGTTCGTATCGAGCAGGGCCAACCTGTCTACTCGTTCCGGCTGCAGTTTCATAATTTCCATCGCGATAATCCCGCCCAGTGACAAACCGGCTAATGAAAACGTTCCGGGCACACTGTTCAAAATATGCTCTGCTGTTTTTGTGACACTGTCGTGCTCAGCTATAGATGGAATATAAACCTCCCGCCCTGCTGACAAATGTTTAGCCTGATGTTCCCACAGCTCGTTGGTGCACAATGATCCTGGTATTAAAACAAGAGGATCCATGCTCCCCCTCCTTTTATATCCATCAGTTTTTTAACCGCCATTCGGCAGACAAGCGGTGTCCTTCCAACCCTTCAATTTCCGACTGGGCGGTGGCATGTTCCGCCAAATACTGCGTACCGTTCGCTGTTATCGTCTGATGGGTGGCGACTTTCACATAATTCCCAACCCATAATCCTCCGGTATAACGGGCGCCGCGGTGCGTAGGCAGGGTGTGGTTCGTGCCGGAGACTTTATCGGAAAACACTACCGAGCTTTCTTCACCTGAAAATAAAGATCCGTAGTTTTTGAACTGGTCTTTAAACGTTTCGTGCTGGGGAATATGAACATGCAGATGTTCAATCGCATAGTCGTTGCAGCATTCAATACCTTCCTCAAGGCTGTCCACCACAAGAACTTCGCCCCCATTGCTCCAGGCTTCATGGGCCGGAGATGTTTCTGCAAATGTCTCGAGAAGCTGTTCGACTTCTTCTATCACAGCTTCCGCCTGCTCTTTGGACAGGGAGACGAGAATGGCTCTGGAATTCGGATCGTGTTCTGCCTGCGCAAGCAGATCTGCCGCGCACGCTTTAGGATTAGACGTCTCATCAGCGAAAACGAGAATCTCGCTCGGTCCTGCTATCAGGTCAATCCCGACTCTTCCAAAAACCTGGCGTTTGGCCTCTGCTACAAACCGGTTGCCGGGCCCGGATATTACATCGACTTCCGGTACCATTTCTGTGCCAAGCGCCATCGCCGCCACTGCCTGGGCGCCGCCGATAGCAAACACATCGGTCGCACCGGAGCATTTCAGTCCATACAGGACGGCCGGATGAATGCCGCCATTATAATTAGCCGGACTGCAGGCAATAATTCTTTTCGCGCCGGCCACTTTCGCCGGTGCCGTTACCATCGGTCCCGAGGATAATAAGGGAAAGCGTCCGCCCGGCACATACGCGCCCACTTTTTCGACCGGGATAATGCGGTGTCCCATGCGAATACCGTCTCCAAAATCCTTATCCAGCGGCAGCAGACATTCCATCTGCGCTTCGGCAAATTTCGTCACCCGCTCCACAATGCGCTCGATCAGCACTTTCGTTTCCTCGGGAAGCGTGGCTATACTTTCCTCCATTTCCTCTTCTGTCACTCTGAGCGGCCTGGAGGATTGGCTGAATTTTTTTTCATACATCTGAACCGCTTCATCTCCGCTGCTTTTCACATCTTTAATGATCTGCTTTACGGTGTTTTCGGTTTCCTCTGTTATTTCCATTGAGATATCGTTGGCTTTCTTTATATATTCCATAGGGACTTCCTTTCCAACATTCTGTATTATTTCACTGCGCCCGCACTCATTCCTTTAACGAACTGTTTGCGGACAAGAAGCATAAAGACTACTGTCGGCAGCACATAGATCATGCCGGCCGCTGCCATTTCGTTCCAGATGACCCCGTTTTCGCCGACAAAATAAGACAGTGCTACAGGCAGAGTCACCGCGTCCTGGTTGGTTAGGATTAGGGCAAACATGTATTCATTCCAGGTAATAACGAAGCAGAATACCGTCGCCGTGATAATACCCGGGCGGGCCATCGGCAGAAGAATATGCCAAATCACTTTCATTCGTCCGGCCCCGTCAATTAAGCCCGCTTCTTCTATATCCTTAGGGATGCTGTCGATAAATCCTTTGATCAGCCAGATCGCGTAGGGAATCGTATGGCCGAGATTGACGATAATTAAGGCAAGCGTCGTATCCAAAATGCCCCAGTTGCGGAACATAATAAAGAAAGGAATGACGTTGACGATCAATGGGATAAACTGCGTAGCAAGGATCGCAAACATAAAAACCTGCTTGCCGCGCATCTGGAACCGGGAAATGCTGTAGGCTGCCAGTACGCTTACAGGCAGCGTAATAAGCAGCGTAAAAAACACGACAATGGAGCTGTTGAAATAAAAGTTCTCAAAATTATAGGCCGAGCTGAATATGCGGCTGAAGTTTTCAAGCGTCGGCTGGAAAAATACGCTGAGCGAGTAAACTTCCGACGCCGGCTTAAACGCAGTTAATGCAATCCAGAAAATCGGAAGAAATAAGAAGGTTACGACAAGCAGAACGCCGACTTTTTCCACGACCTCGGCCGCTATTCTTCTTGTACTTACCGCTTTTGCTGCCTGCTTTTCTTTTTTGGCTGCCGTTACACTATTCATTAGTTCCATTCGCCTCCTTTTACCAGACGCCTCATGTAAATAAGCACGAAACCAATGGTCATAATGGCTAAGATGTAACCAAGAGCTGCTCCATATCCCATATCAAAGTACCTGAAAGAGGTGCTGTAAATAAGGAAGTTGAGCACTTCTGTCGAATTGCCGGGTCCCCCGCTCGTCATCGTAACGATGGGGTCAAACTGCTTTAACGAAAACATCGTCATTAAGATGGAAGCAATGAGGATGATCGGCTGAAGCATAGGCAGGGTTATTTTAAACAAAATCTGCATATTCGAAGCACCGTCAATTTTAGCGGCTTCATAGACTTCATTAGGAAGTCCCATCAGCCCGCTGATAAACATCAGGCTGATAAACGGCAGCCAGATCCAGACGGCTACGGAAACCAGTGCCGCAAGCGCCGTCGTAGGTGTCCCAAGCATGACCACACCAGATAATGGAGGGATGAGAAACCCGATAATTCGATCAAATAAACCATAGTCGGGGTTTAACATAAATCTCCAGGAATATCCTACAAGGGCCGGGCTTAAAGCAAACGGAATAATCAAGATAGCCCGGAGAAAGGAAATATAAGGCTTTTCCTTACTTAAAAGAATACCGACGGCAATCGCGCTGGCTATCGTAATAAATACGGTAGCTAACGTGAACGTGAGCGTGACGGTCACGCTGTTCCAAAAGCCGCTGTCTCCCATGGCCTGCAGGTAATTATCAATGCCGACAAATTCCCCGATGTCCAGGGAATCAGTTAAATTCCATTCGTGCAGGCTGATCCAGAAGGAGCGGATCAACGGATAAATCGTGATGGTTCCAAGTATTAAAAAAGCCGGCGCGAGCAGCAGGTACTTGAAATATTTATTAGTCACCCCTTTACCTCCTTTATACTATTCACGTAGTGGCATGCTCTGTTTATTCGTCGTAGTAGCCTTCTTCTTCGAGCAGCTGCTCCACGTCTTCTGCTGCCTGGTTAAGGTTATCTTCCACTGATTCACCGGTCGCCATGTTGGAAATGGCATTGCTTATAATATCTGAGACTTCCGGCCAGTTTTCGAATTTAGGAAGCGTCTGGGCGTTTTCAAATGATTCCCCGCCGGTCGTAAACAAGTCGTCCCCTGCTTCGTTGAGCTCCTCGTCATTCAGGTTGGCGGTCTGTGAAATATCGGTGGAAAACTGGTCGGACGGAGAATCGCCGTTCAATGCATCCAGTACGACTTCTTTTTCAAATTCAGGTTCGCTCAGCCACTTCATAAATTCCCAGGCGGCTTCCTTGTTCTCCGAGTCTTTCATCATAGCGAGCGGGAACGTGGAAATGTTCGACACGCTTTCTTTGCCTTCCCAGCCGGGAACCGTTGTGAACCCTACATTTCCGAGAACTTCTTCATCGGAGGAATCGCTGAAGTTAAAGTCAGAGTAGACCCACCACCAGCCGATCCACATCGCGGAATTGCTCTGTTTAAAGTTTGTTCTGGCTTCCTGCTCTCCAAACGAAACGGAGCCTGGCGTCGCAATTTCGTCTTCCACCAGCAGGTCAATATAGCGCTGGGTGGCTTCGATACCTTCTTCGGAATTAAAGACAGGTTTCATGTCGTCATCGAGAATATCCGCCCCGTTACTCCATAAATAGGAGGTCCACATGTATAAATTCTGGCCGTTGTTTCCTGCCTGGTAGTAAGGCGCAATGCCGGACATGTCGGTTTCTTCCGTGATCGTTTCTCCCGCCTGCTCGAGTTCTTCCCATGTTTCCGGAGGATCAATGCCTAAATCTTCGAACACGTCTTTGCGGTAAAACATCAGCTGGGCGTTTGCTCTAACCGGAAGGCTGTAGATTTCTCCCTCATACGTGGATAAATCAAGCGTTGATTCCGGGAAACGGTCAAAATTGTAATCATCGTCTGCGGCGTACTCATCCAGCGGCTCGAAGAACTGGCGGCTGGAAGGCCCCATAACGTCCAGATGCGTGACCAGGTCAAAGGTGCCCTGCCCTGAAATCCCTTCTGTCGTAATCCGGTCCAGCAGGTTGTTGTACGGAACTTCGGTAAATTCCACCTCGATGCCCGTTTCTTCTGTAAATTCTTCGCTTCTTGCCTGCCAGGCGTTAAATTGGCCGATGTCGCCTTCCGACAGAGCTACCGTAATGCTTTCGCCTTCTAAATCCTCTGAACTTGAATCATTGCCGCATGCACTCAGGACCAATGAAGAAACGACTGCGCCGGTAAAGAATACTGCTGAAGATTTTTTCAACATGTTTCCTCCTCATAAACTATTTTTTAAACATTCGTACTATTTCGACTGCAGGGATAACCCTACACTGTACAGCGTCGATTTCTTTCCTCGTAAAAAGCATCCAGAAATCGCGCTTCATACAGTAATGCCGTTTGTAAAAGAATGTCTTCCCGCAGCCAGCCGGAAATGAGCTGGATGCCTATTGGCATATTATTTTCAGTAAGACCTCCCGGCATCGTAAGCGCCGGATGGCCGGTCAGGCTGAATGGGCATGTGTAACGAATCATCGCATCATCAATACTTTCTCCACCGGCAAGTACCTGATCATGCAGTAAAGGCGGAGTAACGGGAAGCGTTGGCGTGATCAGCACATCAATCGTTCTGAATAACTGAGAGAGCTTTTCTTTCATTATGTTTCTTGTCTGCAGCGCCGTTACGTAATCGAGCGCAGAGAAGTTCCGGCTTTTCTCAAAAACAGGAGCAATGTTCTCTCCGTAGTCTTTGAGATCGGCCCGATATTCATGAATGTATGTTACTTCCGGAGCGGCTATCATTCTGGAAACGGCCGTCGCTTCTTTCAAAAAATCAACGTCCACTTCGATCAATTCTATATTTTCTGTCTCCAGGTTACGGAGAACCTGTTTATATGTGCGGCTTACCTCTTCATCAACACGTTCATTAAAAAAACCAGACGGTACACCTATTTTTATTTTTTCACCGGCCGGAAACGCTACGGCTGTTCCTCCCATATGCTCGTACAAAAGAGCCGTATCCTCCACCGTAGCCCCAATCGGGCCGATATGATCGAGGGACCACGACAACGGGAAAACCCCGTCCGTGCGGATGGATCCGTAGGTTGGTTTCAGCCCGGTAACCCCGCAGCACGAGGCAGGCATTCGAATGGAGCCTGCCGTATCGGTTGCGATCGATCCAAAGCAGAAGCCTGCGGCCACCGCGGCGGCTGATCCGCCGCTTGATCCGCCTGCCATATGCTGCTTGTTCCAGGGATTTTTCACGTTTCCGTAAAAAGGATTCCGCGAAGTCACGCCAAATGCGTATTCATGCAGGTTGGCTTTTCCCAGCGTAATGGCCCCGTTCTCACGAAGATCGTGCACTACCGCGGCATCTTCTGCCGGCACCTGATGCCTGTCGATCCAGGCTCCATTGGTCGTGCGGATGTTTTTTGTGTTAATAATGTCTTTGTAGGTGATGGGAACTCCCTCCAGCGGCCTGCTGCGGCCTGCTTTCAGGCGGGTTTCTGCAGCCAGGACCTGCTGACGTGCTTCCTCTTCTGCGACAGTGATAAAGGAACGAAGCGACGCATCTGCTTTATGAATTTTCTGCAGGCATTCTTCGACGATTTCAGAGGGAGTAAATTGTTTTGCTCGGTAGCCTCTTTTTAGTTCTGCAATTGAACGCATGACCGCCCACCTCTTTTTTCATTAAGAAACGCCCGTAAAGTTTCCATCCTCGAACGAGAAGTCTCCGTCATTGTCATCTTTATGATCAGTATACACCTGGCGCAGCACTTCCAGACCATCAAACAGGAACCATTCCTCCTGGATCTTCTGATTGCGGACTTTGTAATGGTTAATGCCGTTAATCTCAATTGCTTTTCCGCTCGGATAACCGAAATAGCCGATACCGCTGTGCAGACCCTGAATTCTCCAACGGACTGCTACATCCCAATCGTCGTCAGATCCCTTTTTGTTGCACGTCACCCGGTCAATGAGTACTTTTCCATTTGGAATGGATGCAAACAGGTTCAGCAGGGTCCCCTGAATTTCGCTGTGTCCCGCCATATCTTTGTTGCAGACATAATGCATGACCGCATTTTTTTCGTAAAATGTTTTTACCTGGTTGAACGAGCGGCGTTCCCAGACTTTATTAATCATTTCCAGCATAAAGTCGCCGATTTCAAATGAGGAAGACTTTGGTATATATTCCTTTGGCGGCATTCCTTCTTCAGCTGTCTGGGTTAAGTTGAATGACATCGACGGCGCCAGCTTACTTGTCTGCTTGGCTGTGCGCTTTGCCACTTCCACCGGATCAAAGCCCAGCTGCTGCACAAGATGGTACGTGTCCATGACGAGCCACTCTTCGTAAATTTTATTTTCATGAATCAGGCAGTCTGCCACGGTGCGGAAGACAACTCTTTTACCGGTAGCCGGGCCGTACAGAGTATCACCCATGTTGGTAGCAATTGATCTGCCCCGGTGGGAAGTAAAGAAACCGTCCTCGTCGTTGCCGGACCAGAGAATGCTGTAGCCTACGCCTGACCTGTCCGGGAATGCCTGCAGCGTCTGCATCGTGCCGGAAATCACTTCGTTGACTCCATGGCTGTTTACGCTGCCCCGGTGAATCTGCACGCCGTAGCTGTAAGTATCATAGATCATGCCGATATCCTTTTCGTTCCATATCTGCCATGTTATTTTCACGATGTAATCGATGATGTTATTGTAATCGCCGAAGCCTTTCATCGACTGTTTTTTCACGTCTTCTTTTGCTATGTGGTTCATGTAATCATCGTCATCGCGGCTGTCCATTGCATTCACGTCATTGCTGTCGGCATAATGGACGATATTGGCGGGAAAGGTGTTTTTCACGGCCCACCTTGGTTCCTCTGCTGAAGCTGAAGCCGGAGCCGGAGCCGGGCGGCCGTTTGTTTTTTCCACCTCTGTGTTTTCCTGTTTTTTAGCGGCTTTTTCTGTATTTTTGCTTTCCATCTTGACTTCCTCCTTCTTATTTATGCTGCCTGAGCTGATTCTGTATCATGTGTATTCTGCCTTTATCGGTGATTTACTCACCCATTTTTAATTTCTCGGCCATTTCTTTTTCCAGCTGTTTAAAATTATCGGGAGCGATCATTTTTCCTTTATCGTCCGCATCAAAGCCGTATTCCGACGCTTTTCTCACGACTTCCGGAGCCCAGTATGGATCCTTGCCTTCAAACACTTCGTGCTGCTCGAGTACGGCGAACAACCAGGCTTCTTCTTCACCGACGTTTTCAAGTCCTCTGTACAAGCCGGGCGGCAGCGTTATTAGATCCCATTCGCCGATAATTTCCTCACCGTCAATCTGATCCGGGCCCTCGCCCCAGTAAAATCTCCACTTTCCGCTTAACGGTACGAATGTTTCGATGTAATCATGTGTATGAAAAGCAGGACCGTTTCCTGGTAACGCTTTCACCATTCCGATCTGAAAACCGTGCGGTTCTGTGATCATCGGCTTATACTCAGGATTTTCGCTTGCCGTATCGCCGATAAGTGCGTAGTTAATGCGCTGATGGCCGGGAATAATGCTGTCGATAAACATCAATGGAATACCTTTTGCTTTTAAATCCTCAAATCGGATGATTCTGTCTTTCATTTGTTCATTTAATGTTTTTACTGACTTTTCACTCATACTATTCCTCCTGATTGGTTGTTTGGATTTTTTGTTCTACCATACGGTCCAGCCGCCATCAACGCGCAGCGTGTGGCCGGTGATCATGTCTGATGATGAAGAAGCGAGCAGCAGGACAGCCCCGAATATATCCTCTGCACTAGCAAGCCTTCCCATCGGGATATTTGCAAGCACATCCCTGCGGAAATCCGGATCTTCGAACATCTTCGCCGTCATGGGTGTTTCAATAAATGTAGGGGCAATCGCGTTTACGTTAATATGATGCGGCGCCCACTCCACGGCGAGCGATTTGGTCAGCTGGGTAATGCCGCCTTTGCTCGAGCTGTACGCTGCTCTTTTATAATAGCCGACAAAGGCCATCTGGGAGGACATATTAATAATTTTGCCCCGGCCCTGCTTGATCATCCATTTTCCTGCTGCCTGTGAAGCAAAGAAAACGCTCTTTAAGTTAATATCATGTATTTGATCCCACTGTTCTTCCGTGACTTCCTCTGCCCGTACAGGAATATTCGTGCCGGCATTATTGATTAAGACATCAATTTTTCCAAATTTCTGATAAATGCTTTCAAAAAAAGACGGCAGCTCATTTGTGTTGGTTAAATCAAAGGCAAAGTACTCCGCATTAAAGCCGTCCGCTTTTATTTTCTCTGCAGCGGCCTTTAGTCCTGCTTCATCGCGGGCGACTAAAGCGACATCAGCCTTGGCTTCAGCAAGCATTTCTGCAACAGCCAGTCCCAGTCCTTTGTTGGCTCCTGTGATTACGATTGTTTTTCCTTCTACTGAAAAAAAGTCTCTGCTGATACGTCTGCCTCCTTATTTTGAATACGTATTCAAAATGCATTAAAAAAAATGAGAACCTGTTAAATTCCAACTAAATGATTGAATACGCACTCTTCTTGAATACGTATTCAAAGGTTAACAAGTTTTTTGATTTTTGTAAACTACTTTTGATACTTTTTTTAGGTAGTGCTTCGTTCGATAAGTTCCGGCTCCATAATTTCCTGTACGTGACGGGGTGCTTTTTCTTTTGCCTGGATCAGTTCTATCAGCCGTTCCACCGCGGACAGCGACATTACCTGATGCTTCTGTGAAATGGTTGTTAAATCAATAAAAGGATTGGAAGATAAATGAATATCATCAAATCCAATAACGGCCAGCTCCTCCGGAACGCTTATATTCATTCGTTTGCAATGCTCCAAAAGCGTCACCGCAATCTGGTCCGAAGCGGCAAATACAGCCGTAACAGGGGCAGGCATCGATAATATCGATGTTAAGTATTTTTTTATTTCTTCTGCTTCCAGAGGCTTGTTATACACAATCTCCGGGTCGTATGGTATTCCCTTTTCCAGGAGTGCCTGCCTGTAGCCTTCCATTCTTTCATGCAGGGTGGAATATTTAGCAGACGGAGACACAAATCCAATCCGCTGGTGCTGTTTTTGAAACAGATAATTCATCGCTATTCCGGCACCTTTTTTATTATCAAGCACAAAATAATCGCACGGGCTCTCATCTGTCCGCGTATTATACAGCACTACCGGGGTCTGGGAATGATACAGCCGTTCCACTTCTTCCTCGGTTCTTTCCACCGAACCGATAATAATGCCTTCCACGCGTTTGCCTACCAGCATATCAATCGATTTTTTCAGGTTTTCTTTTTCGTGGTCGGTGTCTGAGAGTATCACGTCAAATCCTCTTTTTCTCGCTTCGCTGATAATAATTTTTGCCGTCTCTGCAAAAAAGGAATTGGAAATATCACCGACGATCAGACCGATTGTTGCTGTTTTCCGTTTGTTGAGACTTCTGGCTACTTCGTCGGGAGTAAAGCCCATTTCTTCAATCGTTTTTAAGACTTTCTGCCTCGTCTCTTCCCGGATATAAGGATAATTATTGATCACTCTGGACACCGTGGACTGGGAGACTCCTGCTTTTTTTTCATTGGACGTAACCGTTATTTTCATATAGTGGCACCTTTTTTATTTTGTCATAAAAGAAACGTTATTTCCCTCTTCTTCAGCTTATTTCCTTTTACAGCCTATTTCAATCGGCTTTCTGTTGATTTAAAAAAAATCAGTTCTTTTATTTATCAGACTGATCCCTGTTTTATTTTAACCGATATAATTAATAGCCTGTTTTTAAAGCTTCTGCTAAAATTAACATATGACTCATTTTTACATATGAGGATGATCCATCCTGCTTCACTTATAAATCTCAAGGAGATGTGATGATGAACGCTGTACAAATTGCCTCTTTAGGAGAGGGTGTTTTTCAACATAGAGAACAAATCGCCAAGGAAATCGGCGAATTCCTTCGTTTTTCCAGACACGGCCTCGAAAGTGAGGAAGTAATGAACATCCGTTCCAACTTTATCGGACTGGTCGGCCAGGCGATGTCCAAATATGAACGGGACGAAGCACTTGAAGAAATCAGCCGGTGGGGAAAGGAAATCGGCACTTTTTCTGCAGAAAAGGAGCTCCCGCTCGATGAAGCTCTGCAGTTTCTTCCCCATTACCGGGAGGCGGTATTTCGATTTATTCAAAAGGAAATAGGCGGCGAGCAGCTCTCCTTTGATTGTTACCGTGAGATCGAATCAAGCGTCAACACGGCCATTGATGAGGCGGTCTACACGTTTTCCAAAGCATACGTGGACTACAACCGAAAAGCGGCGGAGCTGACGCGCCAGGAAATTCTGGAGCTGTCTGTTCCAATTGTACCGTTGACCAGTGATGTGGCGGTGTTAACGCTGATCGGTACGCTGGATGCGTGCCGGGCCCAGCAGCTGATGGAAAAAACGATGCAGACAGGCAGCGAGCTGGGTCTGGCCTACTTAATTGTTGACCTGTCCGGCGTGTATCAAATGGATAATGTGGTGTCCCGCAGCATCCAGCAGCTGCACCAGGCGCTGAAGCTGCTCGGCATTACCGTTATTTTATCCGGTATGCGCCCGGAACTCGCCCAGCAGATTGTAACGATGAGAATTTCGTTGAAGTCTCTGCGCGTTACCCGGAGCCTGCCGGAAGCGATGCTCTCGATCGGCCTGAAAATAGATGTGAACAAATAAAAGAAAGGCCGGCAGCTGTAAAAGCTGTCGGTCTTTCCTTTTAATTTTTACACTTTCACCCGTATCATGCTCCAGGACATACGGGGCAGTTTTGCCTGCAGCATGGTCTCCTCAATAACTGCATTTCCCCCGCTGTGAGGTGTTACGTTTTTTTGTCTTTCGTATTCACCGCTTTTGGATCGTCATGTTCCAGTACAACATGCTCAATAACTGCAGCTTTTTCAAAGGAACGCAGGTCACAGCTGACAGACAAACCCTCTTCGAGATGCCTGTTGGTCATAAACAAAACCAGTTCATTTTTGCTTTCATTTAAAACAACGGCACTGTCTAAATACGGTACATCTGTGAATTCTTTGGAATCGTACTTATCCGAATGGATAATTGGCTTCAGCGCTTTTCCCCGTCCATATACAGATAAGTAGTAGTAAGGATAATAAATCGTCTGCTTCCAGGCTCTGCCCTGATTTTCCGTCATGATCGGCGCAATCACGTTAACAAGCTGCGCCATGCAGGCAATCTTTACACGGTCGGCGTGGTTAATCAGGGTGTGAAGCATATTGGCCACCAACAGGGCGTCTTCAAACGTGTACACATCTTCGAGCTGGGGCGGCGCAATCTGCCAGGGCTCCAGCTTTTTGATCGGCTTCACTGGAGTGAAACCAGACGTTCCACTCGTCAAAGCTGAGGGTCATCGTTTTTTTGCTGCGTTTTTTGATTTAATGTAATCGCAGGTGGAAATGACGGTACGGATGAACTGATCCATATCCAGTGAGTTGGCTAAAAAGTTCGCTGTGTCATTTTCATCGTTGCCATAGTACTGATGCAGTGAAATATGATCCGCAAATTCATACGTATGGGAAAGCGTCACTGCTTCCCATTCCGGGAATGTAGGCATCGCGGCACCGGAACTGCCGCAGCTTACCAGTTCAATCGATGGATCCACCTGCTTCATTGCTTTTGCTGTTTCATAGGCAAGACGTCCGTATTCTTCTGCTGTTTTGCCGCCAAGCTGCCACGAGCCGTCCATTTCATTTCCGAGACACCACGTTTTGATAGCATTAGCGGTTTATCATAGCCGTGCTGTTTTCTTAAATCGCTGTAATAGGTGCCACCGGCATGATTGCAGTATTCCAGCAGATTTCTGGCCGCATCGATTCCCTTGTCCCCAGGTTTACCGCCATCATCACGTCACTTCCAGCTTTGGCCGACCAGTCGGCAAACTCATTGGTTCCTACGTGGTTTGTTTCAATTGTCTGCCAGGCAAGCTCCAGCCGCCGGGGGCGGTCTTCTTTCGGCCCTACTCCATCTTCCCAGTTGTAGGCTGACACCATATTGCCTCCCGGGTAGCGGATAATAGGAACCTGCAGGTCTTTCACTAGCTTCATCACATCTTTGCGAAAGCCCTGTTCATCTGCCTCAGGATGGTCCGGCTCATAGATTCCTCCATACACGGCCCGTCCCAGCTGCTCAATAAACGAGCCGTAAATCCGTTTATCTATCTCAGAAATCACAAAGTCCTTATCAATAATGACAGATGCTCCGGGCTGCCTGCTCACCATATGTCTTTCACTCCCTATTATGTTTTATGTATATTGATACCGTTTACATTTTTACGTAGATAAACTATGGTTCCGATGTTCTTTTCACTCCACTTAATTTATGCGTACAACTAAGTAAACTGTACTAAAATTCACTTAGTATGACAAGTTATCTTTTGATTAATGATAAGCACCTTTAATCACATGAATAACACCTCTACTCTCATAAGATGAGTGGAGGTGTTATTTTGTGGCGCTTATTTTACTTTACTGCTTCGCCATGGTTGCTCTCATTTTTATTATTTCCTGTTTTTCATTAGATTCAAGCGCTCCCAATACGATCTGCAGAGAATTCATTCCTTCTGTTCCGTCTATCGGGGGCTTCACGTTTTCCAAAATGCAGTCTACAAAATGGTCCACAATGTGAGTAGTCGTTTGTCCTCCTTCCTCGTTTGATTGAATTGCTTTTAATTTATGTTTTATTATTTCTCCATCTTCTTTCTGTATAACAAGAGAATAAGATGGATCATCTTCCATTCTTACTATCCCTTTTTCACAATACAAAATAGTAGAATTATCATGAGCAGCTCCGTATGCCCAGCTGGAAGTTATCGTTCCAATAATTCCTGTTTTTGTTCTGACTATACATACAGCATTGTCGTCGACATCATTGTTTTGTTTTGCATTTTTCTCTACGAAACCGGCTACTTCACTAAATTCTTCCCCTAATAAATACCTCATCAAATCGGCCTTATGGACCCCTAAATCTCCTAAAGAACCTATATATGCTTTATCTTTTTCAAAAAACCAACTATCTGCCCCATCTATACTCCAATTTTCAGGGCCGCCATGCCCAAATGTTGTTCGAAAGCTTAACACTCTGCCAAGTTCCTGATTTTTTACGATAGCCCTTGCTCTTACATGAGAATCAACGAATCTTTGATTATGAGCATCATTAATTTTTTATTGTACTCTTCGGAAGCTGCTATCATTTCCTCTGCTTCTTCCATCGAAGTAGCCATTGGTTTCTCACATAGCACATGAAGATCATTTTTTAATGCATATACGGTGACTTCTGCATGAAGATAATTAGGTAAACAGACAGAGACTACATCCAATTGTTCTTGTTGAATCATCTGCTTATAGTCCGTATATGCTTTTGCTCCATATTCCTTACTTGTTGATTCCGCTCTTTCTTGATTCAAATCGCATAAAGCTACGAGAGAAACCTCCGTATTGTCTCTGTACTCAGGTAAATGTCTCTTTTTGCTACACTCACCCTATTACTCCAACTTTTATCATATGGATTGCTCCTTTGTTATACAATGTTGGTTTTCAAATAATATTGTTCTTTTGATTCAAGAGCCTGGTGAAACCCTTCAAGTACTTCAAACACATGCAGCCCTAAATGTCCATTGGCTTCGTGATACCTGTTCTCTTCTATCGCCTGAATCATGTCGGTAAGACCCATACCTCTTCCATTAAATCTGGTGGTTTCGTACATGCGGTTTTCCCAGGATTTCGTATCTTCCATGTAAATAATAATCTCTCCACTAAACGTGTTAGGATCCGGAATAACAAGAGTTCCTTTGCTTCCATAAATTTCTATGTTCGGAAGCTTTGTACTCATTACATCAAAGCTTGTTACTAACGTTCCAATAATTCCACTAGCGAATTCCATTCTCCCTGATATATAGGTTGGCGTTTCAACTGTTAGTTTCGTTCCTTTTTTGCAGCCTGTCTCTATTTGCCGATCGACCTGAATGATGTTCGATGCTGCGGATACAGATCGTATCGACCCTAATAATTGAACAAGCGTTGTTACATAGTATGGTCCCATATCATACATTGGACCACTTCCCTGTTCGTAGAAGAATTCAGGATCAGGATGCCATTTTTCAGGCCCCGACTTCAGCATAAAGGCATTGACAGCTAAAGGGATTCCAATCTCCCCGTTATCAATTATTTCTTGAGCTGTTCGTACAGGGTCTGCCATGAATGTATCGGGAGCCACACCTATTCTTACATTATATTTATCTGCTAAGCTTAATAATTCTTCGGCATGCAGTGTACTGATACTTATTGGTTTCTCTACATAAACGTGCTTTCCAGCTTTTATAATTTCTTTGCAGCTTTCGAAGTGAGCTTTGGGAGGCGTAAGATTAAGAATTAAATCAATACTCGGGCTGCTTAACAGTTCCGTGACACTATAACAGGCGATGCCGTGCCTGACAGACGTTTCCACTGCTCTATTATTGTTTAAATCTGCGCATCCTATAATATTTATATTATCCAGATATGCTGTGTTTTCTATATATACGCCGCTTATATATCCACATCCTAATATGCCTATATTCAATAATTTCCACCTCTTTTTCTACCCTTTTACTGCTCCTCCTGTAAGTCCTTTTACTACTTTTTCCTGAGCCAGTAAAAAGACAACAATGACTGGAATACTTGCAAGCGTCAGCGCGGCCATTAAACCTGGTACATTTACAGAAAACTCTCCGTAAAAGTTTTGCAGTCCGAGCGGGAGAGTCATATTTCCAGGACTGCTGATCAAAATCAATGCAAAGATAAATTCTGTCCATAAAAACACGAAATTATAAATGACAATCGTTGCTATTGCAGGAGCTAAATTTGGAAACATTATTTTCCAGAATAAACTCCAATGATTTGCTCCATCCATTTGAGCAGCTTCTTCAAGCTCTTTAGGAATTTCCTGCATAAATTGGGTCAAAATAAATATAGATATAGGTAAACTAAACGCAATATAGGGGCCCAGGAGCGCAAATAATGTATCATAAAGGCCCATGTTCTGCGTTAATACGAAAATCGGAATTAATGTGGCGTGAATGGGAAGCATCATGCCTGCTACAAAAAGTAAAAACAACGGCCGGTTTAATTTAAACCGCATTCGACTTAAAGGATAGCTGGCCAAAGAGGCGACAAAGACGACTAATATTACCGCTGATACTGTTATCATCAGGCTGTTTACAAAATACGTAGTCAGCCCCATATCAAATACTGCTATAAGTTTTGAAAAGTAAATGATTCAGGTATAACCTGAAAAGGATTTACGAAGAATTCATTCATGCTTTTTAATGATGTTGATACCATATATAGAAAAGGATATCCTGTGAAAATCAGCAAAATAACAACCATTACATACAGACTCGTTCGTTTGATTAACTCAGTCATCATGACAGGATCCCTCTCTTCTTACGCTTATAGTCAATAAATTGAATGATAAGCACACAGACAAAAGCAATTAGAAACATTACTGCAGCTATCGTACTGGCATAACCCATATTAAAATTAACAAACCCCTGACTGTACATATACGTTCCTAAAATTTCAGTAGCATTACCAGGCCCTCCGCCAGTCATAATAAAAAATATATCAAATGCTTTTAAAGAGCCGACAATTGCTAATACAGAAGAAGTTACAATGGTCGGCATAAGAGACGGGAAGGTAATATACAGAAATTGTTTCCAGCCGTTCGCGCCGTCTATCTTTGCCGACTCATATAACTCCTCTGGTATTCCTACCATAGCTGCTTTAAATAAAATCATGTAAAAGGGAGAAAACTGCCAGATAACAACGATAAGAATGGCTACCATTGCTAAATTTGGATCCCCAAGCCAGTTGAATTGACCAAGTCCTAAAGCAGAAGTAAATTGATTAATAGGACCGTTGCTGGGATCGTATAAGAATATCCACAGCAGACCAATCGCTACCGTTGACATTAAGTAAGGCAGGAAAATATAACATTTAACAGCCTTTTTCCAATAACAGGTGAGAATAAGATTAACGCCATGATTAAACCAAGCGGTATTTGAAAAAAAATAGAAACCAAAACCAGCAGAAGGTTATTTTGCAGAGCCTGCCAAAAGCTGGCGTCGTTAAGAAGTGTTACATAATTTTGTACACCAATAAATTCACTTTCGCCGCTGACCCCGCTCCAATCCAGGAAGCTATAATTAAATGTCGCCAGAATCGGATAAAGAGTATATACTGCATAAACCAGAAGAGCCGGAAGCATAAAGCCTGTAATCACCCAAATATTTTTCTTTACACGCTTGTTTTTACTGGATGCCCTGGCAGCTTCTGATCGTTTATACGCTACATCATTCATTAGAAACGCTTCCTTTCCTCTTCAGGAATAAAATGGACAAAACCATATGCATTTACTCCTGACTACTTTCTGCTTCTGCTTCCATTCGTTCAGCAGCTTCTTCCGGCGTTATACTAAGTCCAAACACTTCCTGTACAGAATTCAGGTGTGTTTCAGCTAGTTCAGGCGGCAGCGTTTGATCGTATGGCATTTGAATGAATTCCGCTTCTTCTACTAATTCACTGAACTGTTGTACGTAGGGATCATCTGAAACAATTCCTTCCAGTCCAGAAAGGCTGGATGTTTTTTCTACAAAATCCTGCGCTGTTTCTTCGCTTGTCAGGTATTCTATTAATTCAATAGATTCTTCTTTGTGTTCTGTATCTTCATATACAGAAAGTACCGGTGAGACAGAGCCATTCAAATTAGTTGGGTTTCCTTCTCCTCCTTCAACTTCTGGAAAAGTAAATGCCTCAAGATTTTCTTCAAATTCTGGAAATTCATCTCTCACATTATTTACAAACGTTGTCGTCATAAGCATCATCGCCGCTTGTTCTGAATACATTAACTGCCTGCCTTGTCCTGCATCATAAGGAATGCCATTGAACCCATCATTAAAAGCGTCCATTTCCACTAATTCCTGAATCTTTTCTCCAGCTTCAATAAATTCCTCATCAGCAAAGCTGCCTTCTCCTTCCAAGGCTTCTGCAAATAGTTCAGAGCCACCTAAACGATCAGCAAAGTACATATAAAAGTAGCTTCCAGGCCATTGGGTTTGATTGGTTAACGCATAAGGATCGTATTCATTTTCTTTTAATACTTCTATCACTTCTTTTAATTCCTCATATGTCTGCGGCTCTTCCAGCCCAAGCTCATCGAATATCTTTGCGTTATAAAAATTCATTGTCAGCGAAAGTCCAAGAGGAAGGCCGTATACTTCATCTTCATAAGTAGAATTGTCCATCGCAAGATCCAAAAAGCGATCCGTGCTTACATCTTCTTCGCTCAAGTTGAGCACCTGTCCACTGTCAACAAATTCCCCGAGCCAGCCTCCTCCCCATGAATGGAAAACATCGGGAGGATTTCCTCCAGACATCGCAACCACCATTCTCTGCTTATAGTCATCGTTTGGTATTCGCAGCGGTTCGACTGTGACGCCGGGATTGTCATTTTCATATCTCTCGATAGCATTTAAGTACACTTCTTCTTTTGCTCCTGTTTCTATGTGCCAAAATTGAATCGTGGTGTTTTCTCCTTCTGCCTGGCTTTCTTCTCCTCCTGTTTCCACGTCTCCTCCCCCGCAGCCTGCTGCAACTATCATGCTCCCCATCAATACACCGTATAAAGCATTTCTCTTTTTCAACATAACTCCCCCTTATTATTTGACTGCTATGTTTTTCAAATATTCCATGCTGATCGCTGCGCTCTCAAACGGTGTTTTCTTCGTTTTATCCTG
The DNA here is from genome assembly GCF_023845525.1 of Sinobaca sp. H24. Taxonomy (NCBI): domain Bacteria; kingdom Bacillati; phylum Bacillota; class Bacilli; order Caryophanales; family Sporolactobacillaceae; genus Sinobaca; species Sinobaca sp. H24. The sequence goes on from NZ_JALBWT010000003.1 coordinate 291,638, forward strand.
CTCTACAATAAACCATTCTGCGTTTGTCTTTTCCCCTTGCTCGATAATGCGGTCTACCTCGAGCCCTCCTGTCCCAAGTTCTGCAAAAAACTGCTCTTCATCCTTTGTCATATCCTTTATATGAATTCTTTTCATTCTGTCTTTATAGCGCTCAAGCCATTTCACTGGGTCCTCTCCTGCTTTTTTAAGCCAGTACACATCCAATTCTGCCTGCACCCATTCCGCGTTTGTCTGCTCCAAAATATATTCCAGAGGCACAATGCCATCCACTTCCTCAAGTTCAAAAGCATGGTTATGATAACTAAAATGAACCCCTTGCCTTCTGCACTCTTCCCCGGCAGTATTCAGTACTTTTACTACTTCCTCGTATCCCTTTTTACTGATTCGATTCTCTTCCGGGATAATAGGGCATACAATACTGCTGCTCCCTGCTTCTAATTGATAGGAAATCACTGAATTTATGTCATCTCTCAACGTATTATAAGGAATATGACTTCCCGCATTTTCCAGATCCAGCGATTTCATTTTTTTGTTAAGATCTTTTGCTTCATATTCTCCAAAGTAGCCGGCAAACTCTACTCCTTGATATCCAAGGTGTGCTATTTTCTCTAATGTATCGTCAAAATTTTGCATTGCTTCTTCTCTTAATGTGAATAATTGAATACCTATTTTTTTATTCAATTTCAGCCCTCCCATTTTTGATAACGCTTACATTATTAACTAAATTTTTTTTATACTCCATTTCTCCTTTCTATAAAGGGATTCTGTGTGCCGGTAACTGATTTTCATGTTATAGCAACTATTCTGAAAATTATATAGATGATATTATCAAAACATGCACTATTTTACTTTTGATTTCAAAAAGGGGGCTGAAATTTTTATGACAGATATTTACTGTGATTATTCATATCATAATAAAAGTTTTTCCAACAGCCACGTTCGCGGATTAAAAAATTACTTACTTAGATTACAAACAGAAGGCAGAAGTAAAATATTTTTGAATGGAAGATGGCACTGTGTAAAAAAAGGAGACCTTCTCTTAGCTAAACCAGGAGATCATTATGAGCTTTCTGTAGACTCGAATACACCGAGCGGCGATTACTATATGTATTGTAATAACATATGGATGGATCAATGGTGGGAACGGACGAGCTGCTCTTCTTTTATACGTATCGGCCTGGATTCTAAATTAATTTCATTGTGGAATCACCTTATTTTAGAAATAAGACGTCCTACTCTTCAAAAAATAGATAAAGAATTAATCAGCCAGCTTTTTCAAACTCTTTGTTTATATTTGGAAAGGACCATTCAAGAAGCTTCTTTTACTTCCCAACGTCCATATGCTGTCACTCAGATGATGCACTACATTGAAGAACATGCTATTTACAATTTCACTATTCGCCAGGTTGCCTCCCATGTAGGGTTAAGTGTTTCAAGAGCCAGCTATTTATTTAAAAGCACGCTCGGCCAGTCTATGATTGATTACGCTATGGAGATCCGTTTGTCAGCTTCCATTAATCAAATGATGTATACTTCCATGAGTTTGTCGAAAATATCGGAGAATTGCGGTTTCGGAACTTATCCTTATTTTCACCGCGTTTTTAAAAAAAAATATGGAATGTCTCCGGGAGCCTACCGAAAAAATCACTGACCTAAACGACATCGGCTATGTTTTATAAGTTATCAAACGAAAAAAACCAGCAGAATGTATACTCTGCTGGTTTTTTGTGCTGTATTTATATCATAAAATCATTCGGTCCTTTAGCCGTCTTCTTTTTGTCGGGGGATGGCAGGCGGACGTTCATCTGCTCGAGAATGTGCTCGATGCTCTGGTAGCTGACGCGCTGCTGCAGATCTTTTTTCCATTCGGCTTTGGCAATCGTGTCCCGGACGTAGCCTTTAACGTTGGCCAGATAGAAAAACATTCCGGTTTCCTGCTGGAGCTGCAGCAGAAATTCCTCCAGCTGCTCTACCGAAGAGGTATCAATATCGTTGACACCGGACATGTCGATTACCATCCAGTACATATCCGTCCGTTTGCCGGCAAGCTCACGGATATGTTCCTCCACGTAGGAGTAGTTGGCAAAATGAATGTTGGAATCAATCCGCATCAGCATCCCGTTTCGAAACAGGAGCGCTTCCGGAAACCGGCGCCGGTCCCGGAACTCTCCCTGTTCGCTTAAGTAGCCGAGCTCGGCAATATTAGGCTGCATGCTCTGCCGGATAATAAACAAGAGCGTAAAGACGGCTCCGATAATAATGCCCCACTGAATACCGACAATTAATGTAGACAGAAAGGTCAGCACCCACACCCAGCCTTCGAGTGGCCTGACGTCAAACAAGTGCTTTGCCTGCTGAATGTCGACCAGCTTGTACACGGCGGAAATAATAATCGCGGCAAGCACCGCGTTCGGCAGGTAATAAAACAGCGATGTGAAAAACAATAATACAACAAGCACACCGCCTGCTGTCAGAACAGAAGCCGCTTTCGTCCGGCCTCCTGCTTCGTGGTTCACCGCGGTCCGCGAAAAGCTGCCGTTTACCGGAAAACCCTGGAAAAAGGAGCCGACAAGATTCGACATGCCAAGCGCTTTGAGCTCCTGATTCGGGCGCACCGCATAGTGTTCCTTTTTGCTGATCGCACGTCCGATGGAAAGAGACTCCATAAAGCCCATTAAGGCAATAACAATGGCCATCGGAAGGAGATTCACGATCATACTGCCCGTTACTTCCGGCAGTGTAAATGCAGGAAGCCCCGCCGGAATCTGTCCGACAATGGCAACGCCCGCGTCATCGAGTCCCAAAAACACCACGGCTGCTATAGCCAAACACAGTGCTATAAGAGGAGCGGGAAGCCGCGGCCATCTTTCTTTCAGCCAGAGTATCAGTACAAGGCTGAGACTACCGAGCAGCACGGTGTATCCGTTGATGCTGTTCCACTGGCTGCCAAGATTGTACAAAATCGTATGAGCCCGCAGGTTTCCTTCTGACGTGACCCCAAGCAGATGATTGAGCTGGCTCAGCCCAATGATAATCGCGACGGCGGACGTGTAGGCGCTGAAAACCGAATGGGGAATAAATTTCACAATAAATCCGGCTTTTCCAAAACCGAGCAGCAGTTGAATCAGCCCGACCATCGCGGCCAGTACGATCACGTACTGAATATATTCCCCAGTATCCGCCGGCGCATAAGCGGACACGGCGGTAAAAACAAGTAACGAGGTAATAGCGACCGGGCCGACCGATAAATGCCTGGAGGAACCAAGCAGTGCATAAACGAGCATCGGAATGGTCGCAGCGTAAAGCCCCATCACCGCAGGCACACCGGCAAGCAGCGCATACGCCATCCCCTGCGGAATAATCATTACAAGAAGTGTCAGGCTTGCGATACTATCCTTTTTCAGCAGGTCTTTATTGTATGTAGGACGTTCTTTAAAAATGCGGATCACGTGCTTTTCCTCCTTTCTACCCTCTCGTCCAATGAATGTCTTCTTCTATTAAAACATAAAAAGAGGAGAATCCGCTTGATAACGAATACTCCTCTTTAAAAGCACTTATGGCTTCTCCATTGATCCCTTACCCAATCTTCTCTATTCGTTTCTTACGTTCTCCTTTTGTTCCTGCTCTCTTTTTGCCTGCTTTTTCCTTTGACGCTGGCGGTAGCCGTAGGTGCCCTTTAAAACAGCTTCTTCATTTTCCAGGCCGGCCCCGAGGGCTCCGATACATGTCGCAAGCGAAGTGACCAGCCATGCAAGAGAAAGGTAATAGGAAAGGTCAACCTCCCTGTCCACTCCGATACTGGATTCCAGCATGCTTACTGGAATAAATAAAAATACCGAGAGTAAAAACAGGAAAAACAGCACAATATAATAACCGAGAACCCCTAAACCCAGCGTCAGAATGGTAGACGTATTATGCAGCTTGACCATCGTAAGTGATTCTATTTTCGAAGAGTTTTCCCATAGGCCATGGGAAATAATAATCCAACTCGTCAGGGCGGTAAACGCAGCAATCATTAATAAAAGGGAACGTTCCCATTCATAGGCTTCCCCGAGCTGCCAGAGGGTAGGAAAAATCATCGCGTAGGCCCCTGAAGCAAAAGCCAGCGCAATCACACTTTTAAATGTCGAAAAAATATTCCAGGGATTATTAGCCTGAACCATGCCGGTAATTAAACGAAGGTAGCCGTTCCATTGCGGACGGGCCATAAACCGTACATCCGATATGCTTCTGCTTTCTTCTGCCTGCACACGGTATATAGGAGCAATACGTTCAAACCACCCTTTGCGGACCAGGTCACGAGCTCCTTTATTTGGAATATACTGCTGGTTCTGCCTTTGGATTTGTTCTACTTTTTCCTGTTCCCTGTCTCTTATTTCCTTCGAACTGCCATGATACATTTCACTGATCAATTGAAGAGATGCTTCCCGAACCCTACGTTTCATAGGAACAGCTCCCAGGGCAGGAAGCGACAGCTGGGCAATGCTGCGCTCTCCGTTTACTTCTGCCACGAGAAAATTACCTTCCCGGAAAAAGGGAAGATCGGTAAGACAAACAGCATAATCCCAGTCGTGAAGCTGCTTTACGGTTTCTGCTTCTTCTAAAATATCCGAGACCTGTTCTGCAGACCCGGCAAACGCATCGGTGAGGACCTCTATTTTCCAGGATACTTTCTCCTCTACGTACAACTCAAGATAGAAAGGAAAATCCGGCTCTATAGCCTGCGCTATAGAGGAAGCCATTTCCGGGCTGGCTATCAGGCCGACACTCACTGTATCACCCGCAGGACTCTGCTCTTTGCGTGTCCGGCTGTTGTTGTCCATGATTTCCCCCTCGTGTTTTACTGATATGACATAAGGAAAGCCCCGATCTCGCTGCTTTCCTCTTTCCTTTATCATCATGATACCATTTTTCAGGATTAAGACTCCTCTACGATTCCGAGCATCTGTCCGGCCATCTCTTTCATATCTTTCAGGCCGGACGATATCGCAAACTCAGCAACTACCACCGCTTCTGCCGCTCGTAGTTCAATAATATGCTCTTTCATGTGCGGCCAGATTCTTCCGCCTGCATTTTCATAAGCAGCTATTACTTTGTCCAGACCGCGATCCCCAAAAATAAGATAGTGCGCTGCAAAATCTCGGGATACGTCGGTTACCGCCGCTTCGGTCCAGTCGATCAAGCCGGTCGCTTCTGCCTGCGGGTTAATGAGAATATGCCCCGGGTGCACGTCGCCGTGCGTCAGCCCGGTATGATCCGGCCACAAGACGTCATTGGCTATCCACGCCTGCCAGCGCTCCCACAGTTTCTGTTCCACACCGAAGGTCTGCTTTACCTTTTCCATTCTTGAAGCCATCGAACGTCTCGCTTTGATACTATCATGCATGACGATGCCGGCCTCTTTCACATGTGCTGCAGGCATTTGATGCAGTTCCGCAAGCAATCTTCCTAAGGAAGAATGATAGGCGTCCGGGCTGTTTTCAATATCAAACTGCCACACATAGTTTTGGATAGCTGGGTCAATGGTTCCGGCCGGCACGCCGCCAAGCTGCTTATATGCAATCAGCTCCCCGGTAAAAATCCGCAGTCCGGCGCTTTTACCCACGTATGGCGGTTCACTGCATCAAGCACGGCTTTTTCCTGCGCTGCCTTTGCCATAGAATCGCTTCTGCGGGGCAGGCGAAGAATCCATTTATCCCCCGCTTTATCCTCGGCGTGAAACACCTGAAAATCGAGTCCTGATTCGTTTCCCAGGAGCGTACCTCCCACTATATCCAGCCCGTTCTGTGCGGCGAGCTGTTTGACTTCCTGTTTGTTCATTCCATTCACCGTTCCCTCTCCTGATTTTTCCGTATCCATACATACCAGAGCAAACGAAAGAACAGGTCCTGCTGAATCCAGTCACAAATAAAAGAAAGAAAGGCAGAAAAATCTGCCCTTCTTCCCTGGACCGCTGTGGCCCGTGAAGAGTATTAAAAATGTGCAGACTGCTCCCGTTTACTCTGTTTTCCGAAAACAGAGCCTTTGAACATATCAAATTACTTGTTCAAAGCCGGGTGGCGCAATCTGATCGCTGCAGTCATTTTTAATACCCCTCCTTTTCTTTTAGTACTGCTCATTATAGAGAGAGAAAAGAAGGAAGTCAAAACACATTCATCACGATAAATCCGCCAATTCCTACGAGCACCCCGTAAATCAGGGCAGGGCCCAGTGTTTTCCGGATCACGCTGCCTTCTTTTCCTTCCATGCCGACAACGGCACTGGCGGCGACAACGTTATGAATGCAGATCATATTGCCGGCACCGGAGCCGACGAGCTGCGCACCCAGTACGGTATTCACATCCACTCCGGTTGCGGTGGCAATGCTGTACTGAATCGGAGAAAACGTAAGTGTAGAGACCGTTGCACTCCCGGTAATAAATGAGCCTAGCATCCCGAGAAATGGTGCGGCAAAGATCCACATCGGCCCAAAGACTGCCGCCATGCTTTCCGCGATATACTCCGGCATACTGACTATCTCATTGGCGTTCATGCCGGAATTGCTGAACACGTGCACCATCGCAAGTGTTGCAAACAGCGTAATGCCGGTGATTTTAATCGTAGACAGCGCATCCAGCGCAGAGGCCGTAAAGTTACGGAACGAGCGGCGGTGAATCAGTACAGCGAGAATGGCCGTCAGCGTTAAAATAGCCCCCGGCGAATACAGAAACGCCCACTCAGAGTTAACTCCCTCTACTCCCAGAATGTTCATCCAGGACAAGTTAATCGCTGTATTGGTAAATTCCTCAAGCCAGGGCACGGTTCTCGTCAACAGCAGCAGAATCACGACTATAACGTAAGGTGACCAGGCTGTAAGCAGACTCATATCTGACGTTTCCGTATCGATCGTAAAGTCATCCTGTAGAGCGTCCATCCACGTTTCTTTTGGAAGCAGCAGCCCCTTTTTCGCCGTAATCGTGGCGACCGTAAGGCCGGTAAGAGAGCCGAGAATAGCCACAAACTCCGGTCCGAACAGAAACGCATATAAGAGCGCGGAGCTCGTATACACCGCACCGATCATCAACGTCCATGGGATCATCGGCCACACATCTTTCAGGCCCTTCCCTTTTCCGAAAAACAGCACGAGTACAAAAATCAGGATGGCCGGCACAAAGGTGCCGCCGAATAAATCAATGAGCGTCACGGTCACTCCTACCTCCTGAAAAAAGGAAGGTGTGGCTGCTTCAAGCGTACTGAGACCTACAATAACCGGCGTTCCAACCGCTCCAAAAGCAACTGCCGAACTGTCGGCAATTAGAGCCGTCGCGACAGCGGCAAGCGGCTTGAAGCCGAGCGCCACCATTAAAGGTGCCGTAATCATCGCAGGCGTTCCAAAACCGGCAACGCCTTCAATCAACGAGCCGAACAAAAATGCGACAAGAATCAGCTGGACTCTCATGTCGGCTGATATACTCTGAAATCCCTGGTTGATCCGGTCGACCGCCCCGTTTTTACGAAGCGTATTCAGCAGCACGAGAGCTCCGAATAAAATCAACAGGATCGTCAACGTTTTATGGGCTCCCTGCAGAATAGAAGACAGAATCACCCGGCTTTCCATGTCCCAGAATAAAACCGCCAGAAAAATCACAATAGCGGCACTCAGCGACATACCCTTAATGGCCGGCATTCGGAGCAGTACAAGAAAAAGAAACGGAAAAATAACGGCGCTCAAAGCGGTCAGCATTAGCATAACGGTGTCTCCTTCAGCAGATAATAATACGCTTTCATTTTTAGAAACGGATGAATGCCTGTATGTCAGTCGAGCATCCGCCGCTTAAGATCAGGTCATCTGATGACTAGCTTATTCTACCTTTATTTTACCATGAGAGGAAATCGCTTTCAATTTCATTTTTGTCTTTCTTGTGTCCAATAAAAAAGAAGAACCCGCCTGCTCACGGGTTCTTCTCTCTATTAATTTATTTGGGCGTTACATGCTTCTATAAAGATCAGCAAGGTTCTGTTCAGTGAAATGGCCGCTGCTGAAATTAATCAGTCCGCGGAGCGGCATTTCCTTCATCATTGCTTCCATCATTGGATCTGCGGCACCGCCTTCTTCTACCATCTGCTGGGCAAACAGATTATTTGAAGCAAGCGAAGCAAGGTGCTTTTCAAGCACCGGTTTTAAATCCGGATGCTGCGCTAATTCTCCCAGTCGGGAGTTGCGGTGTATCCGGGTAACCGGCCGTGTGTCCTCTGAGATATCTACCTCTTCGTGCAGACGCAGATCACGGGACGAAGCACCGACAGTTATTGTAAATGTGCCGGGTTCAACGATCCATTGGCTGAAACCGTCATGGTAGTAGGCAAAACTGCGCTCATTCAATTCAAATGTCACGTCTTTGGATTCACCAGGTTCCAAATGAACTTTCTTAAATCCTTTCAGCTCTCTTTCCGGCCGTTCGAGGCTGCTTTTCTGATCTTTAACATACAGCTGAGCCGTTTCTTTGCCTGCTGTGGAACCGGTATTCGTGATCGTGCAGGTGACAGTTACATTCGTACTGCCTGCTTCCTGCTGATCGATCCGAAGATTGCTGTAGGAAAAGGTCGTGTAGCTCAGCCCGTAGCCGAATGGAAACAGCGGCGTTTCTCCTTTTGCATCGTAATAACGGTAGCCGACGTACAGCCCCTCGCCGTACGTCACGTTGTCTTTATTGCCGGGAAAATGCAGGTAGGACGGGTTCTGTTGCAGCGTCATAGGAAATGTTTCTGCGAGCTTTCCGGATGGATTCACGCTGCCAAACAGAATATCTGCGGACGCCTGCCCCATTCCCTGGCCGCCCAGATAACATTCTACGACGCCTTTCACGCTGTCCAGCCATGGCATTTCAATCGGCGCACCGTTGCTGAGCAGTACTGTCACATTATCATGAACACGTCCCAGCTCTTCTATCAGCGCCGCCTGATTCGCCGGCATCTGCAGATGTGTACGGTCATATCCTTCCGATTCATACCGGTCCGGCAACCCTGCATAAACGACAACTTTATCAGCGGCCTTCGCAGCCGCGAGTGCTTCTTCCACTAAAGCCGCATCGGTGTCGTTGCGGTCGAGGTGAAACCCTCGCGCATACGTAATCTGCTGATCTGCGGACGCTGTCTTTTTGATCTGTTCGAGCGGAATATCTAAATAGGCTGGATTCACCTTGGAGCTTCCCCCACCCTGAAATCTCGGCTGTTCAGCAAATTCCCCGATCACTGCAACTGACTCAGAGGCCTGCAGCGGCAGCACGTCTTCATTTTTCAAAAGAACCATACTTTCCGCAGCCGTTTGCACCGCAAAATCATGATGCTCTTTTTTATCCACGTTCCAATTTCGGGATAAGCCTTTTTCGGCTTTATCTGCAAAAGCAAGCATCCGCTCTACGGTCCGGTCAAGCACTGCTTCATCCAGCGTACCGTCTTCAACAGCATCCTGAATCGCTTTGTCGCCCACACCGCCGCTGGACGGCATTTCCAGGTCCATTCCGGCTTTCAGGCCGGCCACCCGCTCATTCACAGCACCCCAGTCCGAAACTACAAACCCTTCAAATCCCCATGTGTCCCGAAGAAGTTCCGTCAGCAGTCTGTGATTTTCCGAAGCAAAGACGCCGTTTACTTTATTATAGGAGCACATCACAGACCAGGGCTGGCTGTTTTGGACCGTCGCTTCAAAAGCGGCCAGATATATTTCATGAAGCGTGCGCTCATCCACGCGTGCATCCATGGTCAGCCGGTGGTACTCCTGGTTATTAACGGCAAAGTGCTTCAGGGAGGTGCCAATACCTTCCTGCTGAACCGCATGAATATAGGCAGAAGCCATTTCAGAGGAGACATACGGATCTTCTGAAAAATATTCGAAAATACGACCGCATAGCGGGGACCGTTTGATGTTAATCCCCGGTCCCAGCAGCACCGCCACATCTTCCGCTCCGGCTTCATGAGCCAGACGGCGTCCGACGCCTTCCATCAGCTCTCTGTTCCAGCTGGCGGCTAGTCCTGCAGCGGTCGGAAAGCACGTAGCCGGTACGCTGTCGGACAGACCCAGGTGATCAGCACTGCCCCCCTGCTTGCGAAGGCCGTGCGGACCGTCGGTTACCATAAAGCCTGGAATCTGATGCTCTTCTATGTTCTGTGTGTTCCAGAAATTCTTTCCGGAACAAAGGCTTGCTTTCTCTGCAAGAGTCAACTTTTTGACCAGTTCGCTGTATGCTGCCATGATTATCTCCTCCACTTTTTAATACTTTGGTACTCTCCCCTTTTTTCCATATAGTTACACTTCAGAATAGAAAAAAGCAGCCGCCTATGCGCGTCTGCTTCGTATTTTTATAACTTTTTCTATTTAATCGAGCTGCTCTATGGATTCCAATAATCGTTTAGCGTTATTCGGCCTCTGCAGCAAGTAGAGCGTTTCTAGTAAACCGTTATATTCACTCTCTGCCAGCAGTACAGCATTTCCATTTTCTCCAGTAATAACGATTGTTTCTTTATCCTCATTTACCCGGTCCATGATATTATCGAAGTTTTTCTGTGCATCATTGTAAGCAATAAAGGTCACCTTATCACTCCTTTTGTTACTTTGCTTTTATTGTACCTGTCTTTCACAAAAGAAGAATCCTTTCCAGGATGATGCTCACGGTACCGGGGCCGTTTCTTTGTATTCTTCCACCAGGGCCTTGCTTTCCCATTTTCTGCTCCGCCAGCGTATATACATCAGGCTGGCCCTTCCCCATTCATCTATCGTCATCGCAATCCAAATACCGATCAGCCCGAATTCAAGGTAGATTCCGAGCACATAGGCAAGCGGCACGGTCACGCCCCACATGAACAGCATCCCCATCAGAACGGGGTAGCGCGCATCCCCTGTCGCCCGGAGCGCGCTGATGATAATCAGATTACCGGCTTTTCCCGGTTCCAGAATAATGCCGATAAAAAGAAGAATAGTGCCTGTCGCTATAATATCCGGGTTGGACGTAAACAACTGAAATAATGCTTCGCCCGAAAAAGCCAGTACCATGCCGACAAGCAGTACGATCAGCAATGCTATTTTAAGGCCCCGGAACATTTGATGATACGCCAGTTCTCTTTCGCCTGCCCGATCAGCTGCCCTACATAAATCTGCATGCCCTTTCCTACGGACAGCGAAAATATCATCATCAGCGCCATTAAGTTTAAAGCGTAGACTCTTGTAGAAGAGCGGCGGCTCCAAGCGTGGTGATAAATATCGTTATCGCCAGCTGGCTCCCATTATACGAGAGCTGCTCACCGGCGGACGGAATGCCGATGTGAAGAATTTTTCCGGCATGGCGCCGCTCCAACTTGTAAAAATCACTCCATTTCAACGAGACGTCCAAGCGGATATACAAAAGGACGGCTAAGACAGTCATGGCGAGTACCCGTGATATGACGGTCGACAGCGCTACCCCGGCCACTCCCCATTCCGGGAAGCCGAAAGCCCCGAAAATAAACGCATAATTTCCAAACACATTTAATACGTTCATGCCAAGCACGACGTACATAACGTCTTTTGTATACCCTTTACCCTGCAGCAGAGCAGAGAGCGTCATCACCAGCGCCTGGGTAAAAAGAGTGCCCCCGACAATGAGCATAAACGTATCCGCATATGTAATTAATTCCGGCGCCAGATTAAATAATTCCAGCAGAGGAAGACGAAATAAGACAACGATGGCGCTGATAAACAGACCGAAGGCTAAGTTGATAATAATCGCGTGCGAGACAATTTTACTAATATCTTCTGTTCTGCGGGCGCCCGTATACTGCGAGATCACCACACCTGCACCTAAAGCAGTGAAATTAAACAAAACAAACGTCAGCAGGAAAATCTGATTGACGACTCCGATGGAAGCGACCGCATCATCCGAAATAAAGCTGATCATAAACACGTCTACAAACTGCATCGCAATTTGTAAAAAAACTTCAATGAAAATAGGCCATGTAATAAGAAACAGCGACAGTTTCTTACCAGGTTCCCGGGTTTTCTTTATCAAGGCAGATGTCCTCCCTGCTTCTATATATGGGGAGACGTTCCCCTCTTATGTATATTTGATTTCATTACTATCAGTATAGTTATGTTAAATACCAATAACAATCTTTATTTATTGAATAAACTTAGTACAGTGAAATAAAGCCCAATGCCAGAACAACCTCTGACATTTGAGCTTCTTATATTAAGTCACAGGCGCCGGATTGAAGAGACTTAAATCATTGTGCAGTCCCCATTTTTCGGCCCAGGTTTCTTTCTTTCCCTGGC